>NZ_CP092519.1:1587033-1904440 GCF_022430525.1 Cetobacterium somerae | reverse complement strand
TAAAAACCTCTCTATAATTTTATAATACCAAATATGTATATTAACAATAATAAATATATTTAGCGTAATATAATATACCATTTTTTCTGTATATTAACAATAATATTTTTTTGTTTTTTAGACCCCTTATATTCTAAGGTTTTTTAACTCTTAAATAAGTATAAATCTAATAAAGTTAAAGGTTTATTTTATGTATACTATCAATAATATTTTTTTTATTATTAGAAGTCTTATTTTTATTAAGTTTTTATATTTTTATATTTTAAAAGTTCTAAGAAAATAAGACTTTCTTTTATGTATATTATCAATAATATTTTTTTCTTTAATAAACCTATTGATTTTTATGAGTTTATTAAGAAAAAGATTCTCACAATCCCTTTAAAAACAAGGTTTTAATTTGTGTATACTATCAATAATATTTATTAAGCATTGATTTTATTAAGATTTTATATTTTTACTTACCTAGTAAATCAATAAAATCAACGTATTCTTATTTGTATATTATCAATAATATTTTTTTTTATATAACATCTTTAAAATCAATGGCTTAACATATGTTTTTTTTATATCTTAGTCTGTACATATAACATTATACAAAAAACAAAAAACAACTATGCGTATATGCACATGAATATCTTTCAATTTATTTTTTTTATTTAAATTTTAGGATTAATTTTTTATTTATGAGAATTTACTTGACAAAACTCAAAATTTCTTCTAAAATATTTATCTGAAATATAGATATTTTTAGGAGGTGAAAAAATGAAAAGAACTTATCAGCCAAATAACAGAAAATACAAGAAGGATCACGGGTTTAGAGCTAGAATGGCAACTAAAAACGGAAGAAAAGTATTAAAGAGAAGAAGAGCAAGAGGAAGAAAAGTATTATCAGCATAAAACCCGGTGATCTAAAACACCGGGTTTTTAAAGATTTAAGGACTATTTTAGGGAGTTAAATATTATGATTAATTTAAAAAAAAATAGGGAGTTTCAAAATGTTTATAATTATGGAAAAAAATCATTTGGATATTACTCTCTTATTTTTTTTAAAGCAAATGAAACTAATGAAAACAAATTTGGATTTGTTGTAAGTAAAAAAACTGGAAATGCAGTTTGTAGAAACAGATTAAAAAGATTATTTAGAGAGTATTGTCGTTTAAATGAAAATAACTTATTAACGGGTTATGACATAATTTTTGTTGCAAAAAGAACAGCTGGAGAAAAATTTAAGACTTTAAGTTTTGAGGAGATGAAAAAAGATCTTGACCGTGTTCTTAAAAATTCTAAGCTATTTAAAAAATAGTTTAGTTTATATTTTGAAAAAAACTATCTTGATTTTAATAAGATTTTATCAAAAATATATTTCAATATTTTTGGGGAAAAACTGTATATTTCAACCTTCTTGTTCAAAATACATGTATGATGCAATTGAAGTGCATGGAGTTTTTAAAGGAGTGTATTTGGGAATATTAAGAATTTTAAGGTGTCACCCATATTCTAAAGGCGGATATGATCCAGTGCCACCGGTTAAAAAATGCGGAGGAAAAAAATAAAATGGAATTTTTATACAAAATATTTGAACAAATATTGCTATTTATAAATGGAATTACAGGAAATTTCGGTTTAGCTATAATAGGATTAACAATATTAATAAAAATAATATTATTACCGTTAACATTGAAACAAGATAAATCAATGAAAAAAATGAAAGAGTTACAACCAATATTAGAGCAATACAAAGAAAAATATGGTCATGATAAAAATTTATTAAACCAGAAAACAATGGAACTTTACAAAGAAAAAAATGTAAATCCGGCTGGAGGATGTTTACCACTATTAGTTCAATTACCTATTTTATGGGCACTTTTTGGTGTTTTAAGAGCTGAAAGAGGAATCGTTCCTGCTGAATCATTCTTATGGATGAATTTATTACAACCGGATCCTTATTATATATTACCTGTTTTAAACGGAGTTGTTGCATTTATTCAACAGAAATTAACAGGAACAGATAGTAATCCACAAATGAAACAAATGATGTATATATTCCCAGTAATGATGGTATTTATTTCTTATAAAATGCCAGCAGGATTACAAGTTTATTGGTTAACATCAAGCTTTGTGGGAATAGTACAACAATATTTCATAATGAAAAAAGGAGACTAAGACTAGAGTTATGGAAAATATAATTGAAATCAAAGCAAGTAATAGAGAAGTTGCTATTGCTAGAGCTAGAAAAATATTGGAGGTTACTGCTGATCAAGTTGTTCAAGTTACTGAATTAGAGAAGCCTAAGTCGTTCTTTGGTTTTTTTGCTAAAGATGGATTATATAAAGTTGAAGTTAGCAGAGAAGTAGAAGCTGAAGAGATTAAGATTTCAGGTCCAGAAAAAGATGAAATAGTAAAAACTACTATAAAATCAGAAACTAACATAGAAGCAGAACAAGAAAAAAAAGAAGTAAAAAAAGAGATAAAAGAAAATAGAGAAAAAGAGATAATAAAAACATCTCAAGAATTATTGAATAAAATGGGACTTGAATTAGAAGTTGAGATTTTAAGACTAGAGGGTAGAAATTGTGTTATAAACCTTTATGGTGAAGATAATGGAATAATTATTGGAAAGAAAGGTAAAACATTGAATAGCTATGAATATCTGTTAAATACTTTAATAAAAGATGTTAGAATAGATGTTGATGTAGAAGGATTTAAAGAAAAAAGAAATGTAACATTAAGAGATTTAGCAAGAAAAATGGCAGAAAAAGCTATGAAAACTACTAAACCTATAAAGTTAAATCCAATGCCACCAAGAGAAAGAAAAATTATACATGAAGTTGTTAATAAATATTCAGAATTAGATACTTATAGCGAAGGAAAAGACCCTAAAAGATATATTGTTATTAGAAAAAAGAAATAGGGGTGAGTTATATGTTTGATACTATTGCTGCCATTTCAACTCCAAGAGGAGAAGGTGGAATAGGAATTGTTAGAATGTCAGGAAGTGATTCTTTATGTATACTGACAAAAATATTTAAACCTATATCAAAAAAAGAAGTTAGCGAACTTAAAAATTTTAGTATTAATTATGGACATCTTTATGATGGAGATCAAATAATAGATGAAGTTTTAGTTTCTATAATGAAAGGACCTAATACTTATACTAAAGAAGATATTGTAGAAATAAATTGCCATGGTGGATTTTTAATTACAGAAAAGGTTTTAGAGTTAGTTTTAAAAAGTGGAGCTAGAATAGCTGAAATAGGTGAATTTACTAGAAGAGCTTTTATGAATGGTAGATTAGATTTAACTCAAGCTGAAGCTGTAATAGACTTAATACATGGAAAAACGGATAAAAGTATATCATTATCATTAAATCAACTTAGAGGAGATTTAAGAGAGCAAATCGATATATTAAAAAAGCAACTTTTAGATGTTTCTGCACATGTTAATGTAGTTTTAGATTATCCTGAAGAAGGGATAGATGATCCATTACCACATGATTTAGTAGAAAATTTACATAATGTTGTAAATACAACAGATGCTTTAATTAAATCTTATAATAAGGGAAAAATGATTAAAGAAGGTGTAAAAACAGCTATAGTAGGTAAGCCTAATGTTGGAAAATCAAGTTTATTAAACTCTATTTTAAGAGAAGAGAGAGCGATTGTAACTCATATAGCTGGAACTACTAGAGATGTTATTGAAGAAGTTGTTAATTTGAATGGAATTCCTTTAGTCTTAGTAGATACTGCAGGAATAAGAAAAACAGATGATTTAGTAGAAAATATAGGTGTAGAAAAATCAAAAGAGTTAATTGAAAAAGCAGATTTAGTTTTATTTGTTGTTGATAACTCTAGAGAATTAGATGAAGAAGATTTAAAAATACATGAAAGAATTCATGCTGATAAAGTTATAGGTCTTATAAATAAAACAGATGTTGAATCTAAATTAGATATAACACCATTAACAAAAATAAAAAAATGGATAAAAATTTCTGCATTAGAAAAAATAGGAATAGATTCAATGGAGAAAGAGATATACAATTATGTTATTTCTGGTCAAGTTGAAGATAGTTCACAAAAATTAGTTATTACTAATGTTAGACATAAGTCAGCACTAGAAAAAACTAAGCAAGCAGTGGAAAATATATTTGAAACAATAGATATGGGATTACCAATGGATTTAATAGCTGTAGACTTAAAAGAAGCTTTAGATTCATTGTCAGAGGTAACAGGAGAGATTAGTAATGAAGATCTTTTAGATCATATCTTTAGTAATTTCTGTGTAGGAAAATAAAAGGTATTAGCCACAGATTTATTGTCTGTGGCTATAATTTTTTTGATGTTTATTTATGTATATGGACAAAAATAAAAGGAGAAATATATGACTTTTGAATATGATGTGATAGTTGTTGGTGGAGGACATGCTGGAGTTGAAGCTGCTTTAGCAAGTGCTAGACTGAATAGAAAAACATTACTTTTTACATTGGCATTAGATAATATAGGAATGATGTCATGTAATCCATCAATAGGTGGACCTGGAAAAAGTAATTTAGTTGCAGAGATAGATGTTTTAGGTGGAGAGATGGGAAGGCATACAGATCAATATAATCTTCAATTAAAACATTTAAATACAAGTAAAGGTCCTGCTGCTAGAATAACAAGAGGACAAGCTGACAAATTTTTATATAGAACAAAAATGAAAACATTACTTGAAGAAACTGAAAATTTAGAGATTATGCAAGATAGTGTAGATGAACTTTTAGTTGAAAATGATATAATTAAAGGTGTTAAAACAGCTTTAGGAATTGAATACTTTGCAGAGACAGTTGTACTAGCTACTGGAACGTTCTTAAAAGGAAGAATAGTTATAGGAGATGTAAAATATCCTGCTGGAAGAATGGGTGAAAATTCAGCTGAAAAATTATCCGATAGTTTACAAAAAAATGGAATACATTTAGAAAGATACCAAACAGCAACTCCTCCAAGAATAGATAAGAGAACTGTAGATTTTTCTGTTATGAAACCACTTTATGGAGAGGAACATCCTAGATATTTTTCTATATATACACAAAAAGAAAAAAATAATGTAGTTCCAACATGGTTAACTCATACTTCTGAGGAAACTTTAAATGTAACAAAAGAAATGTTAAAATTTTCTCCAATAGTTTCTGGAATAATTGAAACACACGGACCTAGACATTGCCCATCTTTAGATAGAAAAGTTTTAAACTTTCCAGATAAATATGATCATCAGATATTTTTAGAATTAGAATCAAGTGAATCAAATGAGCTTTATGTAAATGGGTTAACGACAGCAATGCCACCATTTGCTCAAGAAGCTATGTTAAAATCTATCAAAGGTCTAGAAAATGCTAAAATAATGAGATATGGTTATGCAGTAGAATATGATTATGCACCGGCATCACAATTATATCCAAGTTTAGAAAGCAAAAAAATAAGAGGATTATATTTTGCAGGTCAGATAAATGGTACATCTGGATATGAAGAAGCAGCAACGCAAGGATTTATCGCTGGAGTTAATGCAGCAAGAAAAACACTGAATAAACAGCCTATAATTTTTGATAGAAGTGAAGGATATATCGGAGTATTAGTTGACGATATCATTCACAAAAAGACACCTGAGCCATATAGAGTATTACCATCTAGATCAGAGTATAGATTAACACTTAGATTTGATAATGGTTTTATGAGATTATTAGATAAAGCTGAGGAGATTGGAATTGTTCCAGAAGATAAAATTAATTATTTAAAAAAATGTAGAGAAGATGTATATAAAGAGATAGAGAGAATAAAAGAAACAAAAGTTCCTATGAAAGATGCTAATGAATTATTAGAAAAAAAGGGAATAGAACAAAGATTAACTAAAGGAGTTCAAGCAAATGAGCTTCTTAAATTTAAAGAGGTTTCTTATGATGATTTAGCTCATTTATTAGATATTCCTGAATATCCTGAATTTGTAAAAAATCAAATTGAAACAATGATAAAATATGAAGTATTTATTGAAAGAGAAAGAGAGCAGATAGAAAGATTTAAAAGATTAGAAGCTTTAAGTATTCCAGAAGATTTTGATTTTGATACTGTAACTGGTATTTCAAATATAGCTAAAGCTGGATTAAAAGAGATTAAACCACTTTCAATAGGAGAAGCTTCAAGAATAAGTGGAGTAACAGGAAATGATATAGCGTTACTTTTAGCAACTTTAAAAAAATAATAGTACTACGTACAATAATAAAAACTGTAAAGATAAAGTTAAATAACTTGTATTTACAGTTTTTTTTGTTATACTTATAACTATAAAATAGATTTTGGAGGAAAAATAGTGATTATTAGTGATTATCATATACACAGTAGTTTTTCTGGAGATTCTGTAGAAGATTTAGATAGAATTTGTAGAAAAGCAAAAGAATTAGGTATTAAAGAGATTGCAATAACTGATCATATGGATTTAGATGTAATTGGGACAACTAATAGTAATGATTTTATGTTAAATTTAGATGAATATGTTCCGACGATTTTAAAGTTAAAAGATCAATATAAGGATGACTTAGATATAAAATTAGGGATGGAATTCGGAATTCAAAGACATCTAGGAGAAGTTGGAGATAAAATTATCGAAAAATATCCATTTGATTTTATAATATCTTCTGTTCACAGTGTGGATAAGTTACTTTTAGATCAAAAGGAGTTTTGGGAAAATAAATCGAGAGAACAAGCTCACGACAAATATTTTTTAGAAATATTAAAAAGTGTAGAAAACTTCAATGGGTTTAGTGTTCAAGGTCATCTTGACTTTATTACAAGATATGGCGGTATTGACAAAAAAGGTTTTATAGATTATATAAGATATCAAGATATAATTGATGAGATTTTAAAAAAAATTATTTCTAAAGGAAAGGGTATTGAAATTAATACTTCTGGAATAAGATATAATGAGAATAGATTTTATCCTTGTGATGATATAATAAAACGTTATTTTAAGCTAGGAGGAGAGATTCTAACAATAGGTTCAGATTCACACAAAGCATCAGATTTAGGCAAAGATTTTAAAAAAGCATATGATTTTTTAGAAAATATAGGAGTGAAATATATTTCATCTTTTGACCAACTTGATGTATCTTTTAAAAAAATAAAATAATTTTCTTTAAGAGAAGGTGAATATGAACAAAAATAAAAAAAACAAAGGGCTAACTTTTTTAGAGACAATAGCATGCGTTGCTATTATTTTTATAGTTAGCTCTTTTTTATTTTATAAAATAATTAAATATAATGAAAAAATGGATCTAGAAAGTAGTAGACGTATTATTCAAACATTTTTTATTAAGTATACTGTGAAATCTATGTATGAGAAAAATAAATATTATATAGAGATTGATATGATAAATAAAAATTTAAATATAAAAAAATTAAACAGTGAAATTATAGAAAGAGTATATCTTCCTAAAAAATTAAAATATGAAATAATTTATGATAGTAATAGAAATAAAAACTTCAAAGTTGACACGACAAAAAATGGAAACTTAAGTAAAGCTTTTACAATGTATATATTTGGTTATAATAATCAAGTTGAAAATAGAATTGCATTTTATACATTTCAAAAAGAGAAAGTTTTGAAAATAAATATATATTTAAATAGAGATATAAAAGATATTAATTATGACAATATATTAAATTATCACTATTCACAAGATGGTCAAAATAGAGTCGGTTGGATGGAGGAATAATGGAATTAAAAAATTATTTTTTAATAGTCATCATTTTTACTGTTATATTGGTAAAAACAACAGTTAAAAATCGAGTTTTAATTAAATATGTGAAAGTTTCTACGAGTGAAAACAAAGTTCAATTTAGAGTATTAAAAGTTGAAAGGAGATGATATGGGGGAGAATATTTATTTTAAAAGAGAAGTTTTTGAAATAAGAGATTTTAATGAAATAAAATATAATAAAGAAGATATCTTAGAGTTTTTAAATGAATTAATATTCTATAGTTTAAAAGAGAATGTTTCAGATATACATATAGAATCAAAAGAAAGTGATATCAAAATAAGAGTTCGTATAGATGGTATTTTAAAATATTATCAAGATTTAAATAAAAATTTTGGATTAAAATTAATGACTAAATTGAAATTAATGAGTGAACTTGATATTGGAGAAAAAAGATTGCCTCAAGATGGTAGGTTTAAAGCACGATATAAGAATGAAAAAATAGATTTTAGAGTTTCATTTATTCCTACCATATTTGGAGAAAGATGTGTTTTAAGAATATTAAAGAATAATATATCTAAAGTTTCTTTAGAAAATTTAGGATTTACAACTGAGAACCTAATTAAATTAAAGGAAGTTTTAAATAGAAAAAATGGATTATTATTATTTTGTGGCCCAACTGGAAGTGGAAAGACAACAACTCTTTATTCAATAGTAAATTATTTAAATGATGAAAAATTAAATATAATTACAATAGAAGATCCAATAGAGTACCAATTTCCAGATATTAATCAAATTCAATGTAAAAATGAGATAGGATTAGATTTTTCGATAATATTAAGAAGTGTTTTAAGACAAGATCCGGATATTATATTAGTTGGTGAGATAAGAGATAAAGAAACTGCAGAGATAGCGTTAATGGCATCATTAACTGGGCATCTAGTTATAACAACTCTTCATACAAAAGATGCAGTATCAGCAATTGATAGATTAATCAATTTTGGAGTAGATAAATTTGTTATTGCAACAGCTATAAATGCTATTGAAAGCCAAAGACTAGTTAGAAAAGTGTGTAAAATATGTGGTGGTAAAATAGAGAAAAGTTGTTGTAATGAAGGTTTTAAAGGTAGAGAAGTTGTGGAAGAGATAATATTTTTTGATAAAGAGATAAGAGATATTATTTTAAATGAAAGCATAAAAGATTTAGAAAATTATTTAAAATCCAAAGAATTTAAAACACTTTTAGATAATGGTTTTATAAAAGTTGAAACTGGAATTACAACAAAATCTGAAGTTTTAAGAGAATGTTTAATATGAAGTTGTATAGATGCCTTATTCTAGATAAAGAAAATGAGCGGATAGAGGATATATATTTAGAAAAAAATAAAAAAATACTTTTAAATAAGTTATTTAAAGAGGAAAAAAAATTAATAAAAATTTTAGAAATACAATTTGAAAGAAAAATTAAAGAAAAAGATTTAGAAAAGATATATTTTAAAATAGGAAGACTTTTAAATGCGGGTCTTTCTTTAAAAAAATCTATAGAGTTTCAAAAAAATAGTTGTAAAAATTTAAGTTTAAAATTTAGAATTTTTAATCTTTATAAAAAATTAGAAAAAGGAGAGGATATATATGAAATTTTAAGAAGTGAAAATTTAATAAAAGAAAGAGAATTATTAATAATTTATGTTTCAGAAAATGCTGGAAAAATAGGTGATGGCTTTTTAAAAGTAGCTTATTTGAAACAAAAAAAAGAAAAATTAAAAAGTGAGTTAAAAATAGCATTATCGTATCCAACTTTTGTATTATTCATATCAATAATAATAATACTTTTAATTTTTTACTTTATAGTACCTAATTTTCAAATATTATATGAAATAGAAATAAATAAATTACCATTTTTAACAAGAATAATTTTAAATATTCAAAATATTTTGAATAAGTTTCCCTACACAATAATTATAATAATTTGTGTAGTTTTTTTTTCTATAAAATTTTTTCATTTAAAAAAACAATTACAAAAAGTACCTTTTATAAAAAAATATTTATTGGAAAAATATATAATAAATATTTTAGAAAATCTCTCTCTATTATTAGAATCAGGAATATCTATCGATAAAGGAATAGATATTATTTTAGAAAATTTAGATAGTGGATATTTAAAAAATAAAATGTTTATATTAAAAAATATAAAAAAAGGAGAGTTACTTTCAGAATGTTTTAAGAGATTAAATATATTATCTTTAGAGGAGATTTATATGATTAAAGTTGGAGAGGAAAGTGGGACTATTGAAATGGTTTTGAAAGAGATTTCTTTTATGAGAGATGAGGAGTTAAATAAAAAGATAAAGATAGTTTTAAAATTATCAGAACCTATTTTATTATTGATTGTAGGAGTGTTAATAAGCGCATTTGTAATTGGTTTATATTTACCTATATTGAATATGAGTGATATTTTTGAAATTTAGGAGGTTCAATGAAAAAGAAAAAAAATAAAGGATTTAGTGTAATTGAAATTGTTTTAGTTTTAGGTGTAATAGGTATTTTAAGTAGTTTTATAGCTCCAAAAGTAAGAGATTACTTGGCTCTTGCAAAGGATTCTAAAGCAATAAATACTCTTCAAAGTCTAAGAATGGCTAATGAAACTTACTATTTAGAGAATGGAAATTATCCAAATTCAGAAGATAATAACATGAGCAAAATTTTAAAAGAATTAGAGAAATATACGGGAATTAAGCTTAGCACAGGTACTACAGAATTATTTTTAGATGTTGGAGGAAGTAAAAATGAAGGACAAGAACAAGTAATAAAATATGGTGGAAAGGTAAAAGTAGAGTTAAATGAAAATAAAGGTTTTATATTAATACCTGATTTAGAGACTTTACCACTTAATATGAGAGGAGATAAATGGTCAGAATTATAGTATATTTTTTTATAGTAGTAATTTTGTTAGAGATAATAATGAGAGATGTAAGAGAAAAAATAATTTTAAATAAAAGTAATTTAATGTTACTTTTATTAGGATGGATTTTGGGTTTTTTAGAAGGAGATTTAGAAGAAAGAATTTTGGGCGCTGCATTATATACTTTACCTTTTATTTTAATATACGGATATGGAAGTGATGTTTTAAATAAGGAGTGTGTAGGAATGGGAGATGTAAAGTTAGTTACAAGTTTAGGATTTCTTCTAAAATTTAATACGATTTTCGATATATTAATTTTTCTAAATATAAGTTTTATTACTCCTTTGATTTATTTAGGGGGAAAATATATATATTCAAAAAAACTAGATAAAGATATAGCTTTTGGTCCATTTTTAATTTTATCATATTTTTTAATTATAATTATGGAAAATTATGAAAAATGGTAAAAAAGGAGGAACATATTTAGAGGTTTTAATAAGTTTAGTTATATTATTAGTTGTTTTAAACCCATTATTATACTCTTTGGTATATTTAAAAAAAGGATTTAATAGACTAAATGAGTTTAATAATTTAGAAAATGAAATAGAGAAGATTAGATCATTTTATAAAAATCCATTAAATATAAATGATTATATATCTTTAGATAAAGAGCTTGTTATTGATATAAAAAGAAAGAAAATTTTTGAAAAAATATATGAATTAGAGATAAAGATAGAAAAAAATAATTTGAGAAGAGAGAGTAAGCTATATGTATATAAACAAAAATAAAGGATTTTCAATAATAGAAATATTATTTACTTTAGTGATAGTTTCAGTTATTTTTCAAATTTTATTTTATTATTTAAAATATATAAACATTGAAAGAAAAATACAAATGAATAGGTTTCGGTTTAATAAAGATATAAAGTTAATATTGGAAGGAATAAACACATCTATATATGAATCATTAGAATATAAAATATATAAACAAGATAATATAAACTCTTATATTGACTACTCTAAACCTTCTGTAAATAATGGAAACATACTTATTATTGAAAAATATATTCCAGGAGAGTATAAATTTACAAATATAGAAATATATTATTTTGAAGATAATATTATTACCTCTTTTTTAGGAAAAAGGCGAAGAAAAAATGAGATAAATATAGAATTAGAAAGTAGAGAAAATATTATGAAAAATTTTAAAATAAATTTTAAATTAGAAGATTATGGAGTATCAATGGAGGGATATTATTTGAATGAGAAATTTAAAAAAGAGTTTAAAAAATAAGGGATATATTCTTCCAAGTATTTTATTTATTCTCACACTTTTAGTATGGTTATTTTCTATGAGTTTACTAAATTATAGAAATGAAATTGATAATTTTACTTCTTTAAAAATATCAAATGATGATTATTGGGTTATAGAAAATATTTCTGTAATAGCAGAATATGAGATTTTTAAGGGAAATTATTTAATTGATAACGGTGATTATAAAGACATAATTGAGTACTTTGAAGATAAAACTCTTATTTGGACTGATATTAATGAAACTTCTAAAAGTGGTTATAAAAGGCATAC
Source organism: Cetobacterium somerae (assembly GCF_022430525.1). Classification (NCBI taxonomy): domain Bacteria; kingdom Fusobacteriati; phylum Fusobacteriota; class Fusobacteriia; order Fusobacteriales; family Fusobacteriaceae; genus Cetobacterium; species Cetobacterium somerae. The sequence goes on along the minus strand of NZ_CP092519.1, from coordinate 1,892,233 downwards.
AGTTAAACAAAATGAAAAATTCATAGAAGATAAATTAAAGTTTATTCCTTTTACAAAAAATATTTTTGAAATAAAATTAGTTAAGATTATAGATATAGAAAAAACTCAAATAGAAATTAAAATTGATTTATTTTATGAATATTTACAGGGTGAGTCTAATTTTTTTAAAAGCTATAAAAGAGAGATAAGAGGAGTTGAAGCTAGATTAAAAAATGAAAATATTAGAGATTAATGATAGGGGAATAAAATTATTAGAAGATGGAGAAATAATTAATCAAGGTTTGTTTCAAGATGAAGAGGATATTCCAAGAGAGATAAATGAATTATTATCTATATATGAAGTTGCTGATGAAGTAACATTAAAAATAAAAATTGTTTTAGATAATGAAATAGTCCTTAAAATAAGAGATATTATTAGTGAGAAGGGATGGGACCTAAAAGAGCCTAAAGTAATAGGAAAAAAAATCAAAGTATTATTATCAACAATAATAGCAATAGAGTTTATTTTTAGTTTAGCTATTTATTTAAAAAATTATAAGTTAGATGAGGAAAATTTGAATTTAAAAAAAGAAATAATTAATTATAGGAAAAATTTAAAAGAGTTAGATATTAAACTCACTGAAATTTCGTTAGATGAGGATGAAGAATTAAAATTTAAAAAAACTAAAATTGGGGATAATTTAGTTTTTTTATCAAAAGCATGTAAAAAATCAGATGTAAATTTAGGAAAGATAGAGTTTTTAGAAAATAAAATAGTATTAAATGGAACAGGAAAAAATATAAATAATATATTTAAATTAAAAAAATATTTATCAATAGATAAAAAAATTATTGAAACAAAATTTGATTTCATAAAAAAAGAGGGGGAAATTTTATATTTTTTAATGGAGTTAGAGATAAATTAAAAAGTTTTAATTTAAAAATTAAAGTTATACTCACAGTAATAAATTTTTTAATAATATATCTTTTATTATTTAAACCAATAGTATTTTTAAAAGCAAAATTTGATATAAGAAAAAAATTAAAAATAGAACTTAAAGATTTAAAAAATATAGAAATAGAAAAGCAGATAATATTTAAGAAAAATAGTGATAAAGAAAAAGAGTTTATTTCTAAAAAGAATGAATTATTAGAAGAAAAACAGAAACTAATTTTTAATAATGAATATGAAATTTTCAAATTTATTAATGATATTTCAAATGAGAATAATTTAACAATTGAAGTAATTGGAAGAGAGGTAAAAGTAGTAAAGAATTTAGATAATACAGAAGGAACTTTTTTTTATCATGCAACAGGAAGAGAAATAGATATTTTTAATTTTATATTACAATTAGATGAAGAGAAAAGATATATAGCATTAAAAAGTGATTCTATTATGATAGAAATAAATAATAATGTTTTAGATTTAAAAATGAATGTTATGTATATATTCAATAATAAAAAAGAAAATTTAGATTATGATTATTATAATGATGGGACTTTTAAAAATTATAGAACAAGAGAAATTGGTAAAAAAAGGAGGTCAATTTAATGAAATATAAAATTTTTATATTATTTCTTTTTATATACTTTACTAATTTCTCAATGGAAACCTATCCAAAGGAGTTAGATTTAAAAGATATTCCAATTGTAGATTTATTTGCTCATCTTTCAAGATATTCTAAATATACAATGATTGGGGACAGCTACGTAAAAGATATAGTAGTTGATGGATATTTTAAAAAAGGGACATCTATAGATGAAATTTTGGATGCAATGGAAGCAACATATGGATTAACTAAAATAAAAAATGGAAAAACATTAATATTTCGTGGAAGAAAATCAGAAGATAAAGATATGCTTGTTGGAAAAGTATTTGATAAAAATACAAATAAAGAATTAAAAGGTATAAAAATAATTTTAAAAAGAAGAGAAGTTATTGAAGCTTATTCAGGAAATTATGGAGAATATTTAATAGATAGTATTGTGAAAGGAACGTATTTTATTTCGATTTTATCCAATGATTATACTTATAGTGGGGATTTTTTAGAAATAAAGGATGGAGTAAATAAATTTGATTTTTATGTAGAGAGAAAAAATTTAAATTTCCCTAAAAATATCCCTCAAGAAAGGGAACAAAAAAACCAAAAAGATGATATAATAGAAAATATTTTATTAGAAAATTTAAATCATGAAGAAATTGAAAAAATAATAAGAGAAACTTTTGAGGATAAACTAAAGGTTTCAATTAGTTCTGGAAATAATTCTATAGTACTTTTTGGAAAAGGCGAAGCAGTTTATGCTGCAAAAAATTTAATAAAAAAACTAGATAAAAGGAAAAAACAGGTTAGAGTCACTGCGGAGATAATAGATGTAAAAGAAAATCTTTTTGAAGAGCTTGGTTTTAATTGGGCTTATGATACTCAAGGTAGATTATCTGATAAAAGCAGTGGAATTTATTTAGAAACACTTATATCTGGAACTGTAGATGGTTTAGGTGAAATAATGGGAAGCTCTATAAATTTTATTAGTAAATTTAATAGTGGGAAAGATGTTTTAGATTTAACTTTGACTTTACTAGAAACAACTCAAGACTTGACAATAAATGCATTACCATCAATAATATTACTAAATGGTGAAACAGGAGTTTTGAAAATGACAGAAGAAGTTATTGTAGGACAAGATAAAGAGGAAAATACAAATAATGATACAGTTACATACACCCCTATTTTCAAAGAAGCTGGAATCATTTTAAAAGTTTTACCGTATATAAAAGAGGATAATAGTGTATATTTAGATTTGAATTTAGAAGCAAGTGATTTTAAATTAAAAAAATCATTAAAACCTAGTGATATTAACTCTGGAACATTTAATGCAGATGGAGGATCTAAAATATCGAGAAATTTGCAAACAAAAGTTAGGTTAAAAAATAATGATGTGATTTTAATAGGTGGATTAAAAAGAAAAATAGATCAAAAAATTAATAGCAAAGTTCCTATCTTAAGCGAAATTCCAGCTGTAGGAATTTTATTTAGAAGCAAATCAAGTAGATTAGAACATACAGATTTATATATAAAATTAAAAGCTGAAGTAATAGAGGAGATTTAAAATGGAAAAAAGTAGATTAGAAGAGATACTTAAAAGTTTTCAAAATTTAAAAGTAGCAGTAGTTGGAGATATGATGTTAGATGATTATTTAATCGGATCAGTTGAAAGAATTTCTCCAGAAGCACCAGTACCAGTAGTTTCAATAAAAGAGGAAAGATTTGTATTAGGTGGAGCAGCAAACGTAGTTAATAATCTATCAACATTAGGAGCCAAAGCAGTTTGTTTTGGAGTTGTTGGAGAAGATTTTGATGGAGATAGATTAATAAAAGAGTTAGAAAAAAAATCTATAGAAACAATGGGAATTGTAAGAAGTGATGATAGACCTACTATTGTAAAAAGAAGAATAATAGGTGGAAATCAACAGCTTTTAAGATTAGATTGGGAAGATGCAAGACCAATTACTGAAAATTTAGAAGAAATATTATTAAAACAGATAGAGAAACAAATTGATGGTTTAGACGCAATAATTTTATCTGATTATGATAAAGGAGTATTAACACCAAAAGTTGTAAAAAAGATAATATCGTTATGTAAAGAAAAAGGAATAATAGTAACTGTTGATCCAAAACCTAAAAATGCTTTAAATTATATTGGAGCTACATCAATGACACCAAATAGAAAGGAAGCTATTGAGTGTTTAGGTAAAAAAAGTTTCGATAATATAATTGAGGTTGGAAAAGAGTTAAAAGAAAAATTAGAATTAGATAATCTTCTTTTAACAAGAAGTGAAGAGGGGATGAGTTTATTTCAAAATGATGAAGTAATAAATATTCCAACATATGCAAAAGAGGTATTTGATGTAACAGGTGCAGGAGATACGGTTATATCTGTATTTACGCTAGCTAGTGCAGCAGGTGTAACATTACACGAAGCTGCTAAGATAGCAAATACTGCAGCAGGTGTAGTAGTAGGAAAAATGGGAACATCAACAGTTACAACTGAAGAGATTTTAGATTTTTACAATAGAATTTATAATGAGTGGAAGTAGGTAGTATTTATGTTGAGAATTGGAAATGGTTATGATGTTCACAGATTAGTAGAAGGAAGAAAATTAATTTTAGGTGGAGTAGAGATACCCCACCTAAAAGGTGTTTTAGGTCATTCAGATGGTGATGTATTAATTCACGCTATAATGGATGCTCTTTTAGGAGCTTTGGCTCTAGGAGATATAGGGCAGCATTTTCCAGATACATCAAACGAATATAAAGATATAGATAGTATGATTCTTTTAGAAAGAGTATTTAGCTTAATTAAAGAAAGAGGATATGGAATTATAAATTTAGATTGTATAATTGTTGCTCAAAATCCTAAATTAAAACCTTATTTAGACGAAATGAGAGACAGAGTTTCAAAAGTGCTAGAAACTGAAATTTCAAATATTAGTATAAAAGCTACTACAGAAGAGAAACTAGGATTTACAGGCAATGAGGAAGGAATAAAATCTTATTGTGTTGTTCTTTTACAAAAAAAATAAAAAATATAAAAAAATAGTTGCGTTAGTGAATGGATTGTGCTATACTAGTGTTGTCTTCAAGGAAGCATAGCTCAGTTGGGAGAGCACCTGCCTTACAAGCAGGGGGTCACTGGTTCAAGTCCAGTTGTTTCCACCATATAATGGGGGTGTAGCTCAGTTGGTTAGAGCGCATGCCTGTCACGCATGAGGTCGCGAGTTCGACCCTCGTCACTCCCGCCATTATTGCCCAGATAGCTCAGTCGGTAGAGCAGGGGACTGAAAATCCCCGTGTCGGTGGTTCGATTCCGCCTCTGGGCACCATTCAATTTTATAGAAGGCGACGTCGCCAAGTGGTAAGGCAGAGGTCTGCAAAATCTCTATTCACCAGTTCAAATCTGGTCGTCGCCTCCAAAATAAGAATTCAAACAGCTTTAGGGCTGTTTTTTTTTATTCTTTGTGCTATAATTGAAAAAAAATTAACCATAAAGAGGTAGTGTATGAAGAAAATAATTGTGATATACTTTACACTGATAGCATTAGCATATGGACAAGGAAAAGAACTTATATTCGAAGATGTTCCTCAAAATCATTGGGCATACAAAGCGATTCAAAATCTTGTGAATGAGGGAGTAATATCAGAAGAGAGTTTTTTGTTTAAAGGAGAATTTCCAGTTTCAAGGTATAGCTTTGCAGAAGGTCTAAACAGGGCATTCAATACATTGAATGAAAAAAAAGCTAATAGAGGTGACTTAGTTATTTTAGAAAGCTTAGTTTATGAATTTTCTAGAGAATTGACAAAAATCGGCTTTGATACAGATTTATTTAATGGAAAAATAGAAAATATGAGAGTTGATATTGAAGTTATTAGACAAAAAAACGACGAAACTCAAAAACAAGTAAATGAATTACGAAAAAGAATAGAAGTTTTAGAAAAAAATGTAGGTATCTAATTAATATGGAGGTTATATATTATGAAAAAGTTATCATTTGATTATTCAAATGCACTAGGATTTTTTAAAGAAAATGAATTATCGTTAATGGAAGCTCAATGTAAACTTGCTACAGAAACTTTAATGAATGGAGTAGGAGCAGGAAATGATTTTTTAGGTTGGCTTGATTTACCAACTAATTATGACAAAGTAGAGTTTAATAGAATAAAAGATGCAGCAGAAAAAATAAAAAATGATTCAGAAGTTTTAGTAGTTATAGGTATTGGAGGTTCTTATTTAGGAGCTAGAGCAGCTATTGAATTTTTATCACATACTTTTTATAATAACCAACCTAAATCAAAAAGAAAAGGACCTGAAATCTATTTTGCAGGACAAAATATTTCAGGGAAATATATAAATGATTTATTAGAAATAATTGGAGATAGAGATTATTCTGTTAATGTTATTTCAAAATCAGGAACAACAACAGAACCAGCTATTGCTTTTAGAGTATTTAAAAAGCATTTAGAGGAAAAATATGGGGTTGAAGGTGCAAGAAAAAGAATATATGCAACAACAGATGCAAGTAAAGGTGCACTTAAAAAATTATCAACAGATGAGGGGTATGAAACATTTGTTGTACCTGATAATGTAGGAGGAAGATTTTCTGTTTTAACAGCAGTTGGATTATTACCAATTGCAGCAGCAGGAATTAATATAGACGAGTTAATGGCTGGAGCAAGAGATGCTCAAGAGGATTATAAAGCTCCTTATGAGAATAATGATTGTTTAAAATATGCAACAATAAGAAATATCTTAAATAGAAAAGGTAAAGATGTAGAGATGTTAATTAACTATGAACCAAGATTACATTATATTGGTGAATGGTGGAAACAATTATTTGGAGAGTCAGAAGGTAAAGATGGAAAAGGATTATTACCTGCCGCAGCAGATTTTTCAACAGATTTACACTCTATGGGACAATTCATACAAGATGGTAAAAGAATTTTAATAGAGACATTAGTAAATATAGAAACACCTGAATGCGATGTGATAATAGAAGCTGATAAATTAGATTTAGATGGATTAAACTATTTAGCAGGAAAAGGAATGGATTTTGTAAATAAAAAAGCAGCTCAAGGTACAGTTTTAGCTCACGTAGATGGAGGCGTACCTAATTTAATAGTAAACTTACCAGAAGCAACACCATATCATTTAGGATATATGTTCTATTTCTTTGAAAAAGCTTGTGGAGTAAGTGGATATTTACTTGGAGTAAATCCATTTGATCAACCTGGAGTAGAAGCATATAAAGCTAATATGTTTGCTTTATTAGGAAAAAAAGGTTTTGAAAAGCAAGCTGAAGAATTAAATAAAAGATTAAATAAATAATAAAAATAAAAGAAGCTCATTTTTGGGCTTCTTTTTAATTTACAAATATATTAAATTGTCTTAAATCTTTATTGATAGTAAAAGGAGCACTTTGATATCCTAGACTAGGAACTCTAAAATATGCTTTTTCATAGTTTAAAATATCTCTAAATTCAAAAAGTCCATCTTTAGAAGTTTTTAATGAAGCAATAATTTTATTGTTGCTTCCATTTATTAGTTCTAATTCAACTTCTTTTAGATAGTTATTTCCCTGAACTAAAGCACCAGATATATAAAATGTTTTAGCTTCGAGAACAATTGAAATATCATTAATAAATTTCTCATTTTGAATTAACATAGAAACACCATTTCCATAAAAGCCAGGTTTTTGAGCAAAAATTGATATTAATCCAACATGACCTTGAAAAAAGAAAATACCATTTATATTTGTATTTATATCTAAGAGATTTTCTCCAATTTTAACTTTGACTTGAGCATCTTTAATGGGTTCTCCAAAATTATTTATAACTTTGCCATAAATAGATATTTTATTATCAGTCATATTTAAAACTAAGTTTTGTGGAGGGTTAAAAATATAATCAACAAAAAAGTTATCTCCAATTAGAGATGTATAGCCATCCTTCTTAACAGTAACTCTATATTTATTTTCAGGTAATTCTATGGAGAATTCTCCATTAATATCACTTTTTGTACATTTAACTTTATTAGAACTATTGAAAAAACAGACAGTTGCATCTCCTAATCTAAACTCTTTATCAGTAACAAAACCAGAAATAGTAATAGTTTTATTTTGTGCTAAAACACTAAGTGAAATCGCAAAAATAAAACATAGAAAAAGTCTAAATCTCATAGAACCTCCGTTACATTAATGTTATATTTAATTATATCACTTTTTTGATTTTATATGCTATAATTATTAATAAAAATAAATTTTTTATAGAAGGTGATTTTAGTTGGTAGATGATATAATAAACGAAAGAGAAAAAGCAAAGTTACACTTCTTAAAAACTCAAACAGAAAAGCTAATTTATTTAGGGGAATTTAAAGAAAATATTTTAGCAGCTCTGGAAAAACAAGAGATTGAAAGAAATTTAATTCATAATGAAATAAAAGAAGCAATGAAGGATACAAGAGCTGTTTTACTAAAAATTAGAAGAGATATTCCTTTTGATTCAATTAAACCATACATAGATGAAGCTGAAAAGATAGGTCTAAGATATACACTTGTAGATGATATTACTTTTAGAGGAAATATTGGATTAGTTGTTGTTTCTCAAGAACCATTAGATAATGAAAATAAAGATGTTGTACTAGAGAGTGCAACTAAAATATATACTGATGCTGGATTAAGTGAAGCTTTTATATATGGTGAAGGGCATAAAATTTGTCCAAAGCATTATAAAGAATTAAAAGCAAAACTGCCAGAACGATTGGATAAGTTTCAAGAAATGAATTTTTTTGATAGATTATTTGGAAAGGTTTGCCCAATAGACAGATTTGACAAAAAGGAGAGATAACATGAGCGTAGAGGCATTTAAAATAATAGGTGGAAAGAAAATAAATGGAGAATTAAAAGTAGAAGGAGCAAAAAATGCTGCTTTACCAATATTTGTAGCAACGTTAATTGAAAAAGGAACTTATATTTTAAATAATGTTCCAAATTTAAGAGATATAGTTACTCTTGTTCAACTTTTAGAAAGCTTAGGACTTGAAATTGAAAAAATGGGAGAACATTCATATAAAGTAGTTAATAATGGACTAAAATCACTTGTTGCATCATATGACTTAGTAAAAAAAATGAGAGCTTCTTTTTTAGTTATGGGGCCGATGTTAGCTCATGAGAAAAAAGCAAAAGTATCATTACCTGGAGGGTGTGCGATAGGTTCAAGACCAGTTGATTTACATTTGAAAGGATTTGAAGCATTGGGTGTTGAGATTAAAATAGATCACGGATATGTTGAAGGAGAAGCAAAAGAACTTATAGGTGGAAAAGTTGTATTTGATTTTCCTAGTGTTGGAGCAACAGAAAATGTTATTATGGCAGCTGTAAAAGCAAAGGGAAAAACAGTTATTGAAAACGCAGCAAGAGAACCTGAAATAGATGATTTGTGTAATTTTTTAAATAAAATGGGAGCAAAGATAGAGGGGATTGGAACTGGAAGATTAGAAATTGAAGGAGTAGAGAAGTTAACGCCTTGTGAATATTCAATTATTCCAGATAGAATAGTAGCTGGAACTTTTATAGTTGCATCACTTATGTTTGATGGAGCTATAACTGTTAAAGGAGTTATAAGAGATCATATAGAGAGTTTTATATCAAAACTTGAAGAGATGGGAGCAGAGTTTGATATTGATGGAGATGTTTTAACAACAAAAACTAAATTAAAAGATTTAAAAGCAGTTAAAGCTACAACAATGCCACATCCAGGATTTCCAACAGATTTACAATCTCCAATGATGACCTTAATGTGTTTAGTAAAAGGAACAAGTGAGATAAAGGAAACAATATTTGAAAATAGATTTATGCATGTTCCTGAATTAAATAGAATGGGAGCGAATATATCAACAGATGCTAATATAGCAAGAATTGATGGAATAGAAGTATTTTCATCAGCGGAGGTTATGGCTAGTGATTTAAGAGCAGGAGCTTCTTTAATATTAGCTGGGTTACTTGCAGATGGAGAAACTATAGTAAATAGAATCTATCATGTGGATAGAGGATATGAAAACCTAGAAGTAAAGTTAAAAGCGTTAGGTGCAGATATAGAAAGAATAAAAGTAGAAATATAAAAGGGTGAGAAAATGGAAAAAGTAATAGGAATAAATCCTGTAATAGAGTTATTACAAAATAAGTCTAACAATATCGAAAAAATTGAAATATTTAAAGGGATGAGAGAAGAAAAGCTAGGTAAATTAAAGGCTTTGGCTTCAGCTAGAAATATAAAATTATTTCAAGTTGGAAAAAAAGAGGAGAACTCTCAAGGGGTAGTGGCATATTTAAGTGATTATGATTACTATATTGAGTTAGGAGAATTTTTAGAAAAGATAGCTAGAGATGAAAAATCAATAGTTTTAATTTTAGATGGAGTTCAAGATCCAAGAAATTTTGGAGCAATAATTAGAAGTGCTGAAATATTTGGAGTAAAAGGAATTATAATTCCAGAAAGAAATTCAGTTAAAATAAATGAAACTGTTATTAAAACTTCAACTGGAGCTATTGAACATGTTGATATAGTAAAAGTTACAAATATATCTGATGCAATAGAAAAGTTAAAAAAGTTAGATTTCTGGGTTTACGGTGCTGAAGGATCTGGAAGCAAGTATTATCATGAAGAGAAATATCCAAATAAGACGGCTCTTGTATTAGGTAGTGAAGGTGAAGGTATAAGAAAGAAAGTAAAAGAAAATTGTGATATTTTAGTTAAGATACCAATGCATGGAAAAATTAACTCATTAAATGTTTCTGTAGCTGGAGGAATAATACTTTCTGAGATAGCAAAAAATTTATATTAAATAAAGAAACCTGTGGAAGTACAGGTTTTTTTATGCTATATTATGAGATAAAATTAAAGCTAATGGGGTGAAGAGATGAGAGAATATAATTTTAGCCAAATTGAAGAAAAATGGCAACAAAAATGGAAAGAAGAAAATATATTTAAGACTGAAAATAAAGTTGAAGGAAAAGAAAATTACTATGTTTTAGAGATGTTACCATATCCATCTGGAAAACTACATGTTGGTCATGCTAGAAACTATACAATAGGAGATGTTATAGCAAGATATAAAAGAATGAAAGGGTATAATGTACTACATCCAATGGGATGGGATTCGTTTGGATTACCTGCAGAAAATGCTGCTATTCAAAATGGTGCACATCCAGCATTATGGACAAAATCAAATATAGATAATATGAATAGACAGTTAAAAATGATGGGACTATCATATGACTGGGATAGAGAGATTGCTACTTATACTCCTGAGTACTATAAGTGGAATCAATGGATATTTAAAAAAATGTTTGAAATGGGATTAGTTTATAAGAAAAAATCAACTGTAAACTGGTGCCCAGATTGCCAAACAGTTTTAGCAAACGAGCAAGTTGAAGATGGAATGTGTTGGAGACACTCTAAAACTCCTGTTATCCAAAAAGATTTAGAGCAATGGTTCTTTAAAATAACAGATTATGCAGAGGAATTATTAGAAGGGCATAAAGAGTTAGTTGATGGATGGCCAGAAAAAGTTTTAACAATGCAAAAAAACTGGATTGGAAAATCTTTTGGAACAGAAGTAAACTTTAAGTTGGTTGAAAAAGATGAAAAGTTACCAGTATTTACAACAAGAGTTGATACATTATTTGGAGTTACATATGCTGTAATTGCTCCAGAGCACCCATTAGTAGATGAAATTATAAAAATTAATTCAAGTATAAGAGAAGCTGTATCTGCAATGAAGAATACTGATATGATTGAAAGAACAGCTGAAGGAAAAGAAAAAAATGGTATAAATACAGGTTGGCATGTAATAAATCCTGTAAATGGAGAAAAAGTTGAGTTATGGATAGCTGACTATGTATTAATGAACTATGGAACTGGAGCTGTTATGGCTGTACCAGCTCATGATGAAAGAGATTTTGCTTTTGCTAAAAAGTATGATTTACCAATAAAAGTTGTAATTAATCCAATAGATAAAGAAACAAAAAAAGAGATTGTGATAGAAGCTTCAGAGATGAAAAATGCTTTTGTTGGATCTGGAGTAATGACAAATTCTGAAGAATTTAATGGAATATCTTCAAAAGAAGCTTTAGTTAAAATAGCAGAATATGTAGAAGCAAAAGGATTTGGAGAAAGAACAACAAAGTACAGATTAAAAGATTGGGGAGTTTCAAGACAAAGATACTGGGGAACACCAATTCCAGCTTTATATTGTGAAAAATGTGGAGTAGTTATGGAAAAAGATGAGAATCTTCCAGTATTATTACCAACAGATGTAGAATTCACAGGTAATGGAAATCCTTTAGAAACATCAGAAAGTTATAAGCATTCAGTATGTCCTTGTTGTGGTGGACCTGCAAGAAGAGATACTGATACAATGGATACATTTGTAGATTCATCATGGTATTTCTTAAGATATTGTGATCCTAAAAATACAAACTTACCATTTGAAAAGGATATTGTTGATGGTTGGGTTCCTGTAGATCAATATATAGGTGGAATAGAGCATGCTGTGATGCACTTATTATATTCAAGATTCTTCTCAAAAGTTTTAAGAGATATGGGATTATTATCATCAAATGAACCTTTTAAAAGATTATTAACTCAAGGAATGGTACTAGGACCATCATATTACTCAGCAAATGAAAATAGATTCTTATACCCTGATGAAGTTGAAATGAAAGGATCTCAAGCTTTCTTAAAAACAACTGGTGAAGAGGTCCAAGTTAAAGTTGAAAAAATGTCAAAATCTAAAAATAATGGTGTAGATCCAGAGATTATGATAAATAAATATGGAGCAGATACTACTAGATTATTTATAATGTTTGCTGCCCCACCTGAGAGAGAATTAGAGTGGAATGAAAATGGATTGGCAGGAGCAGCAAGATTTTTAAATAAAATTTGGAGATTAGTTCTTGAAAATAAAGAGTATTTGACAGATTCAACAGTGATTGATTATACAAAATTAAGTAAAGAAGATAAAGGATTAGTTAGAAAATTACACCAAACAATTAAAAAGGTAACTGAGTCTATCGAAGCTGACTATCACTTTAATACATCGATAGCAGCAACTATGGAGTTATTAAATGAAATGCAAGATTTTAGAACTCAAGTTTTAGGAACAGATAAAGAAACATCAGAATCTAAAAAAATATTTAGAGAAGCGATGGTAAATGTTGTTATTATGCTATCACCATTTACCCCTCATTTCTGTGATGAGTTATGGCAAGAGATGGGAAATAAGGGCATGTTATTCTTAGAATCATGGCCAACTCATAAAGAAGAATTAACTGTAGCAGATGAGATATCAATAGCTGTTCAAGTTAATGGAAAATTAAGAGGAACTTTAGAAGTAGAGAGAACAGTTTCTAAAGATGAGTTAGAAAAGAAGGCATTAGAAATAGAAAATGTTAAGAAGTTTATTGAAGGACAAACTGTTGTAAAAATAATAGTTGTTCCAGGTAAAATTGTAAATATTGTAGTAAAATAAATTCAAGAAAAAAGGAGAGTATAAAGAACTCTCCTTTTTTTTAATTTTATTTTTTAAATTTATCCCAAAAACTAGGTTTTTGAGCATTTTTCATTCTTTTCTCTTCTGCTTGTTCTCTATGATAATTTGACCAATTTGGGTTATTTTTCATGTTGGTTTTCATTTGCTTCATATAATTGTAGGTAGCTTTTGTATTTTTGTATTTTGTTATAAAATTATTTTTTATATCAATAAAAGTTTGAACAATTCCTTGAAAAAAACCAACAAATTTTTGAATTATTCTTTTGTACCAAGTAAATTTATAGATTTCTTTGCAATTTGGGCATCTATATTTTGCAACTTTATCCATTATTTTCATTTTTTCTTTACACTTTGGACAAGTGATGATAATTTTTTTCATATTTAAAAAGCCTCCAATGTTATTTATAAATTGTATTAATGAGTTCATTGTATATTTGTTCGTAGTTAAATTCTCTTTCATTCCAAATTTCTTGAGATTTTATTCCTTGAGAGATTAGCATATATAAACCATTTTCGAAGGTTTTTCCTAAATCTTTAGCATATTTTAAAAATAAAGTCTCTTTAGGATTATATATTAGATCTAAAACAAAATTAAAATTTTGGATGATATTTTTCTTAACTGGTGAGGTATTAATATTAGGGGTAGTACCAACAGGAGTGGCATTTATAAGTAAATAACCAGAAGTTTTTTCTAAATCATTATATGAAAGTAAAAATACATTTTTTAATTCATTTTCTACATTAATAATATTTCTAGAAACAACATAGATAATCGCACCCAAATCTGAAAGGGCTTTAATACAAGCTTTTGATGCTCCACCAGTACCTAAAATAACTACTTTTTTATTTTTTAAGATTAATCCCATTTTTTCAAATGTTTTTATAAGTCCAAAGTAATCAGTATTGTACGCAATAAGTTTTCCATTTTCAAACTTTATGCAATTGGCAGCTCCAATAGATTGAACTTCTGGAGATAAAATGTCTACAAATTTTAAAATAGATGTTTTATATGGGATTGTGACATTAATTCCTAAAATATTTTCTTGTTTTAGATTTTGTAAAAATTCTTTAATTAGATTTTCTTCTTTTAAATCATATACTTTGTATTGAGCATTAATATTATATAGTTCAAAAATTTTACTATGTAAAGTTGGTGAGAATGTATAGGAAATATTTTTTCCCAATAAACCAAATTTTTTCATAAAATCACCTCTTATACTAATTATAGTATTATTTTTTCTAATAAACAATGGTATTATAATATTAAATATTATTGAAAAAATAGGAGGAGGTTATAATGGATTTTAAAACTTTAGTTAAGTTTAAATTATTTAAAGGAATATCAGAAGATGAATTAGAAAATTTATTTGGGAAGATAAAATATGAAATAAAAAAATTTAAAAAAAATGATGTTGTATTTTTTAGAGATGAAAAAGTAGATGGTTTATTTATAGTTATAATGGGATTATTAAGTGCAGAAATGTTAAAGAGTAATGGAGATGTACAAAAAATTGAAAACTTATCAAATGGAGATATAATTGGCTCAGCTTTTATATTTGGAGAAGACAATAATTTACCGGTAGATTTAATAGTCTTAGAAGAAGGAATGTTGCTACATATTGACAAGAATAATTTACTACAAGCTTTTAATACAAATGAAAAATTCTTAATAAATTTTCTTGATGAAATTTCTGATAAAACACAATTTTTATCAAACAAAGTTTGGAAAAGTTTTAATAATAAGACTATAAAAGAAAAGGTATTAGATTATATATTAGAAAATACACAAAATAATAAAGTGATTTTTAAACATTCAATTAAAGAACTTGCTGAATTATTTGGAGTAAGTAGACCTTCTTTATCTAGAGTTATTAGTGAATTTGTTGAAGAAGAAATATTAAGAAGAGATGGAAAGAATAAGTTTATTTTAAATAAAGAAAAAATTTAAGTAAAAAAATAAAAAAAGTGTTGACAGAATGTAATTGTTGTGGTATTATACTTCTTGTAGCGGGAACAACCGCAACGAAGAAATTCAAAGGACATTAACAACCGAATAGAGAAAATAGTCAGAAGTTATGAAAATAACAAAATGCCAGAAATGGCAAACCAATAAATGGTGTAAACGTAAGTCTTAGGACTTTAAATATATTTGAATGAAGAGTTTGATCCTGGCTCAGGATGAACGCTGACAGAATGCTTAACACATGCAAGTCGATTCGATTTACCTTCGGGTATTGAGGATGGCGGACGGGTGAGTAACGCGTAAGGAACTTGCCTCTTGGTCTGGGACAACTGTTGGAAACGACAGCTAATACCGGATATTATGAGATTCTCGCATGGGAAACTTATGAAAGCTATATGCGCCAAGAGAGAGCCTTGCGTTCCATTAGCTAGTTGGTGGGGTAACGGCCCACCAAGGCGACGATGGATAGCCGGCCTGAGAGGGTGAACGGCCACAAGGGGACTGAGACACGGCCCTTACTCCTACGGGAGGCAGCAGTGGGGAATATTGGACAATGGGCCACAAGCCTGATCCAGCAATTCTGTGTGCACGATGAAGGTCTTCGGATTGTAAAGTGCTTTCAGTTGGGAAGAAGAAAGTGACGGTACCAACAGAAGAAGCGACGGCTAAATACGTGCCAGCAGCCGCGGTAATACGTATGTCGCAAGCGTTATCCGGATTTATTGGGCGTAAAGCGCGTCTAGGCGGAAAAATAAGTCTGATGTTAAAATGCGGGGCTCAACTCCGTATTGCGTTGGAAACTGTTTTTCTAGAGTACTGGAGAGGTGGGCGGAACTACAAGTGTAGAGGTGAAATTCGTAGATATTTGTAGGAATGCCGATGGAGAAGTCAGCTCACTGGACAGATACTGACGCTAAAGCGCGAAAGCGTGGGGAGCAAACAGGATTAGATACCCTGGTAGTCCACGCCGTAAACGATGATCACTAGGTGTTGGGGGTCGAACCTCAGCGCCCAAGCTAACGCGATAAGTGATCCGCCTGGGGAGTACGCACGCAAGTGTGAAACTCAAAGGAATTGACGGGGACCCGCACAAGCGGTGGAGCATGTGGTTTAATTCGACGCAACGCGAGAAACCTTACCAGCGTTTGACATCCTAAGAAGTTTCCAGAGATGGATTCGTGCCGGCTTGCCGGAACTTAGTGACAGGTGGTGCATGGCTGTCGTCAGCTCGTGTCGTGAGATGTTGGGTTAAGTCCCGCAACGAGCGCAACCCCTATTGTATGTTGCTACCATTAAGTTGAGCACTCATGCGATACTGCCTGCGATGAGCAGGAGGAAGGTGGGGATGACGTCAAGTCATCATGCCCCTTATACGCTGGGCTACACACGTGCTACAATGGGCAGTACAGAGAGTTGCCAACCCGCGAGGGTGAGCTAATCTCTTAAAGCTGTTCTTAGTTCGGATTGTACTCTGCAACTCGAGTACATGAAGTTGGAATCGCTAGTAATCGCAAATCAGCATGTTGCGGTGAATACGTTCTCGGGTCTTGTACACACCGCCCGTCACACCACGAGAGTTGGTTGCACCTGAAGTAGCAGGCCTAACCGTAAGGAGGGATGTTCCTAAGGTGTGATTAGCGATTGGGGTGAAGTCGTAACAAGGTATCCGTACGGGAACGTGCGGATGGATCACCTCCTTTCTAAGGAGACTAACTTTTTCTCTATTCGATTGATACTGTTCTTTGTAAGTATGGGGATATAGCTCAGTTGGGAGAGCGACGCACTTGCACTGCGTAGGTCAGCGGTTCGACTCCGCTTATCTCCACCAAAACATTATCAAACTTGGACATTGGAAACTATATAGTAGATATTGAGAAAATATTCTAAATTAACTAACAATTCATTTTTAAGTCAATCTTAAATTGAGTAGTTAGTCTGTCTAAATAATATGAATTATATTACAAGGTTAAAATATTAAGGGCACACGAAGGATGCCTAGGAAGTAAGAGCCGATGAAGGACGTGGTAAGCTGCGATAAGCTTGGTGGAGTTGCAATCGAACTGTGATGCCAAGATTTCCGAATGGAGAAATCTGCTAAGATGGAGTCTTAGCACGAAAGAGGGAACCGCGTGAACTGAAACATCTAAGTAACGCGAGGAAAAGAAAGTAAAAACGATCCCCTAAGTAGCGGCGAGCGAACGGGGGTGAGCCCAAACCGTAGATGTGCCAAGGATGCAGCCGTTGCATCTACGGGGTAGCGGGAAGATCGTCTGAAGAACTGCAAGGTATTCGACATTATGATACGCCGAACTGGAAAGGTCTGGAAAGGCCTGCCGTAGAGAGTGAAAGCCTCGTACAGGTAAACCGTATCAAATGTATGATCTCTCCCAAGTAGCACGGAACACGAGGAATTCTGTGTGAATCTGCGAGGACCATATCTCGTAAGGCTAAATACTCTTACTTACCGATAGCGCATAGTACCGTGAGGGAAAGGTGAAAAGAACCCCGGGAGGGGAGTGAAATAGAACCTGAAATCGTGTGCTTACAAGCGGTCAGAGCCCTTTGGGGTGATGGCGTGCCTTTTGGAGAATGATCCTGCGAGTTACGTTCAGTGGCAAGGTTAAGTTTAACGGAGCCGAAGGGAAACCGAGTCTGAATAGGGCGACATAGTCGCTGGGCGTAGACGCGAAACCTGGTGATCTAAGCCTGTCCAGGGTGAAGCTGTGGTAAGACACAGTGGAGGCCCGAACTCACCGCCGTTGAAAAGTTGGGAGATGAGGTAGGTTTAGGGGTGAAAAGCCAATCGAACCAGGAGATAGCTCGTTCTCTCCGAAATGCATTTAGGTGCAGCCTTGAGTGTTCAATTATGGGGGTAGAGCACTGAATGACCTAGGGGGCATACTGCTTACCGAAGTCAATCAAACTCCGAATACCATAATTCTAGAGCTCAGGAGTGAGACTATGGGAATTAACTTCCATGGTCAAAAGGGAAACAACCCAGACCACCAGCTAAGGTCCCTAATTATAACTAAGTGGGAAAGGAGGTGGAGATTCACAAACAACCAGGAGGTTGGCTTAGAAGCAGCCATACCTTTAAAGAGTGCGTAATAGCTCACTGGTCGAGAGTCTCTGCGCCGACAATGTAACGGGGCTAAGTTATAAACCGAAGCTGTGGAGTTGCGTAAGCGACTGGTAGGAGAGCGTTCTGTAGGCCGTTGAAGGAGAATCGACAAGAAACTCTGGAGGTATCAGAAGTGAGAATGCAGGAATAAGTAGCGAGAATGGGGGCGAGAATCCCCCACGCCGGAAGACCAAGGGTTCCAGGGTAAAGTTTGTCTCCCCTGGGTAAGCCGGGTCCTAAGCCGAGGCTAGATTGCGTAGGCGAATGGAAAACAGATTAATATTTCTGTGCCACTGATATCAAGTGATGGAGGGACGCAGGAGGTTATGCACGCTGGCGAACGGAAGTGCCAGTTCAAGCATGTAGCGTGGTCTAGTAGGAAAATCCGCTAGACTAAACGTGAGGTGTGATGAGGAGTCGTAAGATGGAAGGTGCAAATACCACACTGCCGAGAAAAGCTTCTAAGCGTTTTAAAGATATTAGTGCCCGTACCCCAAACCGACACAGGTGGTCAGGATGAGAAATCTAAGGCGGACAGGCTAACTCTCGTTAAGGAACTCTGCAAAATAGCCCCGTAACTTCGGGAGAAGGGGTGCCTTTTATGGTGAGCGTACACGCGACGCAAAGCTATGAGAGGCCGCAGTGAAGAGTCTCAGGCGACTGTTTAACAAAAACACAGGTCTATGCTAAGCTGTAAGGCGACGTATATGGGCTGACACCTGCCCAGTGCCGGAAGGTTAAGAGGAGGAGTGAGAGCTCCGAATTGAAGCCCCGGTGAACGGCGGCCGTAACTATAACGGTCCTAAGGTAGCGAAATTCCTTGTCGGGTAAGTTCCGACCTGCACGAATGGTGTAACGATCTGAGAGCTGTCTTGACGGGAGGCCTGGTGAAATTGTATTACCGGTGAAGATACCGGTTACCTGCAGTAGGACGGAAAGACCCCATGGAGCTTTACTGTAGCTTGGTATTGGGTTTTGGCATCGTATGTATAGGATAGTTGGGAGACTATGATGCGTGGTCGCTAGATTACGCGGAGTCACTGGTGGAATACCAACCATACTATGTCGGAATTCTAATTTGAGGTTTGTACCCTCGAAGACAGTGCTAGGTGGGCAGTTTGACTGGGGCGGTCGCCTCCGAAAGAGTAACGGAGGCGTTCAAAGGTTCTCTCAGGTTGGATGGAAATCAACCGCAGAGTGCAATGGCATAAGAGAGCTTAACTGCGAGACTGACGGGTCGAGCAGGTGCGAAAGCAGGACATAGTGATCCGGCGATTCCGAATGGAAGGGTCGTCGCTCAACGGATAAAAGCTACCCTGGGGATAACAGGCTGATTCTACCCGAGAGTCCATATCGACGGTAGAGTTTGGCACCTCGATGTCGGCTCATCGCATCCTGGGGCTGGAGAAGGTCCCAAGGGTTGGGCTGTTCGCCCATTAAAGCGGTACGTGAGCTGGGTTCAGAACGTCGTGAGACAGTTCGGTCCCTATCCACTGTAGGCGTTAGAGTATTGAGAAGATCTGTCCTTAGTACGAGAGGACCGGGATGGACAAACCTCTGATGTACCAGTTGTCACGCCAGTGGCACAGCTGGGTAGTCACGTTTGGAACAGATAACCGCTGAAAGCATCTAAGCGGGAAACTGACTTCAAGATAAGTACTCTTTAAGATACCTTCGAGACTAGGAGGTTGATAGGTTGGGGGTGTAAGAGTTGTGAGACTTTTAGCTGACCAATACTAATATATCGAAGTTTTAACCTTAATATACTACTATATAGTTTCAAGTGTTCAAGAACACAAATAAATATTGATTGGCAACGATAGCTATGGAGGTACACCCAGTAACATTTCGAACCTGGAAGTTAAGCCCATAAACGCTGAAAGTACTTGGGGGGCAGCCCCCTGGGAGGATAGGAAGTTGCCAATCTTAAAAAAGTGCTTCTTTAGCTCAGTTGGTAGAGCGCACGACTGTTAATCGTGTTGTCGCTGGTTCGAGCCCAGCAAGAAGCGCCATTTTTTATTTTTTGGAAAAATAATTAACTTTAAAGAGCTTTTTAGCTCTTTTTTTTATACAATTAATTCAATATAGTGTATAATAATAAAGAATTTAAAAATTTAAAAATGGGGTGAGTATAAAAATATGATTAAAAAAGAAAAAATAATAGTATCAATAATTTCTATATTAATAATAGTAATTGGTTTTATGTTATTATTTAATAGAAAAAAAATAGAAAACATATTAAAAAGTAATAAAAGTATTTCTAAAATATATGAAAATAGTGAAAAGAAAAAAAATGAAAAAATTTTTGATATAAAATTAAAAGATAATAAATTGAAAAGAATTTTGGAAAGTTTATCACCAGATAAAATGGAAATAGCAGTTTTAACTTTAAAAGATGGAAAGTTAGTTGATTTTATAAATAATCCAGATATTAAATCGTATTTAGAAAATAAAGAGTATAATAAAGCTTTAGAAAACTCTAAAGTAATAAAAGGACTAAAAGATTTAATATTATTATCTCCAGAGTTAGGTAAATACTTTAAAGAAGATTTAATAAAAAACAATTTTGAGAATAGTATTAAAACTATCGAGAATAGACCTGAAGTTATAAAAATTAAAGACAGGATAACTAAATTATTACCAATAAAAAATAGTAAAGATACTTTTGATCAGCTTTCAGAAAATAATTTAATAGAAATAAGTGAGATTTTATCCAAATCACCGATAACTGTTGAGTTTGTAGAAAAGAAAGATATGAAAAAATATGATTTAGAAGAAACGGTTGAAATAAGTAAAACTCTTTATAAAATTGGAAGTGTAAATCCAAGTTTAGCAATTGAAATAGAAGATATGTTGAAAGGATTTGATATTAGAAAAGCTGCTTTATATGGCGATTTATATGTTCAAGACGAAAAGTATGAAAAAGAATTAAAAAAGGAATATGAAGAAAAAGTATATACATTTGAAGATCCGTTCTTAAGATACAATCCATATGGAAGAACACCTTTAGCCTATGGTATGAAATATGAACCAAGTGATGATATTGAATTATTAAAAGTAACAGTAATGGGTATGGGAGGAATGCCTAACTTTAGTTATGAAAAAAAATATACATCAGGAGATATTTTACCAATAGTAGGATTATATCCAAAATCAGAAAATATAGTTTTAATTGAACAATTAAATCTGAATGATAAAAAAGTTATAAAAAGTAAAAAATTAAAATTGAAGACAGTGGCGATAGATGATAAATTACCAGCTATTTATATTGAGAAAAGAGTTCCAGGAAGTATCCAGCCAGGATTTAATTTAGCTTCTTATAATTTAAAAGATGAAGGTTTACCGTTCACTTTTGACAGCATGGGGAATATTAGATATATTTTAAAAACTGGAAAAGAAATGAGAAAAGTTAAAATCGAAAAAGAGGATTCTGGTGTGTGGGAAGTAAAAAATGATGAGGATAAATTTCAATTAGATATTTTAGGTAAAATACTTGGAAGAATTGGAAGAGATGATGAAGATATAGCAAGCAAAAATAGAAAGACAAAATATTTAGTTAGAAATAATAATATGCTGACAGTTGTTTCTTACAGAGATGGGGCTTATCCTACCGCATTGTTTTCAGAATATGGTTTAGATTCTAAAGATGAAATATTTAAAGCAATTATATTTTATGATAAAAATGGAGCTGATGAAAATATAATAGAAGATGGAGAAAGAGTTGTTCTCTATGAAGGAGATAGTGAGAGTTAATGTTAAAAGCGTTTTATATAGGTATTTTAGGGATTCTATTTTCAACTTTAACAAACTTGTTAGGATTAACGTTAGAAACGAGTATTATAGGCATTGGAGTATTTTCTTTTATAATGCTAGGATTGTACTTATTTGATTTAATGAATTTTGATGTACCTAAGTATACAATAAGAAATTATATAACTGTAATTGGACTGAATTTTATATTCTTTTTGATTTGGTTTCTTATAAGTTGGGATTTTTGGTTAATTATATTTTTCCTTTTATTTACTACAATTACAATTTTTTTAAGAACAATTATAAATATAGTCGTTTATAGAGTTAAGCCAGTTACAATTTATGGAACCGGGGAGTTAAAAGTTAATTTAGAAAAAAGTTTAGAAAAATTAGAGGGTTATAGATATATTAATTTTACTGATGATATTGAAAAGTTAGAGGAATTTGTAAAAGTTAATAATATAAAATTATTATTATTAGGAAAAATAAGATTAGAAGAAAAAGAAATTGAAAAAATATTAAAAATAAAATTAAGAAATACTCATGTAATGGGATATTTAGATTATATGTTAGAAATTGAAAAAAAAGTTGAAGTTTCGTATATAAATGAAGAATGGTTATTAAATGCTTATGGATTTGAGATTTTAAGAAGTAAATTTCAAAACAAAGTAAAAAGAGTTTTTGATATTGGAATGTCTATTGTAATAGGAGCTTTAACTTTTCCAATTATGATAATTGCAGCTATAATTGTAAAAATAGAAAGTCCAGGACCAATTATATATTCTCAAGATAGAGTAGGAGAGAATGAAAAGGAATTTCCTGTATATAAATTTAGAAGTATGAGACAGGATGCAGAAAAAGATGGAGCAAAATGGGCTCAAAAAAATGATCCAAGAGTTACAAAGTTTGGAAATTTTATGAGAAAAACAAGAGTAGATGAGCTACCTCAACTCTTAAATGTTATTAGAGGAGATATGAGTTTTATTGGCCCAAGACCTGAGAGAATGGTGTTTATAAAAGAGTTAGAAAAACAAATTCCGTATTATGGATTAAGACACATGGTAAAACCTGGACTTACTGGATGGGCTCAAGTAATGTATCCATATGGAGCAACAGTTGAAGATGCTAAAAATAAATTAGAGTATGATTTATACTACATAAAGTGTTATAGCTTATATTTAGATATAGTAATTTTATTTAAAACTTTAAAAACAGTTGTTTTTGGAAAAGGAAGGTAAGAGTGATGATAACTGTATTTACACCAACCTATAATAGAGAACAAACATTAAGGAGATTATATAAAAGTTTAAAGAATCAAACAGTGAAAAACTTTGAATGGATAGTTGTAGATGATGGTTCAAATGATGGAACTGAAAAGTTAATAAAAGAGTTTATAGATGAAGATGAGATTCCCATATTATATAAAAGAGTAAAAAATGGTGGGAAGATGAGAGCAATAAATATTGGTGTTTCTTTAGCTGAAAAAGAGTTTTTCTTTATTGTTGATAGTGATGATTATTTAAATGAAAAAGCAATGGAAATAATAGAAGAAGAAATTATAACTTTACCAAACGATTATGCAGGAATAGTATTTAGAAAAGTTGAAGTTTTTGATAATGGAGAAAGTGTAAGAAAAAATGAAACTTTTGGTGGAGCTCAAATCGATAGTAATCCTTTAGATATATTCTACAATAAAAAAATATTGGGAGATAAGGCTGAAATAGTTAAAACATCTATAATGAGAGAGTATCCTTTTCCAGAAATAGAGAATGAAAAATTTATTCCCGAAGGATATATTTGGAACCAAATAGGTGAAAATTATATTTTTAGATACATAGATAAGGGGATATATTACTATCAATATTTGGCTGATGGTTATACAAGGAAATTTAATGAGATAATAAAAAATAATCCTAAAGGATTAAAATTATATTACCAATATATGTTGAGAAAAAAAATTCCAATTAAAAATAAAGTTAAGTTTTTAATTAGATTTTTCCAATCGATGTATTATGATTGGAAAAAAGAAAAGGAGAATTAAATGAAAATACTTCACATAATAACATCTTTAGAATTAGGTGGAGCAGAAAAGCTACTATTAGATTTAATTCCAGCTCAAAAAAAACAGGGAATGGAAGTGGAGTTATTAGTTTTAGATACTAAAAATGAAAAATTTTTAGAAGAATATAAAAAAAGAGGTGTAAAAATTTATACTCTTAAAGCAAATGACAAATTTAGTTTTAAAAACCCATTTGAAATATCTAAAATAATAAAAGAAAATAAAATAGATATAGTGCATGCTCATCTTGTTCATGCTCAAATTTGGACAAGTGTTGCAAAATATTTAAATAAAAAAGTAGTGTATATAACAACAGAACATAGTACACATAATAGAAGAAGAGAAAAATGGATATATAAGATTTTAGACAAATTTATATATAGTTCTTATGATAAAGTAATAGCAATATCAGAAGCTACTGCTAGAGAACTTATGAGATGGATAGGATTAAACATAAATAAAATAGAGGTTATACCAAATGGAGTTTCTTTAAGAGCATTTATGGGAAAACCTAAAGAGAGAAAAGGGAATAATTTAATAATGGTTTCAAGATTTCATTCATCTAAAGATCACTTAACAGTAGTACGAGCAATGGAGAAATTACCCAAAGATTATGTACTAACTTTTGTTGGAGAAGGAGAAACTCAAGAAGCTGTAAAGCGTGAAGTTTTAATGTTAAATTTAAATGATAGGGTTCAATTTTTAGGTTATTCAAATTCTATTCCAGCACTTTTAAAAAGGAGCGATATAGCGATACAATCATCTAAATTTGAAGGGTTTGGGCTAAGTGCATTAGAGGCTATGGCAGCAGGAACTCCTATTATAGCAAGTGATGTAGAGGGCTTAGCTAATGTTGTTGGAGATAGTGGACTTCTTTTTAAATTGGGAGATGTAAATGATTTAGTTGAAAAAATTATGAGTTTAAAAGATCAAAAATATTATTTTGAAAAAAGTAAAGCAGGAATAAAAAATAGCTTAACATATTCAATTGAAGGAACTGCAAAACAATATATAAATATTTATAAAGAGGAATTAAAATGATTTTTATATCAATAGCTTTGATATTATTGATGCTAGGAATTTATGATGTTTTTTCAGAAAATAAAGTTCAAAAGGAAAAAATTTTAAAAGGTATAATTATTATTTTAATTATATTTTTAGGAACAAGAGGATTTTTAGGATGGGATTGGTATTTTTACTATCCTTCCTTTATGAACTCAACTTATATTTATGAAAAAGGTTATATGTTATATACCTCTTTAATTAGAGGCTTTTTTAGAAATTATATTTTTTATCAATTGATAACTACAACAATTGATTTTATAGCTATATATTTTATATTTAAAAAATATTGTAAATATCCAATAATGGCATTTGCAATATTTTTTAGTATTCAAGGATTACACATCGAAGTGGAACTATTAAGAAATATAAAAGCAATGATTTTATTCTTATTTTCTATTCAATATATAAGAGAGAGAAAAATAACTCCTTTTTTGATTTTAAATATATTAGGGATATTATTTCATACAAGTGCAGTATTTTATTTACCAATGTACTTTATTTTAAATTATAATTATAAAAATAAAATTATAATGGCTACTTTTATATTAGGAAGTATATATTATTTATTAGACTTAAAAATTTTTCACTTAATTTTTAAATTAAATTTTGAATATTTGCCTGATATTTTTGAAAATAAATTAATTAATTATAGAAGTGTAGTTCCTAAAGAGTTAATAAGAGGGTTAAATCTATTTTATTTAGAAAGAGCGTTCATATTTTTCTTAGCATATAAATATGAAAAGGATTTAATCATAAAAAATAGTGCTTATATTTGGATATTTATATTTCTTTTTACTTCAGAGCTTTCTATAGTTTCATTAAGAATAGGAATACTATTTATTTATGGAGCTTGGTTAGTTTTAACAAGAGCGATAGAAAATGTAAAAAATAAAAAAAATTTGATAATAATTATATGTTTACTATGTTTTGTAAGAATTTATAGAAGTATGATATTTCCAGGAAATAAAATAAATTACAAATATGAAAATGCCATTTTTAATAAATTAGATTATAATAAAAGAGAAAAGGAACTGATTGAAAGTAAAAAATACTTGAAAGAAAGTCATGGAAAAGAACTATTAATACAATATTAATTGAGAGGTATTTATGAAAAAATTAAAAATATTTTTTACTGCAAATGTACTTTGGGATATATATATATTCAGATATGGAGTTATAAAAGCATTGATAGATGATGGACACGAGGTAATAGCTGTAGCTCCAAAAGACTCTAGAATAGATTTTCCGAAAGAACTTGGAGTTAGACACATTCCTATAGAGTTAAGTTTAAGAGGAGTAAATCCTGTAAAGGATTTTCAATTATTTCTTCAATTAAAAAATATTTATATTGAAGAGAAGCCTGATATTATTTTTCACTATACAATTAAACCAAATATTTACGGAACTCTAGCGGCTAAATGTGCAAAGATTCCAAGTATAGCAGTTTTAACAGGATTGGGTTATTCCTTTGTTGAAGGAGGAATTGTTTCTAAAATAGCTAAAACTTTATATAAGATTTCTTTAAATTATTCGAAAGAGGTTTGGGTTTTAAATCAAGATGATAAAAAACGTTTAACGGATGAAAATATTGTGAATGAGAAAAAAATATTCATTCTTCCTGGAGAAGGAGTTAATACAGAGAAATTTAAACCAATTTTAAGAAAGCCAAATAAAGAGTTGATTTTTTTAATGGTAGCTAGAGCTTTTTACGATAAAGGTGTTAGAGAATATGTTGAAGCTGCTAGAATAATTAAAGAAAAGAAATATGAAGTTAAATTTTTATTTTTAGGAGCTTTAGGTGGAGATGCAGCAAACGGTGTAAATGAGGCTAAAATGAGTGAGTATGAAAAAGCAGGGATATTAGAGTACTTAGGGCATCGTAAGGATGTAGAAAACGTTATAAACTCATCTGATTGTGTAGTTTTACCATCTTATAGAGAGGGTATTTCTAAAGTTTTAATGGAAGCTGCAAGCATGGAAAAACCAATAATTGCAACAAATGTAACTGGATGCAAAGAGATTATTGAGGATAAAAAAAATGGTTATTTAGTTAATGTAAAAGATTCGATAGATTTATCAGAAAAAATTGAGAGATTTATTAATTTGTCAAATGAAGAAAGAGATGAAATGGGAAGAAATGGACGTAAAAAGATGTTAAATGAATTTGATGAAAAAATAATAATAGAGATATATAGGAGAAAGTTATGGAACTTACATTTATAGTACCAGTTTACAATGTTGAAACTTTTTTAGAAGAATGTTTAGATAGTATATATAAGGTGGAGAATATAGAGTACGAGGTTATTTTAGTAAATGATGGTTCAACAGATAGAAGTTTAGATATTTTAAAAAAATATAAAGAGAAGTATCCAGAGATAACTAAAATTATAGATAAAGAAAATGGTGGGTTATCATCAGCAAGAAATGCTGGGATAAGAGATGCAAAAGGTGAATATCTATCATTTATAGATAGCGATGATATAATTGACTCTAAAGGGTTTGAAGAATTTTTTAAAGAGGGACAAAAATTAGACTTAGATATAATGGTTGGAAATATGAGGTATTTTTCTGCTGAAAAAATAGGAGAACCTCTTTTTAGATCTCAGGAAATTAAAGATTTTACGGTTGGGAAAGGAACTAAATTCTTTCTAACTCTTTTTCAAGGTACAAAATGTTTTAGAGAAGAGGTTGTAGACGATATTTATAAAAGAGACTTTATTTGTGAAAATAAGCTATATTTTCATGATAATTTAATACATGAAGATAGTTATTTTACTCCAATGGCATATTTAAAAGCTAAGAGAGTTAAATATATTGATATTGCATTTTATTATTATAGACAGAGAAGTGGTAGTATAATGAGTACTGTAACAGATAAAAGTATAAACTCTTTAGAAAAAATTTGTTATATGCTTTTAAGTGAGTACAGTAAAACAGATGAATATGGAAGAGAGGCTTTATCAAAACTTTTACCAAGTTTTTATAAAGTTATTGTTTATAGGTATATAAATTCTGATAAAAATTATAAAGAGAAATTAAAAAATTATAGAACAATTTTTAAAGATGTAAAAGGTATAAAAAATAGAAATTTTGAAGAGATATTGGTTTATATCGCTCCTAAATTTTCTAATTTATTAAGAAAATTAATGAGAAAAGATATAGGAAACATTCAAAAAATACCTAATTTTTAGGAGGAGTTATGGAAAAAAAGATACATTACATATGGTTAGGGAAGGGATCTAAACCAAATATAATGGATATATGTATAAACTCGTGGAGGGAAAAACTTCCAAATTATGAAATAATAGAATGGAATGAAGAGAATTTAGATTTTTATAATGAAATAAAAAAAAATAGGTTTTTAGAAGAGTGTTATAAAAGAAAATTATGGGCATTTTTATCAGACTATTTTCGTGTTAAAGTTTTATATGAGAATGGAGGAATTTATTTAGATTCAGATATGCAAATTTTAAAATCCTTGGATAGATTTTTAGATGATAAGTTATTTTTAGGAATGGAAGATGAAAATCAACCAAGTGCAGGGATAATAGGAGCAAAAAAAGGTCATATATTTTTTAAAAAGATGTTAGAGTTTTATGAAAATGATATTTGGGATGTAAATGTATATACAATTCCAGCTATAATTAATTATCTATTAAAAAAAGATTATAACTTTGTAGGAGAAAATAAAATTATAGAGTTAAAAGATGGAATAAAAATATATCCATATGAATATTTCTATCCATATCATTTTACAGAAGAATTTTCTTATGAAAAAATAACTAAAAATACGTATGGAATACACTGGTGGGGAAAAAGTTGGCATGGAAATAATAAAAAACTTTATTTTTTAGAGTTTAAAACTTTAAAAGGTTATAAAAAAAAGTTAATAAATTTACTTATTTTTTTAAATATTTTAGAACCAATTAGAAAATTTTATGAAAAATTTATAAAAAAAATATAATAAGATACCTTTTGAAAACCATTGAAAAATAAAGGTTTTTAAAAGGTGTCTAAGAAAACAAAAAAAAACTTTAAAAAAAATAAAAAAACTTGTTGACTTTGTTTATAATTTATGATATTATTATTAATGTCCGTGAGGGACAGCGAAGCGCGAAAGCGACAAGCACCTTCAACTAGGAAGCCTGGGTGGCGGAATAGGTAGACGCACAGGACTTAAAATCCTGAGCTATCTGATAGCGTGCCGGTTCGATTCCGGCCCCAGGCACCACTTATATATCGCGGGGTAGAGCAGTTGGCAGCTCGTCGGGCTCATAACCCGAAGGTCGTTGGTTCGAATCCAGCCCCCGCCACCAAAACAACTAAATAATAAAGATGGAATAATATGCGGGAGTAGCTCAGTTGGTAGAGCGTCAGCCTTCCAAGCTGAATGTCGCGAGTTCGACCCTCGTCTCCCGCTCCATAAAAATGCGTCATTAGCTCAGATGGTAGAGCACACGACTTTTAATCGTGTTGTCACTGGTTCGAGCCCAGTATGACGCACCATCTAATGTGTCTGTAGCTCAGCTGGATAGAGCAACGCCCTTCTAAGGCGTGGGTCAGGAGTTCGAATCTCTTCAGACACGCCATAAACGGATCCATAGCTCAGTTGGTTAGAGCACTCGGCTCATAACCGAGTGGTCGCTGGTTCGACTCCAGCTGGATCCACCACTCACCTGCCCCGTTCGTTCAGTGGTAAGGACAATAGATTTTCACTCTATAAACAGGGGTTCGATTCCCCTACGGGGTACCATTAATATGGAAGGTTATCCTAACTGGTAAGGAACCGGTCTTGAAAACCGGCGTCGCAAGACTTCAGAGTTCGAGTCTCTGACCTTCCGCCATTTTAAAGGTACCTATAGCAGGTAACAAAAGATGCCCAGATAGCTCAGTCGGTAGAGCAGGGGACTGAAAATCCCCGTGTCGGTGGTTCGATTCCGCCTCTGGGCACCACTAAAAAATCTATAAGGAAGCATAGCTCAGTTGGGAGAGCACCTGCCTTACAAG
The DNA here is from genome assembly GCF_022430525.1 of Cetobacterium somerae. NCBI lineage: Bacteria > Fusobacteriati > Fusobacteriota > Fusobacteriia > Fusobacteriales > Fusobacteriaceae > Cetobacterium > Cetobacterium somerae. Next base: position 1,862,185 of record NZ_CP092519.1, on the reverse strand, counting down.
CAGGGGGTCACTGGTTCAAGTCCAGTTGTTTCCACCATATGGGGGTGTAGCTCAGTTGGTTAGAGCGCATGCCTGTCACGCATGAGGTCGCGAGTTCGACCCTCGTCACTCCCGCCATTAAAAGATTTTTAAAGATGTAGAAATACATCTTTTTTTTTATGGAAAAATAAAATAATAGGATGAAATAAATTTATTTCATCCTATTATTATTATTGGAAATTAATTAAAACACCTATAACAATAAATACGCAACCTAATACAAATAAAATACCTTGGAATTTAATTTGTTGTTTTGCCCAAACTCCCCACTCAACTTTTGAAATACCTAAAATGGCCATTAAGATACCAGATGTTGGTACAATCATATTTGTGAATCCATCTCCAAGTTGGAAAGCTAATACTGCAACTTGTCTAGGAACACTAACTAAATCTGAAAGTGGTGCCATAATTGGCATTGTTAAAGCTGCTTGTCCAGAACCTGATACAACGAAGAAGTTGAATACAGATTGGAAGAAGTACATAGCAACTGCAGATATAGAAGCGTGTAATCCGCCTAAAATCCCAGCAACAGCATTTAAGATAGTATTTAAAACGGTAGGAGTTCCAGCATCTACTCCACCTAAAACTAACACGATACCTTTGGCCATTCCAACTACTAGAGCTGCTCCGATAAGATCCTCAGCACCTTTTCTAAAAGAAGTAGCAATATCGTTAACAGTCATATCATTTAATTTGAAGATAACTCCAATAATTCCAGAAACAATACCCATAATAGTAAATTGTGCAGCTATTTCAGGTAAGTAATATCCGTGGAAAACAACTCCCCAAATAATCCAAGACATTCCTAAGAATATTGTTAAAAATACAAGTTTATGTCCAAATTTAAACTCTAAATCCTCTGATTCATCAGCTTTAAAATCATCTCTAAAGAATTTATCAGTTTCGTAAGATATTGATAACTCAGGATTAGCTTTAACTTTTTTAGCATATCTCATAGTATAGATAATTCCAAAAGATGTGAAGAATACCCACATAACTATTCTAAACATAGCTCCAGAAAGTACAGGAACTCCAGCAACTCCTTGAGCAATAGCCACACTAAAAGGGTTCATCCAAGATGTAGCAAATCCAATTTGAGTTGATATATAGCACATAAAAATACCAGTAATAGAGTCATAACCCATACCAACAACTATAGGTATAAGGATCATAGCAAAAGGAATAGCTTCCTCTCCCATACCAAATACAGCTCCACCTAAAGAGAATAGAAGGAAAACAAGAGGTATAAGTAGTGCTTCAGACCCCTTAGTCTTTTTAATCATATTAAGTATTCCAGCTTCAACAGCTTTAGTTTTTAAAATAATACCAAAAGCTCCACCAGTGATAAGGATAAATGCGATAATACCAACAGCAGTTCCCCACTTATCTCCACTAACAAGACCTTCGAAAATATAGTTAGTAACACTCATATCTCCACCAGCAGCAAATATAGGGATACCCTTAGTAAGTGGCTGTCCTAAATCATTTAATGCATATTTAAAACTTCCTGGAACAGGAACTGTTCTAGTTTTCATACCAGCTTCAGTAGCATACTGAATTTTTTCCATGGTAAAGCTACCAACTGGGATAATGTAAGTAAGAATTGCAGCAAAGACAACTACAAAAAAGATAATGACGTACGTATCAGGTATTCTGATTTTTTTCTTCATTGTTTCCTCCTAGTTAATTATTTTTGTTTGTACGAGTATATAATATAAAATTCTAAAAAACAATAGTTAATAAAAAAAATATAAAAAATATATAATAAAAAAAAGACAAGAAAATTTTCTTGTCTTTTTATAAGTAAATATATAGTTTTAGAAAAATACTCCTGCTATAACTCCATTTAGAAGAGAAGCTAAGAAACCTGCTAAAACGGCTCTCATACCTACTTGAGCGATTTCACTTCTTCTGTTAGGTGCGATAGCTCCTAAAGCTCCGATTTGAAGCCCTAAAGAGGCTACGTTAGCGAATCCAAGTAAAGCAAAACTCATAATAGCTATTGTTTTTTCAGAAAGTCCAGCTATGTTTTTTGTGAAATCTACATAGGCAACAAACTCGTTAAGTACCATTTTTTGTCCTAATAAACTTCCTGTATAAACAGCTTCGTGCCACGGAATTCCCATAGCATAAGTTATAGGTGCAAAAAGATAACCTAAAATTGTTTGAAGAGTAAGTTGGATTCCAAATAGATCTCCGATTCCACCTAAAATCATATTTACTAAAGAAACTAGAGCGATAAATGATATCAAAATAGCTCCGATTATAAGAGCGATATTCATACCATCGATAGTTCCTTTTGCAGCAGCTTCAATAACATTAACAGAATCACTTTTTGTAAACTCAATTTTTTCATCATCTGATTCAGCTTGAGTTTCAGGCATGATTAGTTTAGCAAAAACTAATCCACTTGGAGCAGCCATGAAAGAACCTGCAATTAAATATTTCATAGGAACACCTAAAGCAGCATAAGCAGCTAGAGTAGAACCGGAAACAGAAGCAACTCCACAAGTTAAAACGGCGAAAAGTTGTGATCTACTTAAGTTTGCGATATAAGGTTTTATAACTAATGGTGCTTCAGTTTGACCAAGGAAAATATTTGCAGCAGCAGATACAGACTCAGCTTCCTTAGTTCCTAAAAGCTTTGATATTCCGCCACCGATATATTTGATAACTAATTGCATAATTCCTAAATGATATAATACAGATATTAAAGCACCAAAGAAAATAATAAGAGGTAGAACATTAAAAGCGAAAACGAATGCGATGTTAGTTCCTGGTGTATATAATCCTCCAAAAACAAATTGTATTCCTTCATTAGCTTGAGCAATTATTTTGTTAAAACCATTAGAAACAGACTCAAGGACGTAAGCTCCACCAGACGTTTTCATTACTATAAAGGCAAAACAAAATTGTAGTGCAAAACCAGCTATAATTGTTCTCCATTTGATGTTTTTTCTATCGTAAGATAGAAGATAACCTAAAAATAAAATTACAAAAATCCCGAATATACTTCTCAGTATAGACACATTACCAGCTCCTCTATAACTATAATATTATTTTGATATTACTATCAAAAATTACTTTATCCTTTTAATTATATTCTAAAATATATAATATACATAGGACAAGTTGCCTAGTAAAAAAAATATATGTATATAGATAAAAATAATAAGAAAAATTATGTACACTTTTTGTTTTGTAAATATAACAAAAAAAACATAATTAAAACTAAAAGTTTAAAAAATAACGTAAATAAATTAAATGTACACTTTTTTATTGTAACAAAATTAAAGGTTTTTTTTATGAAAAATAATAAAAAAATAATAGAAAAAAAATAAAAAAGGAATTAAAATTATACTATTTGTATTTATATTGAAAAATAATAAAAAAATAATAAAAAATAATAAAAATATTATTTTAAAGGTAGAAACCCTCGTGAAACCATGATAAATCTTATAGAAATAAAGTTAGTTTTATGGTAAAATGTATAATAGACTAAAAATATTTTAGGAGGTAAAGATGCAGGAGATAAAAATTTCTACAGAATTTATTAAATTAGATCAATTTCTTAAATTTACTGGTGAAATTGGTACTGGTGGTCAAGCTAAAGAGCTTATTTTAGATGGACAAGTAAAAGTTAATGGAGAAGTAGAAGAGAGACGTGGGAAAAAACTTTATCCAGGTGATAAGGTTGAATTTTTAGGATTAGTATTTGTAGTAGCTTAAATCTATTATAGTTTTGGGGTGAAATAAACATTGGAAATTCTTGAAATGAATTACGTAAACTTTAGAAATTTAGAGGATAGAAATATACAATTTTCTTCAAGATTTAATCTATTTTTTGGAAAAAATGGCCAAGGAAAAACGAGTATATTAGAAGCTATTTATTTTAGTGCTACTGGGAAAAGTTTTAGAACCTCAAAAAATATAGAATTGATAAAATACAATAAAGAGAAAATGGGAAGTTACATATCTTATAGAGATTTAATTTCTGAAAAAACTTTGAGTGTTAAAATCGATAAAAAACATAAAGAGTATAAGTATAATGGTAAAAAAACTCCATTTGACGAATTTTATGGAAAAGTAAATATTGTTACTTTTATTCCAGAAGATATTGAGCTAATAGTTGGAAGTCCTGGTTTTAGAAGAACATTTTTTGATGGAGAAATAGCTCAAAGCAATTATGAATATTTTAAAAATTTAAAAGATTATAATAAACTTTTAAAAATAAGAAATAAGTATATAAAAGAAAAAAATATAAAAGATGAGATGTTTCTGATTTATGAAGAGGAATTCATTAAATTGGCAGCTAAGGTGATTTTAAAAAGAATAGAATATGTAAAAAATATTTCTATAATATTAAACTTAAATTATCGAAAGCTTTTTGATGATAAAAAAGAATTAAACTTGAAATATGAAAGTTTTCTTGGAGAAGTAAAAGGTTTAAATCTACTGAATTTAGAGGAGAGAATAAAGCTTAAAATACAGGAGTTAAAGTATCAAGAGCTTCGTTATGGATACTCATTAGTAGGACCACAAAGAGATGATTTTAAATTTCTTTTGAATGGAAAAGAAGCTAAGTCATATTCATCTCAAGGTGAAAAAAAATCGATAATTTTTTCTTTAAAACTTTCTGAAATAGATATGGTAATAAAAGAAAAAAGAGAAACACCAATTTTTTTAATAGATGATATATCATCTTATTTTGACTCAATAAGAAAAGAGAGTATTATAAATTATTTAAAAAAAAGAGAATTACAAGTTTTCATTAGTTCAACAACTGATTTAAATATAGAATCTAAAAACTTTAGAATTGATAAAGGAGAGATTCAAGATGGACATTATGAATGTAAGTGAAGCAGTGGAAGAAGCTATTATTAAAAGTAGGAAGTTAAAAGAAGGTATAATAAGAGGACATTGGAGAGATATTGTTGGGAAACTTTCTAAAAAAAGTGAACCTCTTTGGATAAAAGAGGGGATTCTATACGTATTGGTTGAGGATAGTATCTACCTTCATCATATGTCTATGAACAAAAATAAATATTTAAAAAAAGTTCAAGAAATTTTAAAAAAAGAGTATGTAAGAGATATAAGATTTAAAGTTTCAAAGGTTCAAAGTTGTAACTATGTGGAATTTATAGAAGAGAAAATTAATGAAGAAAAAAAAGAGAATTTTATTTCAGAACTTAAGGATTTAACTTTAGAAGAAAAAATAGAAGTTTTGAAAAAAAGAGCAAAAGAGCGAGAAGATGCCTTAAAATTAAAAGGCTATAAAAAATGTGATATTTGTGGAATGATGTTTTTTGGAGAAGGATTTACTTGTAAACCGTGCTCTTTAAAAAATATTGCAGATAAGATATTGGAGGATAGAGATGACAACAAATAATTATCAAGCAGAAAATATTACAGTTTTAGAAGGATTAGAAGCTGTAAGAAAAAGACCTGGAATGTATATAGGAACAACTTCAGAAAGAGGACTACACCATCTAGTATGGGAAATTGTAGATAACTCAGTGGATGAGGCATTAGCAGGATATGCAACAAAAATAGAAGTATCGATATTACCAGATAATATAATAGAAGTTGTAGATAACGGAAGAGGAATTCCAGTTGATATACACCCTAAGTATGGAAAATCGGCATTAGAGATAGTGTTAACAGTTCTTCATGCAGGAGGAAAATTTGAGAATAATAACTATAAAGTTTCTGGAGGATTACACGGAGTAGGAGTTTCTGTAGTGAATGCTCTTTCTGAGTGGACAGAAGTTACAGTAAGAAAAGCAGGTAAAGTTTATTACCAAAAATATAACAGAGGAGTACCAGAAAAGGATGTAACAGAAATTGGTGTTGCAGAGGATAATGGAACTACAGTTAGATTTAAAGCTGACTATGAAATTTTTGAAACATTAGTATATAGTTTTTCTACATTAGAAACAAGATTAAGAGAACTAGCATACTTAAATAAAGGACTTACTATAGTTTTATCTGATTTAAGAAAAGAGCCTGCAAAAGTTGTAAATTTAGAATTTGAAGGTGGAATTTTAGATTATATAAAAGAGATTGAAAAGGATAGCACACCAATAATGAAAGCTCCTTTTTATATGAGTGGAGAAGTTGATAATGTTTCTGTAGAAATAGCAATGACGTATAATACAAATCAAAGAGAAACAATATACTCTTTTGTTAATAATATAAATACACATGAAGGTGGAACTCATGTAAGTGGATTTAGAACAGCATTAACAAGAGTAATAAATGATTTGGGAAAAACTACAGGACTTTTAAAAGATAAAGATGGTAAACTTCAAGGATCTGATATAAGAGAGGGATTAACAGCAATAGTTTCAGTTAAGGTTCCACAACCACAATTTGAAGGTCAAACTAAAACAAAGTTAGGAAATAGTGAGGTAACTGGTATAGTTTCTACTGTAGCGGGAGCTCAAATAAAGATGTATTTAGAAGATGCACCTAATGATTTAAAGGTTATAGTTGAAAAGATATTAAATTCAAAAAGAGCAAGAGAAGCAGCTCAAAGAGCAAGAGAGTTAGTACTTAGAAAATCAGCTTTAGATATAGGATCATTACCTGGAAAATTAGCAGACTGTTCTTCAAAAAATCCTGATGATTGTGAAGTTTATATAGTTGAGGGAGATTCAGCAGGAGGATCAGCTAAGCAAGGTAGAGATAGATCTTTCCAAGCTATTTTACCATTAAGAGGTAAGATATTAAACGTAGAAAAAGCTGGATTACATAAAGCATTAGAAAATGCGGAGATTAGAGCAATGGTAACAGCTTTTGGAACTAGTATTGGAGATAACTTTAATATAGAAAAAAGAAGATATGGAAAAATAATAATAATGACAGACGCGGACGTAGATGGAGCTCACATAAGAACACTAATACTAACGTTCCTTTATAGATATATGGTAGACTTAATCCATAATGGAAATGTATTTATAGCTCAACCACCACTATTTAAAATAACTCAAGGTAGAACAGTATCTTATGCTTATACTGATAGACAATTAAAAGAAATCATAGCTGGACTAGAGGGTGAAGATAAAAGATACACTCTTCAAAGATATAAAGGATTAGGAGAGATGAATCCTGGACAGCTTTGGGAAACAACTATGGATCCAGACACAAGAACTTTATTAAAAGTTACAATTGACGACGCAAGAGAAGCCGATATATTATTCGATAAACTAATGGGAGATAAAGTAGAACCAAGAAGAGAGTTTATTGAAGAACATGCAGAATTTGTAAAAAATCTGGATATATAAATGTATGGGTACAATAATAAAAATAATGTTCTAGGAGGAATAAATAATGTCTAATGTGAATAATAGATATATAGAGGAAGAGTTAAAGCAATCCTATCTAGATTACTCTATGAGTGTAATAGTTAGTAGAGCATTACCTGATGTAAGAGATGGATTGAAACCAGTACATAGAAGAATTCTATTTGCTATGAATGAAATGGGAATGACAAGCGATAAAGCATATAAAAAGTCAGCAAGAATCGTTGGAGAAGTTTTAGGAAAATATCATCCACATGGAGATTTAGCAGTATATAATACAATGGTAAGAATGGCTCAAAACTTTGCGTATAGATATGAACTTGTTGATGGACATGGAAACTTTGGATCTATCGATGGAGATTCAGCAGCAGCAATGAGATATACGGAAGCTAGAATGTCTAAAATAAGTAATGAGTTATTAGAAGATATTGATAAGGACACAATAGATTTTAGAAAAAACTTTGACGATTCATTAGATGAGCCAATTGTATTACCAGCAAAACTTCCTAATCTTTTATTAAATGGAGCTACGGGAATTGCTGTAGGAATGGCAACAAATATTCCACCTCATAACTTAGGTGAAGTTGTAGATGGAATACTAGCTTTAATAGATAATAAAGAAATAACACCAGTTCAATTAATGGAATATATAAAAGGTCCAGATTTCCCAACAGGAGCAATAATTGATGGAGAAGCAGGTATTTATGACGCTTATACAACTGGAAGAGGAAGAGTTAGAGTTAGAGGAAAAATTGAAATAGAAGAAGGAAAAAATGGTAGAGAAAGCTTAATAATAAAAGAGATTCCATACCAATTAAATAAAGCTTCTTTAATTGAAAAAATAGCTAATCTAGTAAAAGAGAAAAAAATAGTTGGAATATCTGATTTAAGAGATGAGTCAGATAGAGATGGTATTAGAGTGGTTATAGAGCTAAAAAAAGGTGAAGAATCTGAATTAGTTTTAAACTCGTTATACAAATACACAGAGCTTCAAACAACATTTGGAATAATTATGCTAGCATTAGTTAATAACGTTCCGAGAGTATTAAATTTAAAAGAAATTTTAGATGAGTATTTAAAGCATAGATTTGAAGTTATAACTAGAAGAACAAAATTTAATTTAAATAAAGCTGAGAGAAGAGCTCATATATTAAAAGGATTTATAATAGCTCTTGAAAATATTGATAGAGTTATTGAAATTGTTAGAGGATCAGCAGATGGTAATGAAGCTAGAATTGCATTAATTGATAAGTATGGATTTAGTGAAGAGCAATCAAAAGCAATTTTAGATATGAGACTACAAAGATTAACTGGTCTTGAAAGAGATAAAATTGATAAAGAGCACGAAGAATTAAAAACTTTAATAATTGAATTAAATAAAATTTTAGCAGATGATGATAGAGTTTATGAAATTATAAAAGATGAATTAAATGATATAAAAAATAAATACAATGATCCAAGAAGAACAACTATTGAAAAAGAGAGATTAGAAATAAGACCAGAAGACTTAATAAAAGATGATAGTGTTCTTGTTACTATAACAAATAGAGGGTATGTAAAAAGAATGGAGCTAGATAAATATAAGGCTCAAAAAAGAGGTGGAAAAGGAGTTTCAACTCAAAATACTATAGAGGATGACTTTGTTGAGAGAATGGAAGTTATGTCAAACTTAGATACAATGATGATTTTCACTGATAAAGGTAGAGTTTTCCACTTAAAGGTTTATCAAATTCCAGAATCTTCAAAACAGGCTAGAGGAAGACTTATAGGAAACTTAATCAAATTAAAGGAAGATGAGAAAGTTAGAGAAATAATAAAAATAAGAGAGTTTAGCCAAGATAAAGAGCTTGTATTTGTAACTAGAGATGGAATGGTTAAAAAGACAAATTTAAGTGAATACAAAAATATAAATACTGCTGGATTAAAAGCAATCAAATTAAGAGATGGGGATGACATAATATTTGTTGGAATTTTACCAGTTGATTCAAAAGAACAGATTTTCTTAGCAACAAAATTAGGACACTCAATTAGATTCTCTAAAGATGATGTGAGACCAACTGGAAGAGATACAAGTGGAGTAAAAGGAATATCTCTTAGAGCTAAAGATAAAGTAATATCAGCGTTATTAATAGATGATGCAGCAAATGAGACTATTTTAACTATTACAGAGAATGGATATGGAAAAAGAACAAGAGTAGATGAGTATCCATTACAATCTAGAAGTGGTAAAGGTGTTATAAATATAAGATGTAGTGATAAAAATGGAGAAGTTGTAGCAGTTAAACCTGTTAAAGATGAAGAGGAATTAATGGTAATAACATCGTCGGGAATTGTTATAAGAACTTCAGTAAATCAAATCTCTATAATTGGAAGAGCAACTCAAGGTGTAAAAATTATGAGAGTAAATGAATCAGAATCTGAAAAAGTTGTATCAATAGCAAGTTTTAAAGAGGAAGATGCAGAAGAAGCAACTCAAGAATAATTTAAGTCTATAGGAGGAGTTATTATGAAAAAAGTTTTAGTTGTATTTGGAGAAGGATCAAAAAAAAATGTACTAATAGATAGCGCAATATTTTTTAAAGAGAAATTTGGATACGAAATAGTCCCACTATATGTAAAAGATGTTAGAAGGGATGAGATTATACCAGCAACAATGGATGGAATGATAGTAAACTTAAGTAATAACTCCTTTTCACAAGAAAGAGACGCTTTTGAAGAAGAGGAAGTAAAACATCTACAAGAAAAATTGAAATTAAGAGGGATAAATTCAGTCTTAAATGTTGAATTTGGTTTTCCTTGGGATATAATTAAAGAATATATGAAACTTGCAGATTTATTGATTTTTGAAAAAGGTGAAGCTTTATCAGAATCAGCTGTAACAGTACTGAAAAACCACTTTAAACCTATTGTTATGGTGGGAGAAAAAGCTATAACATCTTTAGAAAAAGTTGGAATTTCAAGTGATGATGGTGTAAAAATAAATAAGAGTGTATTTTCTTTTATAAATATTTTTCCAGATATAAAAGAATTTATAATGTTAACTTTACTTTATAAGATAGAGGATAATACATTATTAAAATATTTAAAAGAAAAAGAAAAAGTTGTAGAATGGAAGAATTTTGACGGAGAAACAGCTAAAGAAGAGTATTTAAATGAAGTTAATAATTTAGATCTTTTAATTATGGGGAATTTGAGTAGAGGTTATTTCTTTGAAAAAATTACAGGAAAAAAAGGATTGAATATTATGGAAAAGTCTCAAACATCAATATTTATAGGATAGAATGAATATGAAAATACTAATAATTACAGATTCTCATGGAAACACAAATAAAATTTATGATATAATATCACAAGAAAGTCCTAATATAATAATATGGACAGGTGATCATAGCTGGGATGGCGAAGAGTGTTCTTTTGCTTTTCCAGATATAGAGTTTTATATTGTTAGAGGAAACTGTGATATTTTTGATAGAAAATTTAATGATAATGAAATATTTGACATAGATGGAATAAAAATATTTATAACGCACGGACATCTTTATAACGTAAAAAAAGAGATGTATACTTTGGAAGCGATAGCTGAAAAATATGATGTAGATGCTGTTTGTTTTGGGCATACTCATATTCCTTATTATGAAGAAAAGAATGGAATAAAATATTTTAATCCAGGGGCTTTAAAGGATAATAGGTATGGGGTATTGCTAATTGAAAATAAAGAGCTAATTTTTAGTTATAAAGAGATAAAATAAAAAGCCTTGTTTTAGGAGGAAACAAATGAAAAATAAGCTGAATGCTTTAAAGGATGAAGCTAGTTTAATTATCCAAAAAGCAACAACACTACAAGAAATGGATGAAATTAGAGTTAAGTATTTAGGAAAAAAAGGTGAGTTTACTGAAATTTCTAAATCTATGAGAGATTTATCGCCAGAGGAAAGACCTGCTTTTGGACAAATGGTAAATGATGTAAAAACAGTTATAACAACTTTAATCGAAGAAAAAACAACAGAGATTAAAAATAAGGTAAAAAAAGAGCAGTTAGAATCTGAAACTCTAGATATTTCTCTTCCAGGGAGAGAAGTTTCTACAGGAGGATTACATCCAATAACAGAAACTATGAACTTCTTAAAAAATATATTTGTGGAGATGGGATTTGATGTTGCAGAGGGACCAGAAGTAGAATTTACTTCTTATAACTTTGATGCGTTAAATATTCCAGAAACACATCCATCAAGAGATTTACAAGATACATTTTATATGAGTGAAAATGTAGTTTTAAGAACACATACATCACCAGTACAAGCTAGATATATGGAAAAACATCAGCCACCGTTTAGAATGGTTTGTCCAGGAAAAGTATATAGAAATGATTATGATATATCTCATACACCAATGTTCCATCAAATGGAAGGATTAATGGTAGGGCCAGAAGTATCTTTTGCTAATTTAAAAGCTATGTTAGAGCAATTTGTAACAAGAGTATTTGGAGAAACTAAAGTTAGATTTAGACCACATTTCTTCCCGTTCACAGAACCAAGTGCTGAAATGGATGTGCAATGTGTAATCTGTAAAGGTGAAGGGTGCAGACTTTGTAAGCATAGTGGATGGCTAGAAATAATGGGATGTGGAATGGTTGATCCAGCTGTTTTAGAAGCTGTAGGATATGACCCAGAAGAAGTATCAGGATTTGCATTTGGAATGGGAATAGAAAGAATTACAATGCTAAGATATGGTATTGATGATTTAAGAGCATTCTTTGAAAATGATGTAAGATTCTTAAAGCAATTTAAATAAAAGGTGGAGGCATATAATGTTAATTTCGTTGGATTGGTTGAAGCAATATGTCGATATAAAAGAGGACATAAAAGAGCTAGAAAACACGTTGACTATGATTGGTCAAGAGGTTGAAGCTATAGAGGAGCAAGGAAAAGAATTAGCAAAAGTAGTTATTGGACAGATAACAGAGTATGGAAAACATCCTGAAGCTGAAAAATTAACACTTTTAAAAGTTAATATAGGTGAAGAGGAGGAGCTACAAATAGTATGTGGTGCTCCAAATCATAAACTGGGAGATAAAGTTGTTGTAGCAACTATTGGAGCAGTTTTACCAGGAGACTTTAAAATAAAGAAAAGTAAAATAAGAGGTATAGAGTCTCAAGGGATGCTTTGTTCTGAGGTAGAGCTTGGACTTGGAAATGATGGAGATGGAATTATAATACTTCCAGAAGATGCTCCGTTAGGTGTAGAGTACAGAGTTTATAAAAAATTAAATGATGTAATTTTTGAACTAGAAATAACACCAAATAGACCAGATTGTTTATCTTATATAGGAATAGCTAGAGAAATAGCTGCTTACTATGGAAGAAAGATAAAATGTCCTGAGTTTGAATCTAAAAAGATAATAGAAAGTATAAATACTGGACATATAGATGTAAGAATAGAAGATAAAGAGAGATGTAAAAGATTCTCAGGAAAAGTTATAAAAAATATAAAAGTACAAGAATCTCCAGAATGGTTAAAGAATAGATTAATTTCAATGGGATTAAAGCCAATAAATAATGTTGTGGATGCAACAAATTATATTTTATTTGAATGTAATCAACCTTTACATGCTTATGATTTAACAAAAATTAATGACAGAAAAATAGTTGTTAGAAAAGCATTAAATGGTGAAAAAATAGTTACACTAGATGGTGTTGAAAGAGAGCTAAATAAAGGCGAACTTATTATTGCAGATGCTGAAAAACCTTTAGGAATAGCTGGAATAATGGGTGGAGAATCAAGTAAAGTAACAGAAGAAACTACTGAAATTTTCTTAGAGTGCGCATACTTTACTCCAGAAAACATAAGAAAAACATCTAAAGAATTAGGTTTATCAAGTGATTCTTCTTATAGATTTGAAAGAGGATTAGATATAGAAAACACTGCTGAAGTTTTAGAAAGAGCAGCAGATTTAATCTCTCAATTAACAGGTGGAGAGGTTTTAGAAGGATGTATTGATAAATATATTGAAAAATATGAAAAAATAGAAATTCCTTTAAATATCGAAAAATTAAGAAAATTCATGGGAAAAAATATAGAGATTGATGTAGTAGGAAAAATACTTACTAATTTAGGTATAAATATAAAAACACTAAATTCTACAACAATAATAGCAACACCACCATCTTATAGAGGAGATTTGACTAGAACAGCAGATCTTTATGAAGAAATAATAAGAATGTATGGTTTTGATAATATAGAAAATAAGATGCCAGAAGAAAATATAAGACCTGGAGTTAAAGATTCGATGACAGTTGTTGTTGATGAAGCTAAAGAAATATTAGCAAAATTAGGATTACAAGAAGTAATAAACTATAGTTTCATTTCAAAAGATGCTATAAAAATGTTAGGAATAACAGAACCTACATTGGAAATAACAAATCCAATTAGTGATGATATGGCAGTTATGAGACCAACATTAATTTATAGTTTATTAGCAAATGTAAGAGATAATTTAAACAGAAATCAAAATGGTTTAAGATTTTTTGAGGTATCAAGAGTATTTACTCCAAAAGAGGATGGATTAGCAAATGAAACATTAAGAGCTTCAATAGCTCTTGCAGGAAAAACTTTTAAAACATTATGGGATCCAAAGCCAGAAGCAATGGACTTCTATACTTTAAAAGGATTTGTTGAAAAATTCTTAGAATATATGGGAGTAACTAGATATCAATTAGATAGATCAGAGGATAAGAACTTCCATCCAGGAAGAAGTGCTGATATAAGAATAGGAAAAGTTAAAATAGGAACTTTTGGAGAAATTCACCCAGAGTTAGCAGAAAATATGGACATTAAAAGAGAGAGAGCATACGTAGCTGAACTTGATTTAACAACTCTATTAAATTATAGAGCTAAAAAAGTTAAATATGAGAGAATTGTAAAATATCCTGAAGTTACTAGAGACTTAGCAGTTGTTTTAGATAGAGATGTACTAGTTGGAAAGATGTTAGAAGATATCAAAAAGTCATCGAATCTAATTGAGAGTGTTGCTATATTTGACGTTTACCAAGGAGAGAAAATAGAAGCTGATAAAAAATCAGTTGCTATAAGCATCGTTTTAAGAAAGAAGGATGGAACTCTTGAGGAAAGCGATATCAATATAACTGTTGACAAAATCTTAAAATTAATAGCTAAAAACTATAATGGAGAGATTAGACAGTAAAATTTTTAATTAAAAGTTCAGGAGGAAAAATGGATTCACTAAGAGAATTATTTAAGGTTGGAAATGGACCATCAAGCTCTCATACAATGGGGCCAGAGAGAGCGGCAAAAAGATTTAAGGCAGAAAACCCAAATGCAGCAAGTTATAAAGTAGAGTTATACGGATCACTTGCATTAACAGGAAAAGGGCACTTAACAGACTATATAATAATAGAGACGTTAAAGCCTAAATCTACAGAAATAGTATGGATGCCAGAGTATGTTCATCCGTATCACACTAACGGTATGAAGTTTATCGCTTTAGATAATGAAGGAAACGAGTTAAATTCTTGGTTAGTATTCTCTGTTGGTGGAGGAACTATAATGGAAGAAGGACAACAAAGACAGGGTGGATCAAGAGTTTATTCTTTTGGAACAATGGCTGAAATTATGTCATGGTGTGAAAAAAATAAAAAAGAATTATGGGAATTTGTTACTGAAAATGAAGGGGAATCAATTTGGTATTTCTTAGATCAAATAAGAACAGCTTTAGAAGCATCAGTTCAATCAGGACTTTCTAAAAATGGAATTTTACCAGGAACAATAAGATTACAAAGAAGAGCTCAATCATTCTATAGAAAAGCAAGAAACGATAAATCTAGAGGTGGATTTGTTGGAAGAATATTTGCTTATACATTAGCTGTATCTGAAGAGAATGGAGGAGGAGGTAGAGTTGTTACTGCCCCTACTTGTGGAGCTGCAGGAGTAATTCCTGGATTAATGTACGCCTTAAAAGAGGAGTATAACTTAACAAATGAAGAAGTATTAAAAGGTCTTGCTATAGCAGGACTAATCGGTAACATTATAAAAGAAAATGCTACAATATCAGGAGCAGAGGGTGGATGTCAAGCAGAAGTTGGATCAGCTTGTGCAATGGCAGCAGCAATGGCATGTTTCATATTAGGTGGATCATTAGAGCAAATCGAATATGCAGCAGAAATGGCATTAGAGCACCACTTAGGATTAACTTGTG
The DNA here is from genome assembly GCF_022430525.1 of Cetobacterium somerae. Taxonomy (NCBI): domain Bacteria; kingdom Fusobacteriati; phylum Fusobacteriota; class Fusobacteriia; order Fusobacteriales; family Fusobacteriaceae; genus Cetobacterium; species Cetobacterium somerae. Next base: position 1,846,630 of record NZ_CP092519.1, on the reverse strand, counting down.
ACCCAGTTGGAGGATATGTTCAAATACCTTGTATAGAGAGAAACGCAGCAGCAGCGGTAAGAGCTTTAGACGCGGCGCAGTATGCTTTATATACAGATGGAAAGCATAGCATTTCTTTTGACCAAGTTGTAAAAACTATGGGAGAAACAGGAAGAGACTTAAAAGAGGAGTACAAAGAAACTTCTCTAGGAGGACTTGCAAAATACCAATTTGATGGGAATTGCTAATAAAACCTTTTGAAAGAGAGAATCTTAGATTCTCTCTTTCTTTATAGTTATAATTTAGGAGGAAAGATGAAGTTAATAGTTGGATTAGGAAATCCTGGAAAAGAGTATGAAAGAACAAGACATAATGTTGGATTTGATATAATTGATGAGTTTGCAGAAAAAAATGGATTCAATCCATTTAAAGAAAAATTTCAAGGATTATTAACAGAAAAAACAGTAAATGGAGAAAAAGTAATTTTATTAAAACCTCAAACATATATGAATTTAAGTGGTAATTCAATAGTTCAGGTTGTTAAATTTTATAAAATAGATCCAATGGAAGATTTAATTGTTGTTTATGATGATATGGATCTACCTTTAGGAAAATTAAGAGTAAAAATGAATGGAAGCGCTGGTGGCCACAATGGAATAAAATCTATAATATCACATTTAGGTCAGGATTTTATGAGAGTAAAATGTGGAATAGGAAAAGCAAAAAATAAAGATGAAAATATTAATTTTGTTTTAGGTAGGTTTACAAAAGAGGAGTCAGAGGTTATAAATCCTATGTTTTCAAGTGTGATTTCTTTATTAGATGATGTATTAAAAAACACTCAAATAGATAAAATTATGCAGAAATATAACAAAAAGTAACACAAAAAAGCAAAAAAATAGCTCAAAAAAGTTGTTAAATATAAATAAATATGTTATTCTAACAATGGAATATAGTTTGTTAACTACAAAGGAGGGAATATTTTTATGAAATTCTTCGGATTCAAAGGGGGAGTACATCCACCTGAAAATAAGATCCAAACAGAAAATCAAGCTGTAGAGATTTTAGCAGCACCAAAAATGGTTTTCATCCCACTTCTTCAGCACATAGGGGTTCCTTTAACGCCTTGCGTAGAGATTGGAGAAAGAGTTTTAAAGGGGCAAATAATAGCTGACTCAGAAGCTTTTTTATCAGTTCCTGTACATGCATCAGTAAGTGGTACGGTAAAAAAAATTGAAAATTTACCATTTCCATTAATGGGGAATGTACAAACAATTGTAATTGAAAATGATGAGCAAGAAGAGTGGACAACTCTTGAGAAACTACCTGAGTGGAAAAATTCGACAAAAGAAGAGTTGTTAAAAGCAATAAGATCTAAAGGAATTGTAGGTCTTGGAGGAGCAGCTTTCCCAACACACGTAAAATTAAATCCACCAGCAGATGTAAAAATAGAGGTATTATTACTAAACGGAGCTGAGTGTGAGCCATATTTAAACTCTGACAATAGAGTTATGATTGAAGAGCCTTCAAAAGTTATAGAAGGTATAAAAATAATGAAACATATATTAAATGTAGATAGTGCTGTTATTGGAATTGAAGATAATAAGCCAGAAGCAATAGAAGCTATGAGAAAAGCTTGCCAAGGAACAAATATAGAAGTTATGCCACTGAAGACAATGTATCCACAAGGTGGAGAAAAATCTTTAATAAAAGCTATATTGAATAAAGAGGTACCATCAGGAAAGCTGCCTTCAGCAGTTGGTGTAGTTGTTAACAATACAACGACAGCAGCAGCGATATATGATGCTATTGTAAATGGATTACCTTTACTAGATAAAGTTGTAACTGTTACTGGAAAAGGGGTAGAACAACCTAAAAATTTAAAAGCTGTTATAGGAACACCTATATCAATGCTTTTAGAAAATTGCGGATATAAAGAAGAAGTAGTAGAAAAAATAGTTATGGGTGGACCTATGATGGGTATGGCTCAGTTAACTTTAGAGGTACCTGTTATAAAAGGAACTTCAGGATTACTAGCTTTAACGAAACAAGAAACAAACTATTGTAAGCCGAAAGCTTGTATAGGTTGTGGAAAATGTGTTGATGCATGTCCAATGTCATTAGAACCAATAATGTATGCTAGACTAGCAGAGTTTTCACAATGGGAAGAAATGGCAAAATACCACTTGATGGATTGTATAGAGTGTGGTTCTTGTGCTTATATATGTCCAGCTAATAGACCACTAACAGAAGCAATAAAAATTGGAAAAGCTAAACTTAGAACAATGAAAAAGTAGGAGGAAAAAAGTGGCAAAAATTTTAAAAATGGGGCCATCGCCTCATATCAGAACTAAGGAAACTGTTGATGATGTAATGTATGATGTAATAATAGCATTACTTCCAGCACTTTTAGCAGCGTGCTATTTTTTTGGAATTAGAGCAATAGTAGTAACAGCGGTATCTATTTTATCTTGTATGGTAACTGAGTTTGTATGTCAAAAATTAATGAAACAAGATGTACAAATTTTTGATGGAAGTGCTATTATAACAGGAATTTTATATGCTTTTGTAATACCACCATACATGTCTTTAGTATATGTTATAGTTGGAGCTGTAGTATCAATAGCTCTAGGAAAAATGGTATTTGGTGGATTAGGGCATAACATATTTAATCCGGCTTTAGTTGGAAGAGCATTTGTTCAAGCATCTTGGCCAGTTGCAATAACAACATTTATGTATGATGATGTTGGAGGAGCTACTCTTTTAGATGCAATGAAAAGAGGGTTACCAACAGATAATGCCTTAATAGAAAGTGGAAATCTTTATTTAAATACATTTATAGGTAGAATGGGTGGATGTTTAGGAGAAACATCTGTTTTAGCTCTTCTTCTAGGTGGAGCATATTTAATCTATAAAAAGCAAATAGATTGGAAGGTACCAGCAATAATGATTGGAACAGTATTTGCAGCTTCTCTTATAGCTGGAGCAGATCCATTTTTACATATATTCTCAGGAGGTCTATTTTTAGGGGCATTCTTTATGGCAACAGATATGGTAACATCACCTCATACACCAAAAGGAAGAGCAATTTTTGCTTTTGGTATAGGAGTTTTAGTATCGTTAATTAGATTTAAAGGTGGTTATCCAGAGGGAGTTGCTTACTCAATTCTTATAATGAATGGATTTGTACCTTTAATTAATAGATATACAAGCCCTAAAAAATTTGGGGAGGTAAAATAATGGAAAGAAATAGATTTGTACATTATGGTATTGTTTTAACACTAATAGCGTCAATCTCTGCTGGAATTTTATCTGTAGTTAACGGTGCAACACAAAAAGTTATAAAAGAAAACGAAAAAGCGGCAGTAAATGCAGCAAGAATAATGGTTTTGCCAAAAGCTGAATCATTTGATGAGAATGCAATAGTAAAAGTAGATGAATTAGAATTTATCCCTGGAAATGGATCAAATGGAAAGCCTGTTGGATATGTAGTAACAATTTCTCAGCCAGGTTATGCTGCTAATATAGATTTTGTATTAGGAATTGATAGAAGAGGAAGAGTAACTGGATTAAACATAATAGGAAGTCAGGAAACACCTGGGCTAGGATCAAAAATATTAGATCCAGAGTGGCAAAAGAAAGCTATTGGAAAAGATGCTTCTTATGAATTTAATAAATCAGCAGATGGCTTTGCTGGAGCTACAATATCACCAAATGCTGTTTATACAGGAATTAAAAGAGCTCTAAATAGTTTTAATAGTGGGGTGAATAAAAAATAATGGCAAAATCAAATAAAGAGATATTATTAAATGGAATAATAAAAGAAAATCCAGTGTTTGTACTTTTACTTGGATTATGTCCAACACTAGGAGTTACATCATCATCAATAAATGGTATGGCAATGGGACTTGCAACAATGTCAGTAATTGTTTTTTCAAATATGTTAATATCAATGATAAAAAGCTTTATTCCTGATAAAGTTAGAATTCCAGCATTCATAATGGTAATAGCATCATTAGTTACTATAGTTGAAATGGTTATGAAAGCATACTTACCAGACTTATATAAAGTTTTAGGATTATTTATTCCTCTAATTGTTGTTAACTGTATTGTACTTGGTAGAGCTGAAAGTTTTGCTTCAAAGAATACTGTATTTAAATCAATATTAGATGGAATTGGAGCAGGATTAGGATTTACATTAGCTCTAACTCTTTTAGGAACAATTAGAGAGATCTTAGGAAATGGAACAGCTTTTGGAATATCTGTAACACCAGCTTCATTTACACCAGCTTTAATATTTATACTAGCACCTGGTGCGTTTATAACAATAGGATTTATAATCGCTACTCAGAACTATATTAAAGCTAGAAAGAGTGGGGTGAAATAGAAAATGGATTTTGCAAAAATATTCAGTTTAATAATAACAGCAATTTTTATTCAAAATATAATATTTGCTAAATTTTTAGGAATTTGCCCATTTATGGGAGTTTCTAAAAAAGTTGAATCATCAATTGGAATGGGTATGGCAGTAACATTTGTTATGTCACTAGCTTCAGGAGTAACATGGACAATTTATAACTATTTATTAGTACCATTACAATTAGAGTATTTACAAACAATAGCTTTTATATTAATAATAGCTTCGTTAGTACAATTTGTAGAGATGGCAATTCAAAAGACTTCACCAAACTTATATAAAGCTTTGGGAGTTTTCTTACCACTGATAACAACAAACTGTGCTGTATTAGGTATTGCTATTTTAAATATTCAACAAGAGTATAATTTTATAGAGTCTGTTATAAACGGAGCAGCTGTAGCAATTGGATTTACATTAGCTCTAGTATTATTAGCAGGAATAAGAGAAAGAATAGAATATGCAGCTATTCCAGGACCATTTAAAGGAGTTCCTATAGCATTTATTTCAGCGGGACTTTTAGCAATGGCTTTTATGGGATTCAGCGGAATGCAAATATAGATTGGAGGTAGGTTAATGGAATCAATATTATTTCCTGTTTTATCGTTAGGAGGAACAGGGTTAGCAATGGGACTATTTTTAGCCTATGCTTCTAAGAAGTTTGAAGTTAAGGTTGATGAAAAAGTAGAAGCTATTCAAGGAATACTTCCTGGAATAAATTGTGGAGCATGTGGATACCCAGGATGTTCTGGTTATGCTGAAGCAATTGCTCTAAATGGAGCGGAAATGACAGCGTGTTCACCGGGAGGACCAGCAGTTGCAGCAGAAATAGCAAAGGTTATGGGAGCCACTGTTGATTTATCAGGACCTAAAATGGTAGCAAAGTTACTATGTCAAGGGGATTGCACTAAAACAACAAAGACATACGAGTTTGAAGGTGAATTAACAACTTGCTCTGCAATAAATCTATATGCAGGTGGAGATAAATCTTGTAAATACGGATGCTTAGGATATGGAGATTGTGTTAAGGTTTGTCCAGTAAATGCAATAACAGTTACTGAAAAAGGAATTGTAAATATAGATGAAGAGAAATGTGTATCATGCAAAAAATGTGTTTCAACATGCCCAAAAAGATTAATAGAGATGTTACCAATGAATAAAAGAGTAACAGTTAATTGTATGTCAAGAGATAAAGGTGTAGTTGCTAGAAAAGCTTGTACAGTAGCATGTATAGCTTGTGGACTTTGCCAGAAAGCTTGTCCAGTAGATGCAATTGAAATAAAAAATAATGTTGCAAGAATAGATCCAGAAAAATGTGTAGAGTGTGGATTATGTGCTGTAAAGTGTCCAACTAAAGCTATAAATAGTGAAGTTAAAGAGATAAAAAAAGCAGAAATAATTGAAGAAAAATGTATTGGATGTACAGCATGTGCTAGAGTTTGTCCAGTTAAATGTATAGAGGGAGAAGTTAAGCAAAAACATAAAATTGATCAGTCTAAGTGTATAGGGTGTCAATTATGTTATGATAAATGTAAATTCTCAGCTATAAAAATTAATATTCAAAATTTATAAAAAAAGATGAGGGTATCCTCATCTTTTTTTATTTTACAGCGATAACTTCGATTTCAACCTTTACATCTCTAGGTAATCTAGCAACCTCAACACATGCTCTAGCAGGTTTAACATCTCCTAAATATTCAGCATAAACTTCATTGATAGAAGCAAAATCGTTCATATCTTTAATGAAAACTCCAGCCTTAACAACATCTTTTAATGAATATCCAGCTTCTTCTAAAATAGCTTTAACATTTTCTAATGATTGTCTAGTTTGCTCTTTAACATCATCTGATATAACAGTCATAGTCTCAGGAACAAATGGAATTTGTCCAGAAACATATAAAGTTCCATTTACTTCAATTGCTTGTGAGTAAGGACCAATAGCTGCAGGAGCTTTACTAGTGTTGATAACTTTCTTCATTATAAATACCTCCCAATTAAATTTAGATAGTTAAATTTTAACATAAAATTATTATATAAACAACCTAGAAAATACTAATTAAAGGGAGCTATAAAAATCTTATTTGTGAATAAAATCACATTTTTTCATAAAAAAATGTAAAGATAACAAAGTTAAAAAGTAAAATAATGTAAAGTATACATTAAATGTGTTAAACGTGTGTTGAAATGTCTTAAAAATAAACATAAAATTTAAAAAAATACTTTACTTTTTGTAAAGTGTAGAGTATAATTAATTCTGTGAGAAAAAAAGTTAAAATTGACGTATTGTTATTTTTTTAACAAGCATGTCGAAGGAAAGAGGGAAAATGGAATTATTAAAAGGTACAGTGTTATTATTATTGGTTTTAGCATTCTTTACTGGATTTAGCTTAAAAGCACCAAGAGGAATGAAAGCTATGGGTGCTCTAGCAGGAGCAGCAACAGCAAGTTTCCTAGTAGAAGCTTTCCAATTATATGTTGGTGGAGATCTTTTAGGAATTAAGTTTTTAGGAGAGGTTGGAGCCTCAGCAGGATCAATGGGAGGAGTTGCAGCAGCAATTTTAGTACCATTAGCTTTAGGAGTAAGCCCTGTTTATGCAGTTTTATTAGGTGTAGTTTGTGGAGGAATGGGAATCATCCCTGGATTTATCGCCGGATATGTAATGTCATTTATTATTCCTAAGTTAGAGGAAAAAATACCTGATGGTTTAGATTTAATTGTAATTATTTGTTTAGCAGCACCTTTAGGAAGAGGAATAGCTCAGTTTGTTTCTCCTGGAGTTACATTTGCTTTACAAACAATTGGAGATATAATTATTGCGGCACAATCAGCTAGTCCGTATGTAATGGCATTTATCTTAGGAGGAGTTATAACAGTAGTTGCTACAGCTCCAATAAGTTCAATGGCTTTAACAGCAATGTTAGGATTAACTGGTTTACCAATGGCAATAGGAGCATTAGCAGTAATGGCTTCATCGTTCATGAACTTTGTATTCTTTGATAGAATGAAGTTTGGAGATAGATCAACAACAATAGCTGTTGCTATCGAGCCATTAACTCAAGCAGATATAATTTCTGCAAACCCAATTCCAGTATTTACTACTAACTTTATTGGTGGAGGAATAGCTGGTATGATCGTTAACTACTTCGGATTAATTAATAATGCTACTGGAACAGCAACACCAATCGCTGGTTTCGCAGTAATGTTTGGATTCAATCCTGCTAAAGAGGTATTAATTACAGCTGGATTATGTGCTGTAGCTGGTATTGCAACAGGATATGTAGGGTCAATCATATTTAAAAATTATAAAATTAAAACTGTTGCTGAAATAAGAGGGTAATAGTTATATAAAAAAAGTTCCAGTTATACTGGAACTTTTTTTTACTAAAAATTTGATAAAATATGAAAAATAATGTATACTCATAAAAATGTATAAAAAAATAAAAGGGGGTAAAAAATGAATACAAAAACAAAAGGAAGCTTTAAGGGATTAATTCCTTTTTTAGTTTTCATTGGATTTTATTTAGGAAGTGGAATTATTTTAGATTCTATGGGCGTAGAGTTAGCTTTTTATCAGTTACCAGCTCCAGTTGCTATTTTTCCTGGAATAATTGTAGCATTTTTACTATTTAAAGGTAGTATAAAAGAGAAGTTTGAAACTTTTTTAGAGGGATGTGGACATCAAGATATTATAACAATGTGTATAATATATCTTTTAGCTGGTGGATTTGCTATTGTATCAAAGTCTATGGGAGGAGTTGATTCAACAGTAAATTTAGGACTAACTTATGTTCCGTCGCATTATATAGCTCCAGGGTTATTTGTAATTGCAGGGTTTATATCGACAGCGACAGGAACATCAGTGGGTTCAATTGTATCTTTAGCACCGATAGCAGTAGGATTAGCAGAAAAAAGTGGAGTTTCAATGCCATTAGTTTTAGCTGCTTTAATGGGTGGAGCAATGTTTGGGGATAATCTTTCGATAATTTCTGATACGACAATTGCTGCAACAAGAACTCAAGGTGTTGAAATGAAAGATAAGTTTAGAGTAAATATCAAAATAGCAGCACCGGCAGCAATTTTAACACTACTGCTATTAATAGTTTTTGGAAAGCCTGAAATAGCTCCAGAAACTGGAGTATATGCTTTTAATATAGTAAAAGTTTTACCGTACATATTTGTTTTAACACTTTCTTTAATTGGAATAAATGTTTTTGTTGTTTTAACAGCTGGAATAGTATTATCAGGAGCTATAGGATTATTCTATGGTGATTTTACTTGGCTAGGATATGCAAAAGAGATTTATAATGGTTTTACTGGAATGACAGAGATATTTTTATTATCTCTTTTAACAGGTGGATTAGCATCATTAGTAACTAAGGCTGGTGGTGTAGATTGGATAATGAGTACAATTGAAAAAAGAATAAAAGGGGTTAAAAGTGCCCAAATGGGAATGGCTTTATTAGTAACATTAACAGATATGGCTGTAGCTAATAATACTGTGGCCATTATTATAAATGGACCAATAGCTAAGAAAATATCTGATAGATATGGAGTAGATCCTAAAAAGAGTGCCTCTGTTTTAGATATATTTTCATGTATTGCCCAAGGAGCAATCCCTTATGGAGCTCAAATGCTTATAATGTTAAGTTTTGCTGGAGGAAAAGTTTCTCCATTTGATATAATACCATTGTTGTGGTATCAAATGATATTAGCCGTATTTACAATAGGATATATTTTTTATAATCCAAAAGAATCATAAAAAGGAAGATGTCAAATGTCAGTTTCTAAAAATTATCTTTACAATGTTTTACTAATAATAAGTAATACTATATTTCCAATAATAACATTTCCTTATATTTCTAGGGTGTTAATGCCAGAATATTTAGGAAAAGTATATTTTGTGCAAGGAGTTGTAGCTTATTTTTTAATACTTTCAGTATTAGGTGCTCCAAATTATGGAATAAAAGAGTTATCTAAAGCTAAAGGAATAGGCGATTGGCTTGAATTTAAAAAAATATTCACAGAGTTATTTATAATGACAATTTTAAGCAGTATAGGATCTTTAATTCTTTTATTGGTTACAGTTCAATTATATGGAAAATTTTATCAAGAAAAATTAATATTTTATATTTTTGCAATTCAAGTTTTGTTTGAATGTTTTCATATAAATCATTTTTTCATTGTTATGGAAAATCATAAAAGAAGATTAATAAGATCATTTACAATTAGAATTTTATCATTAGGATTTTTATTTTATTTTATAAAAACACCGAATGATTATTATTTATATGCTTTGCTATTAGTTGTTCCAGAAGTACTAGCAAGAGTTATAGATGTTATTAGTGTAAGGAAATATTTTTACTTTAAAGATTTAAATTTTAAAAGGCATACGAATAGCATGTTTATAATTTTTCTATATATTTTTACAATTGGTATATATGGAAGTATTGATACAACAATGCTAGGAATTATGATAAATGATATTGAAGTTGGATTATATACAGCAGCTGTTAAGATGTATAAAATGGTTTTACCAGTAATTTTGACTTTGGGAACAGTACTATCTCCAAGGATAATTGGAGCAATAAAAAGAAAAGAGAAAGAAAATATCTATAAAAATATGGATATTTTTATAGATTATTGTTTTATAGTTGGAGTTCCGGCTACCTTACTTATGATGCTTTTAGCTAGAGAGTTTACGCTTTTATTTTCTGGACCAGATTTTAAAGGAGCTATAGAAACGATGATAATAATGTCACCTTGTTTAGGTTTTTTAGCTTTGGGTACTTTTATTGGTGGACAGGTTATGTTACCAAATGATTTGGAAAAAGATATATTGATAATTTCTATATTTGGAGTATTTTTAAATATAGGATTAAATTATTTTTTAATTCCAGTTTATTTAAGAAATGGAGCAGCTTTAGCAACATTAATTACTGAAGTAATAGTTGCATTAATTAAAATTGGTAAAATGAAAAAATTATATGTTGATTATAAAATTTTAACAAAAGACAGGGTTTTAACAGTTTTTGTAGGAGTTATAATATCTTATGGTATTTATTTAAAAATTGGATATATCAGAGAGTTTGGAAATTTAATAACTTTATTAATAATTCCTATATTATATGGAATTATATATTTTTTAATATTGATTCTTTTAAAAAATAAAAGAATTTTAAGTTGGCTTGTATTTATAAAAAAAAGATTGCATATTTAGTGCAATCTTTTTTATTTATACATTTTATCTAAGTTTTCTTTAAGTTTTGAGATACTGTTATTGTTTAAGTGAACAATTGGTATATTTTGAGTTTTACAAACTTTATTACAATTATTCAAAAGATTATGACTAACTAAGTTAGTAAAAATTATGCACATTTCACAATTTTTAATTTTTTTACAAAAATTTGGACATTGAGTATTATAAACCTTTCCTTTTAAATTATAAGATTTTAATAATTCTAAATATTCTCGTTCTCCTCTTTTTAGGCCACCAACAATAGCAATCATTTCTTTACCTCCCCTTTTTATGAAACCTTAATATTTTCTTTATTTTTAAATTGTATATATCTATCACATTGTTTTTTTCGATCATATCCTAACATAATACCGAGAATAAAGTCTTCTTCAGGTGAATATTCAGATAGGTTAGATTTGTTAATTTTTTTTATAACGTTAATACAAGAATCATCTCCAAAAAAGACATTGTATCTTCCATTTTTTATTTTATATATTTTATAAGATATATTTTTTGAATTTAATCTATTTTCTACAAAACTTAATAAGTCTTCAGAAATAGTATGTAAAATAAGATTTCTTATTCCTTTTTCAAATTCATATATATGATGAATAAAAACTTGCATAAACTACCTCCAAAAATTTGATAAAAAAATATTAACACAATAAACTTTATATGTCAATTATTTTTATAATCAAAATATTTTTATAAAAAAGTAAAGTGGCTAACCACTTTACTTTTTGAATATTAAATTTTCTATAATTTTTGTCATTCCGTTATTATTATTAGAAGTTGAAATAAATTTACAGATGTTTTTTATTTCTGGCTTTGCATTTTCAACACAAGTAGGCATACCAGCTACTTTGAGCATTGGAATATCATTGTAAGAATCTCCAACAACAATTATTTCATCTTGCTGTATTCCTAATTTATTAGCTAATTTTAGAAGTGAACTACCTTTATCAACACCTAATTTAGTAACTTCTAAGAAAAAAGGTTTTGATATAGCAATAGAAAATTGATTTCCAAGTTCACTATTTAATTTTTTTTCTACTTGTTTTAAATATTCTGGTTCTTCTAACATAATACATTTAACACAATCTTTATCAACGATAGCTTTAAAATTTTTAACTTTTTCAAAAGGCATTTTAGTTAATTCAACCTCAACTTCAATATATGAGCTATAATCTTCAGAAATAATTGAGTCATCTAAATAAGTTATTATTTCCACATTATTATTTTTACTAAAATCATAGAGAAGATGAACCTCATCTTTAGTGAGAGTTTCTTCTAAAATATTCTTGCCAGTTTTACAATTAGTTATAATAGAGCCATTATAAGAAAGAATAAAGCTGCCGAATTTATCTAATTTTAATTCTTGGGCTAAGTCTCTCATTGCATACGTTGGCCTTCCAGAAGCAAGAACAAATATAACTCCATTTTCTTGTGCTTTCATTATAGATTCTTTATCTTTATCAGAGACTTTTCCTTGTGAATTTAAAAGTGTATCATCAAGATCAGTAACAATCATTTTATATTTCATTTCTATCCTCCAAAAGTTTTGCGAAAAGTTTAACTCCTTCAAGAAGAACTTTTTCATCAAAATTAAAAGAAGAACTATGTAACGGCGAAATAAAATTTTGTTCTTTATTTCTAGTACCTAATAGAAAAAATATTCCAGGAACTTTTTCTTGATAAAAAGCAAAATCTTCAGCTAAAGCTAATGTTTCACCCTGAATAAAATTAAAGTCTTGAGAAATTTTTAAAAAATTATTATAAAGAATATTATCATTTATAACTGGTGGATAAAGAACTCTAAATTCATCTATCACTTTAATGTCAAAAGCTATTTCTATTCCGTTATGTATTTCTTTCATTCTTTTTATTATTAGTTCAGTATCCTCTTGAGAATATGCTCTAATTGTACCATAAAAATCTATAGAGTTAGATATTATATTTCGAGCTGTTCCACCACTTATTTTACCAACTGTTATAACACCAGCATTAAAGGGAGAAAGATTTCTAGAAATTATACTCTGATAAGAATCTATAATTTTAGTAAAGGGTATAAGGGGATCATTTGTTTTTTGAGGCATTCCTCCATGACCTCCCTTACCAATAACCTTACAATCGAATTCGGTAGCTTGTGCAAAGAAAGGTCCAGCTTTAGTTGAAATAGTTCCTTCTTCTAAATCTGGAAATAAGTGGAAAGAGTATATCTCTTTAACATGGAATTTTTCTAAAATTCCAGTCTCACATATAAATTTAGCTCCACCTGGACCTTCTTCCGCAGGTTGAAATATTAATAAAATACTATAATTTTGCTCTGCTTTTGTTGTTAGATATTTAGCAAAGGCTAAAAGAGCAGCTGTATGACCATCATGTCCACAAGCATGCATAAAACCAGAATGTTTTGAAGAAAACGTACAATTATTTTCCTCTTGAATTGCAAGTGCATCTATATCAGCTCTAAAGGCAATGCACTCTTTTTTTATCCCTGGAATATAGACATAAACACCAGTTTCACAAATTGTATTTGGAGAATATCCCATATTTTTTAGTGTATTCATTATATACTTTTGAGTTTTAAACTCTTTAAATCCTACTTCTGGTATTTGATGCAGGTCTCTTCTATATTTTGTAACTTCATTTAATAAGAAATTCATAGTTCCCTCCCATATAAATAATTAATTAATAATAGTATTATTTTTTTATAAAAACAAATATAAAAAATAAAAATTCATAATATATGAACTTTTATTAAATTATAAATTATTAAAAAATAAATATTTATTATAAAAATAATGAACAAAAAAAATAAAAAATTGATAAATTAAAAATCATATTTAAAAGAAGTAAAATATAGAAAATAAAGTAAGAGGTGAATTTATATGAGAGTGGTATTAAAATATGGCGGAAGTTCAGTAGCTACTTTAGAAAAAATATCTAAAATAGCTAATTATATAAAAGAATTAAAAGAAAAGGTAGATGAAATAGTTGTAGTGGTTTCAGCAATGGGAAAAACAACAGATGAATTGTTAAAAAAAGCATATTCCTTAACTGAAACTCCTAACAAAAGAGAGATAGACATGTTAATAAGTACAGGAGAACAACAAAGTGCAGCATTATTATCATTATCTTTAAATTCGATTGGGTGTAATGCTATATCATATACAGGACATCAAATAGGACTAAGAACAATTGGAGAATATGGAAATAGTGAGATTGTAAGTATAGATAAAAATTTTTTAGAAAAACAATTGAAAGAACAGAAAGTGATTATAGTAGCTGGATTTCAAGGGTTTAATGACAATGGAGATATAACAACTTTAGGAAGAGGTGGTTCAGATACAACAGCGGTAGCTTTAGCTGGAGTTTTAGGTTGTGAATGTAGAATTTATACAGATGTAGATGGGGTTTATACAGATGATCCAAGAAGAAATAATTTAGCTACTAAAATTGAAAAAATATCTTATGATGATATGGAAAAAATGTCAAAAAATGGAGCTAAAGTAATGGAAACAAAAGCAGTGGTAATAGGGAAAAAATATAAAGTGCCAATTTTTGTAGGTGAAAGTTTAGGAAGTGAAAAAGGAACTTATATAGTCGAATAGCATAGAAAAAATAAAAAATGAATTGAAATTTTTATCCATAGAAGATAAGATAAAAGGAAGATAGCGAATGAAGCTATTTAATCACAACTTAGTAATGGAGGGTAGCCAATGTTTAAAGGATCAGGAGTAGCACTAATTACACCATTTAATGAAGATATGAGTGTGAATTATTTAAAAGTATCAGAATTAGTAGAATATCATTGTGAAAATAATACAGATGCTCTTATAATTTTAGGAACAACAGGGGAAGCAAGTACACTTACGGATGATGAAAAAGTTAAAATTGTAGAAACTGTACTAGAAGTAAATAAAAAGAGACTACCTATAATAGTTGGAGCAGGTAGTAACAATACAATCCAAGCAATTGAAATGTCTAAAAAGTATGAAAAGTTAGGTGTTGATGGATTATTGTTAGTAACTCCTTATTATAATAAAGGAAATGAAGATGGAATATATAAACATTTTGTTTCTATAGCTGAGTTTGTGAATCTTCCGATAATGTTGTATAACGTTCCTGGAAGAACAGGAGTTAATTTATCAATTAATTTGTTGAAAAGATTAGCTAAACATAAAAATATAGTAGCTCTAAAAGAAGCTAGTGGAGATATATCTTATGCATGTGAAGTTGCAAGATTAGTTCCAGAGTTGGCACTATATTCAGGAAATGATGATATAACTATTCCTTTGATGTCAATAGGTGCTGTTGGAACAGTTTCGGTTTTAGCTAATATAGAACCTAAGGTAGTCCATAATATGGTTGAAAATTTTTTTAATGGCGATGTAAAAGAAGCTCAAAGATTACAATTAAAATATAACGGATTGGTTAAATCTTTATTTTTAGAAGTTAATCCTATTCCAGTAAAAGAAGCGATGAATATTTTAGGGAAAAATGTTGGAAAATGTCGTTTACCTTTAGGTGATATGGAAGAGAAAAATATAGCTATATTAAAAAAAGAATTAGAAGAAGTAGGTGAAATAGTTTGAGAATAGCTATGCATGGAACGGGAACGATGGGAAAAACTATTCGAGATATTGGTGGCGATAAAATAGTTGCTTTTGTAGATAGTATTGAAGAAATAAATATAAATGAAAAAATAGATGTTGTTGTAGATTTTTCACATTTTAGTAAATTAAATGATTTATTAGATAGATGTGTAGAAAGAAATTATCCTTTAGTAATAGCAACAACAGGTTATAGTGGTGAAACTTTGGAAAAAATTGTAGAAGCTTCGAAGAGAATACCGATATTATTATCTTCAAATACTTCTTTAGGTATAAATGCCGTAAATAGTATATTGGAAAAATTAGTTCCGAAGTTAGAAGAAAATTTTGATATAGAAATAATAGAAAAACATCACAATAAAAAAATAGACTCACCTAGTGGAACTGCAATTACTCTTTTAGAAACGATTCAAAACTCTTTACATGAAAAATATGATGTTGTTTATGGAAGAGAAGGGATGGCTAAAAGAGAAAAGAAAGAGATTGGAGTTCATGCGGTAAGAGGTGGAACTATTGTAGGAGAACACACAATTATTTTTGCAGGAGAAGATGAGATTATAGAGATATCTCATAAAGCTTTATCGAAAAAAATATTTGCAGTTGGTGCATTAAAATGTGCTGATTTTATTATAGGTAAGCAACCTAGATTATATACAATGAAAGATATCTTTAATTAGGAGAGTGATATAAAGTGAGATTAGAAACAGCTGAAGAATTAATAAATTTTATAAAAAATTCGCAAAAAAAAACTTTAACTAAAGCTTATATAAACGGAATTGTAGATTTTAAAAATGAAAATATTTTTGTTTTTAAAGGTGAAGAGGGAAGTATTTTAATTGGAGATTGGAAAGATATTGAAGAAGTAATAGAAAAAAATAAAAAAAGTATAACAAACTATTTTGTAGAAAATATTGCTAGAAATTCTGGTGTTCCACTTCTTGATACTAAAAATATAAATGCAAGAATTGAACCAGGTGCTATAATAAGAGATAAAGTAAAAATAGGTGACAATGCTGTTATAATGATGGGTGCTGTAATAAATATAGGAGCAGAAATTGGAGAAGGAACTATGATAGACATGAATGTGGTGTTAGGTGGAAGAGCTATTGTAGGAAAAAGATGTCATATAGGTGCTGGAACAGTGTTAGCTGGAGTAATAGAACCACCATCAGCTCAACCAGTTGTGATAGAAGATGATGTTATGATAGGTGCTAATGCAGTTGTTATAGAGGGTGTAAGAGTTGGAAAAGGTGCAGTGGTAGCAGCAGGAGCTATTGTATTACAAGACGTTCCTGAAGGTGCAGTAGTAGCAGGAAATCCTGCTAAAATAATAAAATTAAAAGATGAGAAGACAAGTGAAAAAACAAAACTTGTTGATGATTTAAGAAAATAAAATGAAAAAAATTAAAGATAGAAAATCTAAAACTTTCTATCTTTTTTTTATGTCTAATAAAAAAAATAAAAAAAATTTAAAAAAATAAAAAAAAGTAGTTGACGAAGTTTAAAAATTATGGTACTATTATTTTTGTCAGCGGGAAACACCGCAGACGAAAGTTAAAAGATAAGGACATTAACAACCGAATAGAGAAAATAGTCAGAAGTTATGAAAATAACAAAATGCCAGAAATGGCAAACCAATAAATGGTGTAAACGTAAGTCTTAGGACTTTAAATATATTTGAATGAAGAGTTTGATCCTGGCTCAGGATGAACGCTGACAGAATGCTTAACACATGCAAGTCGATTCGATTTACCTTCGGGTATTGAGGATGGCGGACGGGTGAGTAACGCGTAAGGAACTTGCCTCTTGGTCTGGGACAACTGTTGGAAACGACAGCTAATACCGGATATTATGAGATTCTCGCATGGGAAACTTATGAAAGCTATATGCGCCAAGAGAGAGCCTTGCGTTCCATTAGCTAGTTGGTGGGGTAACGGCCCACCAAGGCGACGATGGATAGCCGGCCTGAGAGGGTGAACGGCCACAAGGGGACTGAGACACGGCCCTTACTCCTACGGGAGGCAGCAGTGGGGAATATTGGACAATGGGCCACAAGCCTGATCCAGCAATTCTGTGTGCACGATGAAGGTCTTCGGATTGTAAAGTGCTTTCAGTTGGGAAGAAGAAAGTGACGGTACCAACAGAAGAAGCGACGGCTAAATACGTGCCAGCAGCCGCGGTAATACGTATGTCGCAAGCGTTATCCGGATTTATTGGGCGTAAAGCGCGTCTAGGCGGAAAAATAAGTCTGATGTTAAAATGCGGGGCTCAACTCCGTATTGCGTTGGAAACTGTTTTTCTAGAGTACTGGAGAGGTGGGCGGAACTACAAGTGTAGAGGTGAAATTCGTAGATATTTGTAGGAATGCCGATGGAGAAGTCAGCTCACTGGACAGATACTGACGCTAAAGCGCGAAAGCGTGGGGAGCAAACAGGATTAGATACCCTGGTAGTCCACGCCGTAAACGATGATCACTAGGTGTTGGGGGTCGAACCTCAGCGCCCAAGCTAACGCGATAAGTGATCCGCCTGGGGAGTACGCACGCAAGTGTGAAACTCAAAGGAATTGACGGGGACCCGCACAAGCGGTGGAGCATGTGGTTTAATTCGACGCAACGCGAGAAACCTTACCAGCGTTTGACATCCTAAGAAGTTTCCAGAGATGGATTCGTGCCGGCTTGCCGGAACTTAGTGACAGGTGGTGCATGGCTGTCGTCAGCTCGTGTCGTGAGATGTTGGGTTAAGTCCCGCAACGAGCGCAACCCCTATTGTATGTTGCTACCATTAAGTTGAGCACTCATGCGATACTGCCTGCGATGAGCAGGAGGAAGGTGGGGATGACGTCAAGTCATCATGCCCCTTATACGCTGGGCTACACACGTGCTACAATGGGCAGTACAGAGAGTTGCCAACCCGCGAGGGTGAGCTAATCTCTTAAAGCTGTTCTTAGTTCGGATTGTACTCTGCAACTCGAGTACATGAAGTTGGAATCGCTAGTAATCGCAAATCAGCATGTTGCGGTGAATACGTTCTCGGGTCTTGTACACACCGCCCGTCACACCACGAGAGTTGGTTGCACCTGAAGTAGCAGGCCTAACCGTAAGGAGGGATGTTCCTAAGGTGTGATTAGCGATTGGGGTGAAGTCGTAACAAGGTATCCGTACGGGAACGTGCGGATGGATCACCTCCTTTCTAAGGAGACTAACTTTTTCTCTATTCGATTGATACTGTTCTTTGTAAGTATGGGGATATAGCTCAGTTGGGAGAGCGACGCACTTGCACTGCGTAGGTCAGCGGTTCGACTCCGCTTATCTCCACCAAAACATTATCAAACTTGGACATTGGAAACTATATAGTAGATATTGAGAAAATATTCTAAATTAACTAACAATTCATTTTTAAGTCAATCTTAAATTGAGTAGTTAGTCTGTCTAAATAATATGAATTATATTACAAGGTTAAAATATTAAGGGCACACGAAGGATGCCTAGGAAGTAAGAGCCGATGAAGGACGTGGTAAGCTGCGATAAGCTTGGTGGAGTTGCAATCGAACTGTGATGCCAAGATTTCCGAATGGAGAAATCTGCTAAGATGGAGTCTTAGCACGAAAGAGGGAACCGCGTGAACTGAAACATCTAAGTAACGCGAGGAAAAGAAAGTAAAAACGATCCCCTAAGTAGCGGCGAGCGAACGGGGGTGAGCCCAAACCGTAGATGTGCCAAGGATGCAGCCGTTGCATCTACGGGGTAGCGGGAAGATCGTCTGAAGAACTGCAAGGTATTCGACATTATGATACGCCGAACTGGAAAGGTCTGGAAAGGCCTGCCGTAGAGAGTGAAAGCCTCGTACAGGTAAACCGTATCAAATGTATGATCTCTCCCAAGTAGCACGGAACACGAGGAATTCTGTGTGAATCTGCGAGGACCATATCTCGTAAGGCTAAATACTCTTACTTACCGATAGCGCATAGTACCGTGAGGGAAAGGTGAAAAGAACCCCGGGAGGGGAGTGAAATAGAACCTGAAATCGTGTGCTTACAAGCGGTCAGAGCCCTTTGGGGTGATGGCGTGCCTTTTGGAGAATGATCCTGCGAGTTACGTTCAGTGGCAAGGTTAAGTTTAACGGAGCCGAAGGGAAACCGAGTCTGAATAGGGCGACATAGTCGCTGGGCGTAGACGCGAAACCTGGTGATCTAAGCCTGTCCAGGGTGAAGCTGTGGTAAGACACAGTGGAGGCCCGAACTCACCGCCGTTGAAAAGTTGGGAGATGAGGTAGGTTTAGGGGTGAAAAGCCAATCGAACCAGGAGATAGCTCGTTCTCTCCGAAATGCATTTAGGTGCAGCCTTGAGTGTTCAATTATGGGGGTAGAGCACTGAATGACCTAGGGGGCATACTGCTTACCGAAGTCAATCAAACTCCGAATACCATAATTCTAGAGCTCAGGAGTGAGACTATGGGAATTAACTTCCATGGTCAAAAGGGAAACAACCCAGACCACCAGCTAAGGTCCCTAATTATAACTAAGTGGGAAAGGAGGTGGAGATTCACAAACAACCAGGAGGTTGGCTTAGAAGCAGCCATACCTTTAAAGAGTGCGTAATAGCTCACTGGTCGAGAGTCTCTGCGCCGACAATGTAACGGGGCTAAGTTATAAACCGAAGCTGTGGAGTTGCGTAAGCGACTGGTAGGAGAGCGTTCTGTAGGCCGTTGAAGGAGAATCGACAAGAAACTCTGGAGGTATCAGAAGTGAGAATGCAGGAATAAGTAGCGAGAATGGGGGCGAGAATCCCCCACGCCGGAAGACCAAGGGTTCCAGGGTAAAGTTTGTCTCCCCTGGGTAAGCCGGGTCCTAAGCCGAGGCTAGATTGCGTAGGCGAATGGAAAACAGATTAATATTTCTGTGCCACTGATATCAAGTGATGGAGGGACGCAGGAGGTTATGCACGCTGGCGAACGGAAGTGCCAGTTCAAGCATGTAGCGTGGTCTAGTAGGAAAATCCGCTAGACTAAACGTGAGGTGTGATGAGGAGTCGTAAGATGGAAGGTGCAAATACCACACTGCCGAGAAAAGCTTCTAAGCGTTTTAAAGATATTAGTGCCCGTACCCCAAACCGACACAGGTGGTCAGGATGAGAAATCTAAGGCGGACAGGCTAACTCTCGTTAAGGAACTCTGCAAAATAGCCCCGTAACTTCGGGAGAAGGGGTGCCTTTTATGGTGAGCGTACACGCGACGCAAAGCTATGAGAGGCCGCAGTGAAGAGTCTCAGGCGACTGTTTAACAAAAACACAGGTCTATGCTAAGCTGTAAGGCGACGTATATGGGCTGACACCTGCCCAGTGCCGGAAGGTTAAGAGGAGGAGTGAGAGCTCCGAATTGAAGCCCCGGTGAACGGCGGCCGTAACTATAACGGTCCTAAGGTAGCGAAATTCCTTGTCGGGTAAGTTCCGACCTGCACGAATGGTGTAACGATCTGAGAGCTGTCTTGACGGGAGGCCTGGTGAAATTGTATTACCGGTGAAGATACCGGTTACCTGCAGTAGGACGGAAAGACCCCATGGAGCTTTACTGTAGCTTGGTATTGGGTTTTGGCATCGTATGTATAGGATAGTTGGGAGACTATGATGCGTGGTCGCTAGATTACGCGGAGTCACTGGTGGAATACCAACCATACTATGTCGGAATTCTAATTTGAGGTTTGTACCCTCGAAGACAGTGCTAGGTGGGCAGTTTGACTGGGGCGGTCGCCTCCGAAAGAGTAACGGAGGCGTTCAAAGGTTCTCTCAGGTTGGATGGAAATCAACCGCAGAGTGCAATGGCATAAGAGAGCTTAACTGCGAGACTGACGGGTCGAGCAGGTGCGAAAGCAGGACATAGTGATCCGGCGATTCCGAATGGAAGGGTCGTCGCTCAACGGATAAAAGCTACCCTGGGGATAACAGGCTGATTCTACCCGAGAGTCCATATCGACGGTAGAGTTTGGCACCTCGATGTCGGCTCATCGCATCCTGGGGCTGGAGAAGGTCCCAAGGGTTGGGCTGTTCGCCCATTAAAGCGGTACGTGAGCTGGGTTCAGAACGTCGTGAGACAGTTCGGTCCCTATCCACTGTAGGCGTTAGAGTATTGAGAAGATCTGTCCTTAGTACGAGAGGACCGGGATGGACAAACCTCTGATGTACCAGTTGTCACGCCAGTGGCACAGCTGGGTAGTCACGTTTGGAACAGATAACCGCTGAAAGCATCTAAGCGGGAAACTGACTTCAAGATAAGTACTCTTTAAGATACCTTCGAGACTAGGAGGTTGATAGGTTGGGGGTGTAAGAGTTGTGAGACTTTTAGCTGACCAATACTAATATATCGAAGTTTTAACCTTAATATACTACTATATAGTTTCAAGTGTTCAAGAACACAAATAAATATTGATTGGCAACGATAGCTATGGAGGTACACCCAGTAACATTTCGAACCTGGAAGTTAAGCCCATAAACGCTGAAAGTACTTGGGGGGCAGCCCCCTGGGAGGATAGGAAGTTGCCAATCTTTTTTATTTTTTGTAAAAACAACAATTTTTTATATGAAAAAATATTTTTTTAACAAACAAACTCAATGAAAACAATGGTTAATGATAAAAAACAACATAATATTTAAAAATAAATAAAAAAACTTTATTGACAAACTTTAATCGTTGTGGTATGATTATATATGTCAGTGGGAAACACCACAGACGAACGAAAACTAAAGGACATTAACAACCGAATAGAGAAAATAGTCAGAAGTTATGAAAATAACAAAATGCCAGAAATGGCAAACCAATAAATGGTGTAAACGTAAGTCTTAGGACTTTAAATATATTTGAATGAAGAGTTTGATCCTGGCTCAGGATGAACGCTGACAGAATGCTTAACACATGCAAGTCGATTCGATTTACCTTCGGGTATTGAGGATGGCGGACGGGTGAGTAACGCGTAAGGAACTTGCCTCTTGGTCTGGGACAACTGTTGGAAACGACAGCTAATACCGGATATTATGAGATTCTCGCATGGGAAACTTATGAAAGCTATATGCGCCAAGAGAGAGCCTTGCGTTCCATTAGCTAGTTGGTGGGGTAACGGCCCACCAAGGCGACGATGGATAGCCGGCCTGAGAGGGTGAACGGCCACAAGGGGACTGAGACACGGCCCTTACTCCTACGGGAGGCAGCAGTGGGGAATATTGGACAATGGGCCACAAGCCTGATCCAGCAATTCTGTGTGCACGATGAAGGTCTTCGGATTGTAAAGTGCTTTCAGTTGGGAAGAAGAAAGTGACGGTACCAACAGAAGAAGCGACGGCTAAATACGTGCCAGCAGCCGCGGTAATACGTATGTCGCAAGCGTTATCCGGATTTATTGGGCGTAAAGCGCGTCTAGGCGGAAAAATAAGTCTGATGTTAAAATGCGGGGCTCAACTCCGTATTGCGTTGGAAACTGTTTTTCTAGAGTACTGGAGAGGTGGGCGGAACTACAAGTGTAGAGGTGAAATTCGTAGATATTTGTAGGAATGCCGATGGAGAAGTCAGCTCACTGGACAGATACTGACGCTAAAGCGCGAAAGCGTGGGGAGCAAACAGGATTAGATACCCTGGTAGTCCACGCCGTAAACGATGATCACTAGGTGTTGGGGGTCGAACCTCAGCGCCCAAGCTAACGCGATAAGTGATCCGCCTGGGGAGTACGCACGCAAGTGTGAAACTCAAAGGAATTGACGGGGACCCGCACAAGCGGTGGAGCATGTGGTTTAATTCGACGCAACGCGAGAAACCTTACCAGCGTTTGACATCCTAAGAAGTTTCCAGAGATGGATTCGTGCCGGCTTGCCGGAACTTAGTGACAGGTGGTGCATGGCTGTCGTCAGCTCGTGTCGTGAGATGTTGGGTTAAGTCCCGCAACGAGCGCAACCCCTATTGTATGTTGCTACCATTAAGTTGAGCACTCATGCGATACTGCCTGCGATGAGCAGGAGGAAGGTGGGGATGACGTCAAGTCATCATGCCCCTTATACGCTGGGCTACACACGTGCTACAATGGGCAGTACAGAGAGTTGCCAACCCGCGAGGGTGAGCTAATCTCTTAAAGCTGTTCTTAGTTCGGATTGTACTCTGCAACTCGAGTACATGAAGTTGGAATCGCTAGTAATCGCAAATCAGCATGTTGCGGTGAATACGTTCTCGGGTCTTGTACACACCGCCCGTCACACCACGAGAGTTGGTTGCACCTGAAGTAGCAGGCCTAACCGTAAGGAGGGATGTTCCTAAGGTGTGATTAGCGATTGGGGTGAAGTCGTAACAAGGTATCCGTACGGGAACGTGCGGATGGATCACCTCCTTTCTAAGGAGACTAACTTTTTCTCTATTCGATTGATAGTGTTCTTTACTATCAAACTTGGACATTGGAAACTATATAGTAGATATTGAGAAAATATTCTAAATTAACTAACAATTCATTTTTAAGTCAATCTTAAATTGAGTAGTTAGTCTGTCTAAATAATATGAATTATATTACAAGGTTAAAATATTAAGGGCACACGAAGGATGCCTAGGAAGTAAGAGCCGATGAAGGACGTGGTAAGCTGCGATAAGCTTGGTGGAGTTGCAATCGAACTGTGATGCCAAGATTTCCGAATGGAGAAATCTGCTAAGATGGAGTCTTAGCACGAAAGAGGGAACCGCGTGAACTGAAACATCTAAGTAACGCGAGGAAAAGAAAGTAAAAACGATCCCCTAAGTAGCGGCGAGCGAACGGGGGTGAGCCCAAACCGTAGATGTGCCAAGGATGCAGCCGTTGCATCTACGGGGTAGCGGGAAGATCGTCTGAAGAACTGCAAGGTATTCGACATTATGATACGCCGAACTGGAAAGGTCTGGAAAGGCCTGCCGTAGAGAGTGAAAGCCTCGTACAGGTAAACCGTATCAAATGTATGATCTCTCCCAAGTAGCACGGAACACGAGGAATTCTGTGTGAATCTGCGAGGACCATATCTCGTAAGGCTAAATACTCTTACTTACCGATAGCGCATAGTACCGTGAGGGAAAGGTGAAAAGAACCCCGGGAGGGGAGTGAAATAGAACCTGAAATCGTGTGCTTACAAGCGGTCAGAGCCCTTTGGGGTGATGGCGTGCCTTTTGGAGAATGATCCTGCGAGTTACGTTCAGTGGCAAGGTTAAGTTTAACGGAGCCGAAGGGAAACCGAGTCTGAATAGGGCGACATAGTCGCTGGGCGTAGACGCGAAACCTGGTGATCTAAGCCTGTCCAGGGTGAAGCTGTGGTAAGACACAGTGGAGGCCCGAACTCACCGCCGTTGAAAAGTTGGGAGATGAGGTAGGTTTAGGGGTGAAAAGCCAATCGAACCAGGAGATAGCTCGTTCTCTCCGAAATGCATTTAGGTGCAGCCTTGAGTGTTCAATTATGGGGGTAGAGCACTGAATGACCTAGGGGGCATACTGCTTACCGAAGTCAATCAAACTCCGAATACCATAATTCTAGAGCTCAGGAGTGAGACTATGGGAATTAACTTCCATGGTCAAAAGGGAAACAACCCAGACCACCAGCTAAGGTCCCTAATTATAACTAAGTGGGAAAGGAGGTGGAGATTCACAAACAACCAGGAGGTTGGCTTAGAAGCAGCCATACCTTTAAAGAGTGCGTAATAGCTCACTGGTCGAGAGTCTCTGCGCCGACAATGTAACGGGGCTAAGTTATAAACCGAAGCTGTGGAGTTGCGTAAGCGACTGGTAGGAGAGCGTTCTGTAGGCCGTTGAAGGAGAATCGACAAGAAACTCTGGAGGTATCAGAAGTGAGAATGCAGGAATAAGTAGCGAGAATGGGGGCGAGAATCCCCCACGCCGGAAGACCAAGGGTTCCAGGGTAAAGTTTGTCTCCCCTGGGTAAGCCGGGTCCTAAGCCGAGGCTAGATTGCGTAGGCGAATGGAAAACAGATTAATATTTCTGTGCCACTGATATCAAGTGATGGAGGGACGCAGGAGGTTATGCACGCTGGCGAACGGAAGTGCCAGTTCAAGCATGTAGCGTGGTCTAGTAGGAAAATCCGCTAGACTAAACGTGAGGTGTGATGAGGAGTCGTAAGATGGAAGGTGCAAATACCACACTGCCGAGAAAAGCTTCTAAGCGTTTTAAAGATATTAGTGCCCGTACCCCAAACCGACACAGGTGGTCAGGATGAGAAATCTAAGGCGGACAGGCTAACTCTCGTTAAGGAACTCTGCAAAATAGCCCCGTAACTTCGGGAGAAGGGGTGCCTTTTATGGTGAGCGTACACGCGACGCAAAGCTATGAGAGGCCGCAGTGAAGAGTCTCAGGCGACTGTTTAACAAAAACACAGGTCTATGCTAAGCTGTAAGGCGACGTATATGGGCTGACACCTGCCCAGTGCCGGAAGGTTAAGAGGAGGAGTGAGAGCTCCGAATTGAAGCCCCGGTGAACGGCGGCCGTAACTATAACGGTCCTAAGGTAGCGAAATTCCTTGTCGGGTAAGTTCCGACCTGCACGAATGGTGTAACGATCTGAGAGCTGTCTTGACGGGAGGCCTGGTGAAATTGTATTACCGGTGAAGATACCGGTTACCTGCAGTAGGACGGAAAGACCCCATGGAGCTTTACTGTAGCTTGGTATTGGGTTTTGGCATCGTATGTATAGGATAGTTGGGAGACTATGATGCGTGGTCGCTAGATTACGCGGAGTCACTGGTGGAATACCAACCATACTATGTCGGAATTCTAATTTGAGGTTTGTACCCTCGAAGACAGTGCTAGGTGGGCAGTTTGACTGGGGCGGTCGCCTCCGAAAGAGTAACGGAGGCGTTCAAAGGTTCTCTCAGGTTGGATGGAAATCAACCGCAGAGTGCAATGGCATAAGAGAGCTTAACTGCGAGACTGACGGGTCGAGCAGGTGCGAAAGCAGGACATAGTGATCCGGCGATTCCGAATGGAAGGGTCGTCGCTCAACGGATAAAAGCTACCCTGGGGATAACAGGCTGATTCTACCCGAGAGTCCATATCGACGGTAGAGTTTGGCACCTCGATGTCGGCTCATCGCATCCTGGGGCTGGAGAAGGTCCCAAGGGTTGGGCTGTTCGCCCATTAAAGCGGTACGTGAGCTGGGTTCAGAACGTCGTGAGACAGTTCGGTCCCTATCCACTGTAGGCGTTAGAGTATTGAGAAGATCTGTCCTTAGTACGAGAGGACCGGGATGGACAAACCTCTGATGTACCAGTTGTCACGCCAGTGGCACAGCTGGGTAGTCACGTTTGGAACAGATAACCGCTGAAAGCATCTAAGCGGGAAACTGACTTCAAGATAAGTACTCTTTAAGATACCTTCGAGACTAGGAGGTTGATAGGTTGGGGGTGTAAGAGTTGTGAGACTTTTAGCTGACCAATACTAATATATCGAAGTTTTAACCTTAATATACTACTATATAGTTTCAAGTGTTCAAGAACACAAATAAATATTGATTGGCAACGATAGCTATGGAGGTACACCCAGTAACATTTCGAACCTGGAAGTTAAGCCCATAAACGCTGAAAGTACTTGGGGGGCAGCCCCCTGGGAGGATAGGAAGTTGCCAATCTTTTTTTATTTTGGAGTAAAGAAAAAACTGTTGACAAAAACGGAAAAAAGTGGTATTATCATCTATGTCTTAAAAAGAAAGCAATAAATAAGGAAACTCTTGTTTACCATACAATAAGCTATGAGGTATGGGAGGATTTGTGATATCCGTTAGATGAGTGGAGGTGTAAAGAGTGAGAGTAAATATTCAATTAGAGTGTACAGAGTGTAAAAGAAGAAACTACAGTACTTCAAAGAATAAGAAGAACACTACTGAAAGATTAGAATTAAATAAATACTGTAAATGGGACAAAAAAGTAACATTACATAAAGAAACTAAAAAATAATTCTTAGTCTAAGAAGCCTACGTGCTTCTTGATTAATTATTTAAAGTAAAACATTTGCAACAACATGCAGGTCAATGGCTCAATTGGCAGAGCATCGGTCTCCAAAACCGAGGGTTGGGGGTTCGATTCCCTCTTGACCTGCCATTTTTTTTATAAATTAAAATTACTGGTGGTGCAAAATGGGACTAATTAATGATGTAAGAAGAGAGTATTCTAAGGTTCAATGGCCTAGAAGAAAAGAGATTGTTGCAGCAACTAGTTGGGTTGTTGCTATGAGTATATTTTTAGGAATATACTTAGGAGTTTTCGATATAATTGCTTCAAGACTTTTAAAGATGCTTGTATCTCTCTTTGGAGGATAAAATGGAAAAAAGCTTAGTGAAAAAATGGTTTATGATTCATACTTATTCGGGGTATGAGAAAAAAGTTAAAACAGACTTAGAACAAAAGATAGAAACTTTAGGATTATCTAATATAGTAACTAAAGTTTTAGTTCCTGAAGAGGAAACTATCGAAGAGAGAAGAGGAAAGAAAAAAGTTATTTCAAGAAAATTATTTCCTGGGTATGTTATGCTAGAAATGGAAGCTACTAGAGAGGAAAGTGGAGATGGAATCAACTTTAGAGTAGACTCTGATGCTTGGTATGTTGTTAGAAATACTAATGGTGTAACAGGATTCGTTGGTGTAGGATCTGATCCAATTCCAATGGAAGATGACGAAGTAGAAAATATCTTCTCTGTTATAGGATACAAAAATGATGAGGATGAGAAAGCAATAAAAGAAGTTATAAAAGTTGACTACGAAGTAGGAGATTATGTAAGACTTCTATCTGAAGGTTTTGAAAACCAAGAAGGAAAAGTTGCAGAAATCGATATGGAACATAGAAAAGTTAAGGTAATGATGGAGATGTTTGGAAGAATGACTCCTATTGAAGTTGATCTTAACAGTGTAGAGAAGGCTTAATTAAATAAATTTAAGCCAGTGGGAGATCGTAAGATCAATACCACAATTTTATGGAGGTGTAATTTAAACAATGGCAAAAGAAGTAATCGGATTAATAAAACTACAATTACCTGCTGGAAAAGCTAACCCTGCTCCACCAGTAGGACCAGCATTAGGACAACACGGAGTTAACATTATGGAATTCTGTAAGGCGTTCAATGCAAAAACTCAAGATAAAGCAGGATGGATCATCCCAGTTGAGATCTCTGTTTATAACGACAGATCTTTCACATTTATCTTAAAAACTCCACCAGCATCTGACTTATTAAAGAAAGCTGCAGGAGTTAAATCAGGAGCTCAAAACTCTAAAAAAGAAGTAGCTGGAACTATAAACACAGCTAAATTAAGAGAAATCGCTGAAACTAAGATGCCAGATTTAAATGCTGGATCAGTAGAAGCTGCTATGAATATCATAGCTGGATCAGCAAGATCAATGGGAATCAAAATAGAGGACTAATTAGAAGTCAATTCTTATTTATGTGATATTAAGTGGTAGGATGTAAACATCCGTTTAACCACAGGAGGAGGAAATTTTCAATGGCAAATAAAAGAGGTAAAAAATACCTAGAAATAGCTAAATTAGTTGAGCAAGGAAGACTATACGAGGTTAAAGAAGCTATAGAACTTGTAAGAAAGACAAGAACTGCTAACTTCGTAGAAACAGTTGAAATAGCATTAAGATTAGGAGTAGATCCTAGACATGCTGATCAACAAGTTAGAGGTACTGTTGTACTTCCAAATGGAACAGGAAAAACAGTTAAAATATTAGCAATCACTTCAGGAGCTAATGTAGAGAAAGCTTTAGAAGCTGGAGCAGATTATGCTGGAGCAGAAGAGTATATCGAGAAAATTCAACAAGGTTGGTTTGACTTTGATATCGTAATCGCAACTCCAGACATGATGCCTAAATTAGGAAGATTAGGAAGAATCTTAGGAACTAAAGGTTTAATGCCTAACCCTAAGTCAGGAACAGTTACACCAGATATCGCAACGGCAGTATCTGAGTTCAAGAAAGGAAAACTTGCATTTAGAGTAGACAAGTTAGGATCAATCCATGCGCCAATCGGTAAAGCAGATTTCTCTGAAGAAGCTTTATTAGAGAACTTCACAGCGTTCATCAATGAGATTGTAAGATTAAAGCCATCTGCTTCTAAAGGTCAATACTTAAGAACTGTAGCAGTTTCTTTAACAATGGGACCAGGAGTTAAAATGGATCCAGTTTTAGTTGCAAAAAATGCTTAATTAAAATTTGCAAAAATTTAAATTATATGTTATAATTATAAAGTTGTAAAATTATAACTTAAAAAGTTGGATAAATAATTAAATATAGATCCAAACCAAAGACCGTAGGTGACGCAAGTCTTAAATATCCTACCGAGGTTGGAAGAAGGTATTCACTAACCTCAATAGTTAGATTTTGAACCTCCGTTCCTACCTTGGAGCGGAGGTAATTTTAGAGTAAAAGAGGAGGTGAATCAATAATGGCAACTCAATTAAAAAAGGAACTTGTAGCTGAATTAGTTGAAAAAATTTCTAAAGCTCAATCAATCGTTTTAGTTGACTATCAAGGTCTTAAAGTTAATCAAGAGACTGAATTAAGAAAACAAATGAGAGAAAACGGAGCTGAGTACTTAGTTGCTAAGAACAGACTGTTCAAGATAGCACTAGCTGAGGCTGGTATCGCTGATAAATTCGATGATTTACTAGAGGGGACTACTGCATTTGCATTCGGATATGCTGATCCAGTAACTCCAGCAAAGGTAGTTTACGATGTAGAAGCGGCTCAAGCAAAAGCAAACGCAAAAGCTAAGAAAACTATATTCACTATAAAAGGTGGAGTATTAACTGGTAAGAGAGTAGAAGCTTCAGAGGTAGTAGCATTAGCTAAATTACCATCTAGAGAGCAACTTCTTTCTATGGTTCTTAACGGAATGCTTGGACCAGTTAGAAAACTTGCTTACGCAACTGTGGCAATCGCTGAGAAGAAAGAAGCAGCTGCTGAGTAATCACTTGTTGATTTTAGAGTATTATTGATTTAATAAAAAGAAGAAAAATTAGGAAAATTTAAGGAGGATTTATAATGGCATTCAATAAAGAGCAATTCATAGCTGATTTAGAAGCTATGTCAGTATTAGAGTTAAGAGAATTAGTAACAGCTTTAGAGGAGCACTTCGGTGTTACTGCTGCTGCACCAGTAGCTGTAGCTGCTGCTGAGGGACCAGCTGTAGAGGAGAAAACTGAGTTTGATGTAGTTTTAACTGCTGCAGGAGCTAACAAAATAGCTGTAATCAAAGAGGTAAGAGCAATTACTGGATTAGGATTAAAAGAAGCTAAAGAATTAGTAGATAACGGTGGAACATTAAAAGAGGGAGCTTCTAAAGAAGAGGCTGAAGCTATAAAAGCTAAATTAACTGAAGCTGGAGCTACAGTAGAGGTTAAGTAATAACCCTTACAAGGTTGCATAAGCAACTAGTTATACTTAAATAAAAAAAATAGGCACTCTAATGGGTGCCTTTTTACTCATTATAATGAAAATTATTAAATAATCTATTAAAAGTAAGTTAATACTTAATCTTTTGAAAATAAAAGGCTTTTATTTTCCAAAGATTAGGTATTGATCACTATATGAAATAGTAAGGAGTGTGAATTGATGGGGAAACTCGTTGAAAGATTGAATTTTGGAAGAATCGAAGAAAGAGGAACTATGCCTCATTTTTTAGAATTCCAACTGGATTCCTATGAAGATTTTCTACAAGCTAAGGAGGCTCCACTTAACAGAAAAGATAAGGGGCTTGAATCTGCTTTTAGAGAAATATTCCCTGTTGAATCTTCAAATGGAGATATAAAATTAGAGTATGTTTCTTATGAGTTACATGAAGCGGAAGCTCCATTGAATGATGAGCTTGAGTGTAAGAAGAGAGGGAAGACTTATTCTGCATCTTTAAAAGTAAGATTAAGACTTACTAATAAGAAAAGTGGAAACGAAATCCAAGAAACACTTGTTTATTTTGGAGAAGTTCCTTTAATGACTGAAAGAGGAACATTTATAATAAATGGTGCTGAGAGAGTTGTAGTATCACAGTTACATAGATCTCCTGGAGTGTCATTTAATAAAGAAGTTAATATCCAAACAGGTAAAGACCTGTTCTCTGGAAAAATTATTCCTTATAAAGGAACATGGTTAGAGTTTGAAACTGATAAAAATGACTTCTTAAGTGTAAAAATTGATAGAAAGAAAAAAGTTTTAGCAACTGTATTTTTAAAAGCAGTTGATTTCTTCGATACAAACGAAGAGATAATGGATGAGTTTTTAGATGAAAAAGAAATTAATTTATCTGAATACTATTCAAGATATTCAAATAAAGAGGAACTAATTAGTGTTCTTAAAACAAAAATTGAAGGAAGCTTTGTTAAAGAGGATATTTTTAATGAAGAAACTGGAGAGATTTTATTTGAAACTAAACAACTAATTACAGAAGCTGTAATATTTGATTTAGTAGACCTAAAAATAGAAAATATTTTAGTTTGGGAAGTAAAACCAGAAGATAAAGTATTTGCAAATACAATAGTAAATGATACTGGAGATACAAAAGAGGAAGCTGTAACAGAGGTATTTAAGAAATTAAGACCTGGAGACTTAGTAACTATTGATTCAGCTAGATCTTTAATAAAGCAGATGTTCTTTAATCCTCAAAGATATGATTTAGAGCCTGTTGGAAGATATAAAATGAATAAAAGATTAAAATTAAATCTTCCAGAAGATGAAATTTTACTTACTAAAGAGGATGTAATTGCAACAATAAAGTATGTAATTAGTTTAAACAACGGAAAAGGACATACAGATGACATTGATAACCTATCTAACAGAAGAGTTAGAGGTGTTGGAGAGTTATTATTAATGCAAATTAAAGCAGGACTTTCTAAGATGGGTAAAATGGTAAAAGAGAAGATGACAATTCAAGATGTTGAAACATTAACTCCACAATCATTATTAAACACTAGACCGTTAAATGCTTTAGTATTAGACTTCTTTGGATCAGGGCAATTATCACAATTCATGGACCAGTCAAATCCACTTGCTGAATTAACTCATAAGAGAAGAATATCAGCACTAGGACCTGGAGGACTTTCAAGAGAAAGAGCAGGATTCGAGGTTAGAGACGTTCACGACTCTCACTATGGAAGAATTTGTCCTATAGAAACTCCAGAGGGACCAAACATTGGACTTATCGGATCTTTAGCTATATATGCTAAAGTAAATTCATATGGATTTATAGAAACTCCATATGTTAAGGTAGAAAATGGAGTTGCTAATTTTGATGATATTCATTATTTAGCAGCAGATGAAGAAGAAGGATTATTCATAGCCCAAGCGGATACTAAACTTGGTGAAAATGGAGAACTTTTAGGAGATGTTGTATGTAGATATGGACATGAAATAGTAAATATTTCAGGAGAAAAAGTTCATTATTTAGATGTATCACCTAA
Source organism: Cetobacterium somerae (assembly GCF_022430525.1). Taxonomy (NCBI): domain Bacteria; kingdom Fusobacteriati; phylum Fusobacteriota; class Fusobacteriia; order Fusobacteriales; family Fusobacteriaceae; genus Cetobacterium; species Cetobacterium somerae. Next base: position 1,813,947 of record NZ_CP092519.1, on the reverse strand, counting down.
ACAGGTTGTATCAGTTTCAGCAGGATTAATACCATTCCTTGAGCATGATGACGCCAACAGAGCACTTATGGGATCGAACATGCAAAGACAAGCGGTACCATTATTAAGAACAGAAGCTCCATTCATTGGAACAGGACTTGAAAGAAAAGTTGCAGTTGATTCAGGAGCAGTAATCTCAGCTAAAGCAAAAGGTAAAGTTATATACGTAGATGCAAAAGAGATTATTATAGAAGATGCAGAAGGAAAATCTTACAGACATAGATTATTAAACTTTGAAAGATCAAACCAAGCAATGTGTTTACATCAAACACCATTAGTTGACCTAGGACAAGAAGTAGAATTAGGACAAGTAATTGCTGATGGACCTGCAACAAAAGGTGGAGATTTAGCTCTAGGAAGAAATATTCTAATGGCATTTATGCCTTGGGAAGGATATAACTACGAGGATGCGATTCTGATATCTGATAGATTAAGAAAAGATGACGTATTTACATCTATCCATATAGAAGAATATGAAATAGAAGCTAGAAATACTAAATTAGGTGACGAAGAGATTACAAGAGAAATACCAAATGTTTCTGAAGAAGCATTAAAGAACTTAGATTCAAGAGGTATAATTGTAGTAGGATCAGAGGTTGGACCAGGAGATATCCTAGTAGGAAAAACAGCACCTAAAGGTGAATCAGAGCCACCAGCAGAAGAGAAGTTATTAAGAGCTATCTTCGGAGAAAAAGCAAGAGATGTAAGAGATACATCATTAAAAATGCCTCATGGATCGAAAGGAACGGTTGTTGAAGTTCTTGAATTATCAAGAGAAAATGGAGACGAGTTAAAAGCTGGAGTAAATAGATCTATAAGAGTATTTATTGCTGAAAAAAGAAAAATAACTGTTGGAGATAAAATGTCAGGAAGACACGGTAATAAAGGTGTTGTTTCTAGAGTATTACCAGCAGAAGATATGCCATTCTTAGCAGATGGTACACACTTAGACGTTGTAATCAATCCACTTGGAGTTCCTTCACGTATGAACATCGGACAGGTTCTAGAGGTTCACTTAGGAATGGCAATGGGTAAATTAAATGGTGGAACTTATTTATCAACTCCAGTATTTGATGGTGCAACAGAAGAACAAGTAAAAGATTATTTAGAAAAAGCTGGATATCCAAGAAAAGGTAAAGTTACTTTATTTGATGGAAGAACTGGAGATAAATTTGATAATCCAGTAACAGTTGGAAGAATGTATATGTTAAAGCTTCATCACCTTGTTGAAGATAAGATGCACGCAAGAGCAATTGGTCCTTACTCACTAGTAACTCAGCAACCTCTTGGAGGAAAAGCACAGTTCGGAGGACAAAGACTTGGAGAGATGGAGGTTTGGGCTTTAGAGGCTTATGGAGCTTCAAATATCCTTCAAGAAATGTTAACAGTTAAGTCTGACGATGTAACAGGTAGAACAAAAACTTATGAAGCAATTGTAAAAGGTGAAGAAATGCCAGAGGCAGATTTACCAGAGTCATTTAAGGTTTTATTAAAAGAGTTCCAAGCACTAGCATTAGATGTAGAACTTTTTGATTCTGACAATGAGTTAATTAACGTTAACGAAGAGTTAGGAAAAGACGAAACAATCGTTGAGTTTTCTTTATCTGACCAAATAAACTAAATTTAAGTAAAATTGAATATGATGATAGATGAAAGCTTTATCTCATTTAAGGAGGCTTTGTATTTAATATGGGAATTAAAAGTTTTGAGAAGATTAGAATTAAACTAGCTTCTCCAGAGAAGATAGAAGAGTGGTCGTACGGAGAAGTTACGAAACCAGAAACAATAAACTATAGAACATTAAATCCAGAGATGGATGGATTGTTCTGTGAAAGAATATTTGGACCATCGAAAGATTGGGAATGTTCTTGTGGAAAATATAAAAGAATGAGATACAAAGGACTAGTTTGTGAGAAGTGTGGAGTTGAAGTAACTAAGTCTAAAGTAAGAAGAGAAAGAATGGGGCATATAGCATTAGCTGCCCCAGTAGCTCATATTTGGTATTCTAAAGGAACACCAAATAAGATGTCTCTTATTTTAGGAATTTCTCCAAAAGAGTTAGAGTCAGTTTTATATTTTGCTAGATACATAGTAACAGCTAGTGAAGAGCCAACTTTAAAAATTGGTAAAATCATAACTGAAAAAGAGTACAAGCTATATAAGCAAATGTACGGAAAGCAATTTGAAGCAAAAATGGGAGCAGAAGCTATTTTAAAACTATTAGAGATGATAGATTTAGAAGAGTTAAGAGTAGAGTTAGAAAAAGAACTTGAAGATGTAAATTCTGCACAAAAGAGAAAGAAGTTAGTTAAAAGATTAAAGATAACTAGAGACTTTATAGCATCTGGTAACTTACCTCAATGGATGATTTTAAAGAATGTTCCAGTAATTCCAGCTGATTTAAGACCAATGGTTCAATTAGATGGTGGAAGATTTGCTACTTCTGACTTAAATGATTTATATAGAAGAGTTATCAACAGAAACAACAGATTGAAGAGACTTTTAGAAATAAAAGCTCCAGAAATTGTTGTAAAAAATGAGAAAAGAATGCTTCAAGAAGCAGTTGACGCTCTAATTGATAACGGAAGAAGAGGAAAGCCAGTTGTTGCTCAAAATAACAGAGAGTTAAAATCACTTTCTGATATGTTAAAAGGAAAGCAAGGTAGATTTAGACAAAACCTACTTGGAAAAAGAGTAGATTACTCTGCAAGATCGGTTATCGTTGTAGGACCTTCTTTAAAAATGCACCAGTGTGGAATTCCTAAAAAGATGGCTCTTGAGTTATACAAACCTTTCATAATGAGAGAATTAGTAAAAAGAGAGTTAGCTTCTAATATAAAAACAGCAAAAAAATTAGTTGAAGATGCTGATGATAAAGTTTGGGATGTAATTGAGGATGTTATTCAAGACCACCCTGTTTTATTAAACAGAGCTCCAACACTACATAGATTATCAATACAAGCTTTCGAGCCAGTATTAATAGAAGGAAAGGCAATAAGATTACATCCGTTAGTATGTTCAGCATTTAACGCTGACTTCGATGGAGACCAAATGGCCGTTCACTTAATGTTATCACCAGAAGCTATAATGGAAGCAAAACTTCTTATGTTAGCTCCAAATAACATAATATCTCCATCAAATGGAGAACCAATAGCTGTACCATCTCAGGATATGGTTATGGGATGTTTCTACATGACAAAAGATAGACCAGGAGCAAAAGGAGAAGGAAAATCTTTCTCTAATAAAGAGCAAGTTTTAACAGCTTATGATAGAGATATCCTAGATACTCATGCTATCGTAAATGTTAGAATAAATGGTGAAATGGTTAAAACTACAGCTGGTAGAATCATGTTTAATGAGATGTTACCAGAAGTAAATAAACAATATGATGTAACATTCGGAAAATCTCAATTAAAAAAACTTATTGGTAAATTATATGAGATGCACGGATTTACAAAAACTGCAGAGTTAATAAACGATATTAAAAACTTTGGATATCACTACGCAACATTTGCAGGAGTTTCAGTAGGTATTGAGGACTTAGAGATTCCAGAAACTAAAAAATCAATCTTAGAAGAAGCGGATCAAAAAGTTGCAGAAATTGAAGCAGATTATAAAGCTGGAAAAATCATAAACGAAGAGAGATATAGAAAAACTGTAGCTCTTTGGTCAGAAACAACAGCTAAAGTAACTGATGCAATGATGAGTGGACTAGATCAGTTTAACCCAGTTTATATGATGGCGAACTCTGGAGCCAGAGGATCGATTGCACAGATGAGACAGCTTGCGGCAATGAGAGGAAACATGGCCGATACACAAGGTAGAATCATCGAGGTTCCAATTAAAGCGAACTTTAGAGAAGGACTAACAGTATTAGAGTTTTTCATGTCATCACACGGAGCTAGAAAAGGTCTAGCTGATACGGCGTTAAGAACTGCCGATTCAGGATATTTAACAAGAAGATTAGTTGATATATCACACGAAGTTATTGTAAATTCAATTGATTGTGGAACTCACGAAGGAATTGAAGTAGCAGAACTAGTTTCAGATGGACAAGTAATTGAAAAATTATCTGAAAGATTAATAGGTAGAGTACCTGCTGAAGATGTAGTATATGAAGGAGAAGTAATTGCTAGAAGAAACGAGATGTTTACAAAAGAGCAAATCGCTAGAATTACAGAACTTGAAATCAAGAAAATAAAAATAAGATCTCCATTAACATGTGACCTTGAAAAAGGAGTTTGTCAAAAATGTTATGGAATGGATTTAGCTAACCATAAAGAGATATTACTAGGAGAAGCGGTTGGAGTTATAGCAGCTCAATCAATTGGAGAACCTGGTACACAGCTTACAATGAGAACATTCCATACTGGAGGAGTTGCGACAGCTACTGCTGCTGCAACAAGTATTAAAGCTGAAAATACTGGAAAGGTTGTATTCAAGGATATAAAACTTCTAGAAAATCAAGAGACTCAAGAGAAAATTGTAGTTTCTCAATCAGCTAAAATTTTAATAGGAAACTATGATTATGAGATTGCTTCAGGATCTATCTTAATAGTTGAAGAAGGTCAAGAAGTAAAACCAGGAGATGTTTTAGTAACATTTGATCCATACCATATCCCTATTATTGCAAACCAAGATGGAAGAATTGAATATAGAGAGTTATATGTAAAAGAAAACTTTGATGAAAAGTATAACGTTACAGAATATATGGCTATAAAGACTGTAGAATCTGGAGATTCAAACCCAAGAGTAGTTATATTCGATGAGGATGGAACTGCAAAAGAAAGTTACTCAATACCATTTGGAGCATACTTAATGGTTAGAGAGGGTGAGTCAGTAAGAACAGGACAAATTATAGCAAAAATTATAAAAGAGGGAGAAGGAACGAAGGACATCACTGGAGGTCTTCCAAGAATTCAAGAGCTATTTGAAGCTAGAAACCCTAAAGGAAAAGCTATTCTATCAGAAATAGATGGAAAAGTTGAAGTAACAGGAAGAAAGAAGAAAGGTATGAGAGTAATAATCATAAGATCTACTTCTGATACTGAAAACTTTAAAGAATACTTAGCACCAGTTGGAGAACATTTAGTTGTAACAGATGGAATGTTAATTAAAGCTGGAGATAAAATAACAGATGGAGCTATATCGCCATTTGACGTTCTTAACATTAAAGGGCTAGTTGCAGCAGAGCAGTTTATACTAGAATCTGTACAACAAGTATATAGAGACCAAGGAGTTACTGTAAACGATAAACATATAGAAATTATCGTTAAACAGATGTTTAAGAAAGTAAGAATAGTAGAATCTGGAGCTTCATTATTCTTAGAAGATGAAGTTGTAGAGAAGAGAGTTGTTGAATTAGAAAACAATAGATTAAGAGCTGAAGGAAAAGCAGAGATCAAATATGAACCTGTTATTCAAGGTATTACAAAAGCAGCTGTTAATACAGGAAGTTTCATATCAGCGGCATCATTCCAAGAAACTACAAAAGTACTTTCAAATGCAGCAATAGAAGGTAAAGAGGACTACTTAGAGGGACTTAAAGAGAATGTAATTATAGGTAAGAAAATTCCAGCAGGAACTGGATATAAAGCTTATAAAAACATAGTTCCAGTTGAGATAGAGGACTAATAAAATAGGCGACTTTGTCGCCTATTTTAGCATTTTATTTATGAGGGGTTGATGTTATGAGAAGTATGACAGGATATTCAAAAGAATATTTTGAAAATGAGAAGTATGCTATATCCTTAGAGATAAAAAGTGTGAATAATAAAAACTTAAATTTAAAAATAAAATCACCTCATATGCTAAATTTTTTGGAAAATAAAATCAGAACAGAGGTTGCTTCTAGAGTTACGAGAGGAAGTATAGATTTAAAAATTGAATTTCAAGATAAAAGAGAAGTTGATAATTTATTTGAATATGATAAAAATATGACAGCATCTTATTTGAAAGTTTTAAATACTATAGAAAATGAATATGAAGAAAAGTTTAGTAATAAACTTGATTTATTAGTTAAGAATTTAAATGTCATTAGAAGAAATGATTTAGAGATAGATGAAAAAGAATACGAAAATTTTATAGTGAAAAATCTTCACTTGCTATTAGATTCTTTTGTGGAGATGAAAGAGGCAGAAGGCGCTAGAATGAAAGATTATTTTCTACAATGTATTAATATTATAGAAAATAATGTAAATGAAATAAAGAAATTAAAAGAAAATATTGTTATGAACTATAAGGAAAAACTTTTAGAAAGATTATCTAAAATAAGTAATATAGAATTTAATGATGAAATTCTTTTGAGAGAAGTTCTTTTATTTACAGATAAATCTGATATTTCAGAGGAAGTTTCTAGATTAGAGAGTCACCTTATTCAATTAAAAATAGAATTAGATTCTCCAAATGCAGGTGTAGGAAAAAAAATTGATTTTATTCTTCAAGAGATTTTTAGGGAGTTAAATACTTCAGGTGTGAAATGTAATTTATATGACATTTCAAAATTGATTGTAGAATGTAAAAATGAGATAGAAAAAATTAGAGAACAAGCTCTAAATATAGAATAAAGGAGAATAGAAATGAAAAAGGGTGAACTATTTATTGTATCAGGACCAAGTGGTGCTGGAAAATCAACAATATGTAGAATAGTTAGAAAACAGCTAGGTATCAATTTAGCAACTTCAGCTACAACTCGTGCTCCAAGAGAGGGAGAGTTACACGGGAGAGATTATTATTTCCTATCAGTGGAAGAGTTTAAAAACAAAATAGAAAATAATGAATTTTTAGAATACGCAACTGTTCATACTAACTACTATGGAACTTTGAAATCTGAAGTAGAATCAAGATTAGCATCAGGTGAAAATGTAATTCTTGAGATAGATGTTCAAGGAGGGCTTCAGGTAAAAGCAGCTTATCCAAATGCACACCTAATATTCTTCAAAACACCAACAATGGAAGATTTAGAGAGAAGACTAAGAGGAAGAAAAACAGATAGTGAAGAAACTATACAGCTTAGATTAAAAAATTCAATAAAAGAATTAGAATATGAAAAGGATTATGATATAACAATTATTAACTATACTGTTGAAAAATCATGTGATGAGTTAGTAAAAATTATAAATTCTAAAAACTAGGAGGATTTTATGAAAAAAGTAATTACTTATGATGAATTATTAGAGAAGATACCTAATAAATATACATTAACAATAACTGCTGGAAAAAGAGCAAGAGATATTGGTAAAGGAGCACCTGTACTTACAAAAGTTTCTAAGAAAGATACTGTTGTAAAGAAGACTTTTAGAGAGATTATCGATGGAAAAATAACTTTCGGTGAACAAGCGGAGGACTTAATAAATGAGTAAGAGTAGAAATATTTTTCTACTCTTTTTGCTTTTTTTGTTACTTTTAGGTTGTGAAAAAAAAGTTAAAAGAGTAGATGACGAAAGATTTGCATTTGGAACTTTTTTTAAAATTTCTATTTTTTCAAATGATGAAAAAAAAGCTAAGCAGTCTATAGAAAGTGCTTTTGTCGAGATAGAAAGAATCGATTCAAAATATAATAGTAAAGTAAAAGGAAGTTTAACAGATAATCTAAATACTTTAAAAAAAGAAACTTTTGATGCGGAAGGAATACTTCTTTTAAATGAAGTAAATAAAGCTTATGAGTTATCAAGTGGTAAATATGATATAACGATGGAACCTTTGATGACAGTTTGGGGATTTTCAGAAGAAGTTCCACCAAGAGATAGTGTACCGACTAAAAAAGAACTTGAAGAAGCAGCAGCTAATGTTGATTTTTCTCAGATTGAGATAATTGGAAATGAGATTGTTATAAATAAAGATGGAGTAAAAATAGATACAGGTTCTTTTTTGAAAGGATATGCAGTGAAAAAAGCTGGTGAAAAACTGAGAGAAGCTGGAGTAGAGAGTGGATTTATATCGGCTATATCGAGTATAGAAGCTATTGGTGTTAAAGGAGATGGAACTCCATGGAAAATAGGAATTCAAAATCCTAATAATCCTTCAGAAATTCTTGGAATTGTTGAGTTAAATAATCAAAGTATGGGAGTTTCAGGAGATTATCAAACTTATGTAGAAATAAATGGGAAAAGATATCATCATATTTTAGATAAAGAAACAAAATATCCAGTAGAAGATAAGAAAATGGTAGTAGTTGTGAATAAAAATTCTTTAGAAGCTGACTTATATTCAACAACATTTTTTTTAATGCCTATTGAAAAAGTTTTAGAAAAAGCTAATAGTACGCCTGATTTAGATGTTTTAATAGTTGATAAAAATGACAAAATTTATCTTTCGGAAAACTTAAAATTCAATAAAAAGTAGATTAAAATAAAGAAAAAAAGAACTTTGTTTTTTCTTGAAATATCTTGAACTTTCTCGTATACTTTAATCATACTAAACATACTGGGAGGTTTTAAAAGTGGAACGAATGATCTATTTGGGAATTTTCGGTGGTATTATAGCACTATTCGCAGCATCTTTCTACTCCAAGAAAGTTCAAAGTTATGAGATTAATATTCCGAGAGTAGCTGAAATAACGGAAGCAATTAGAGAAGGTGCAATGGCTTTTCTTTCGGCGGAATATAAAATTTTAATTTGGTTTGTTGCAGCAGTGGCAATCTTACTAGGAGTATTTTTATCTCCAATGGTAGCAGTAACTTTTGTGATAGGAGCATTAACATCGGCTTTAGCAGGGAACATCGGTATGAGAATAGCAACAAAAGCTAATGGAAGAACATCAATTGCAGCAAAAGAAGGGGGCTTGTCTAAAGCTTTAGATGTAGCTTTTGCTGGTGGAGCAGTTATGGGACTTTCAGTTGTAGGATTAGGAATGTTAGGTCTTACAATATTAATTTTAGTATTTGATTGGGATGTAAGTATAATAACAGGATTTGGAATGGGAGCTTCTTCTATAGCTTTATTTGCAAGAGTAGGAGGAGGTATCTATACTAAAGCTGCTGACGTTGGAGCAGATTTAGTAGGAAAGGTAGAGGCAGGAATACCAGAGGATGATCCAAGAAATCCAGCAACGATAGCTGATAATGTAGGAGATAATGTAGGAGACGTAGCGGGAATGGGAGCAGATTTATTCGAGTCATATGTTGGATCAATAATAGCAACATTAGCTATTGGTGCGGCAATGGAAACAAAAGAGTATTTATTAGCTCCAGTTATGATATCGGCGTTTGGGATTATAGCATCAATATTAGCAACTTTAACAGTTAAAACTGAAAATCCTGATGAAGTTTATCATAAACTAGAAAATGGAACTAGAATAGCGGGAGTTTTATCAATAATTGCCTCTTTTGGAGTTATTAAATATTTAAAATTACCAATGGGCATATTTTGGGCAATAGTAGCAGGATTAGTAGCAGGATTAGTAATAGCTTATTTTACAGGACTTTATACAGATACTGGAAAAAAAGCAGTAAATAGAATTTCGGATGCGGCAAAAACAGGTCCAGCAACAACAATAATTGAGGGATTAGCGGTAGGAATGGAATCAACAGTTGCGCCAATGATAATAATATCAATAGCAATCATTGTAGCATATAAGTTTGCAGGATTATACGGAATATCAATAGCGGCAGTAGGAATGCTTTCAACAACTGGAATGGTAGTTGCAGTTGATGCTTATGGACCGGTTGCAGATAATGCGGGTGGTATAGCGGAGATGGCTGAGTTACCTCATGAAGTTAGAGAGTGTACAGATAAACTAGATGCAGTAGGAAATTCAACAGCAGCAGTAGGAAAAGGATTTGCTATTGGATCAGCAGCGTTAACAGCTTTATCATTATTTGCTGCTTATAAAGAATCTATTCAAAAATTATCGGGAAAAGATTTCGTTCTTGATATAATAAATCCAGATGTAATAGTTGGGATATTTATTGGTGGAATGTTAACATTCCTATTCTCTGCTCTAACAATGACTGCGGTAGGAAAAGCAGCTATGGAAATGGTTGAAGAAGTAAGAAGACAATTTAGAGAGATTCCAGGAATTATGGAAAAAAAGACAAAGCCAGATTATAAAAGATGTGTTGAAATTTCGACACACTCTTCATTAAAAGAGATGTTATTACCGGGTATATTAGCAGTTTTAGCACCGGTAGTAATAGGATTATGGTCACCAGAAGCATTAGGTGGATTATTAGCAGGAGCTTTAGTAACAGGAATCTTAATGGCTATTATGATGGCTAATGCTGGTGGAGCATGGGATAACGCTAAAAAGCAGATTGAAGCAGGATATAAAGGCGATGGAAAAGGGTCTGAAAGACATAAGGCAGCAGTAGTTGGTGATACAGTAGGAGATCCATTTAAAGATACCTCAGGGCCATCTTTAAATATATTGATAAAATTAATGAGTATAGTTTCTCTAGTTTTAGTACCACTATTTGTTTAAAAAAAAGTCCTAGTTAAACTAGGACTTTTTTATTGAAAATAAAAAGGAAAAGTCTTAAAAAATAAGAAGAACTATAAGAAATATTTTATAAAACTAATTAAAAATAAAGAGCTTATAAAAAAGTGGGAATAATAGAGTCAAAAAAAGGTAAAAAATAGATATTTAACTTTCTTGACTTTAACTAGTATATTAGATAGAATTTGAATACAAAATGTAGGGATGTAAAAGATTAAAATATAGATTAAAAACTCATTATAGGAGGGAACTATGAAAAAAACAAAAATAGTATGTACAATAGGGCCAAAAACAGAATCGGTTGAGGTATTATCACAGTTATTAGAAGCTGGAATGAATGTTATGAGAATGAACTTTTCTCACGGAAGTCACGAAGAGCATGGACAAAGAATAGTTAATTTAAAACAAGCAATTGCAAACACAGGAATTAATGGAGCTGTTTTATTAGATACTAAAGGTCCAGAAATAAGAACAATCAAATTAGTAGGAGGAAACGATGTTTCTTTAGTAGCTGGACAAAAGTTCACTATAACTACTGATGAGACAGTAATTGGAGATTCTACAAAAGTTGCTGTAACATATAAAGGGTTAACTGATGACTTAAAAGCAGGAAACATAGTTTTAATTGATGATGGATTAATTGAAATGGAAGTTGAAGAAGTTGTTGGAAACGAAGTAAGATGTATTGTAAAAAATAACGGAGACTTAGGAGAAAACAAAGGTGTAAACTTACCAAATGTTTCAGTTCAATTACCAGCTTTATCACCAAAAGATATTGGAGATTTAAAATTTGGATGTGAGCAAAACGTAGATTTCGTAGCTGCATCATTTATTAGAAAAGCTGATGATGTAAGAGCTGTTAGAGAAGTATTAGACGCTAACGGTGGAGAGAAAATAAAAATAATTTCTAAAATAGAAAATCAAGAGGGGTTAGACAACTTTGATGAGATTTTAGAATTATCTGACGGTATAATGGTAGCTAGAGGAGATTTAGGAGTAGAAATTCCTGTAGAAGAAGTTCCGTTTGCACAAAAAATGATGATAGAAAAATGTAACTTAGCAGGGAAAGTTGTAATAACAGCTACACAAATGCTAGATTCAATGATAAAAAACCCAAGACCAACTAGAGCAGAAGCTACAGACGTAACTAATGCAATATTAGATGGTACAGATGCAATAATGTTATCTGGAGAAACAGCAAAAGGAAAATATCCAGTTGAGGCTGTAACAGTAATGAGAAAGATAGCTGAAAAAACAGATCCATTAGTAGCTTTTGAAATAGAAAATGAAGATGGAGTAAATATAACTGAAGCTATGGCTAGAGGAACAGTAGATGTAGCAGAAGCATTAGGAGCTAAATTAATCGTATCAGGAACTGCATCAGGAAGATCAGCAACTGCATTAAGAAGATATTTCCCAGAGGCTTTTATATTAGCAATAACAAATAATGAAAAAACATATAATCAAATGATATTAACAAGAGGAGTAATCCCTTGTTTAGATACAACAGCGAAAAATTTAGAGGAGTTTTATGTTTTAGCAGAAGCAAAAGCTTTAGCATTAGGACTTGTTAAATCAGGAGATATAATAGTTGCATCTTGTGGAGAAGAAGTATTCAAAGCAGGAACAAGTAACTCAATGAAAGTTATTAAAGTAAAATAAACATTACATAAATTTTGAGACTTAATTTTAAAGTATAAACTTTTATAAAATTCTAAGGAGGATTTAAAGAAAATGACTAGAATAGTTGAAGTTAAAGGAAGAGAAATTCTTGATTCAAGAGGAAACCCAACAGTTGAGGTTGACGTAATATTAGAATGTGGAGCTATGGGAAGAGCTGCAGTTCCATCTGGAGCATCTACAGGAGCTTACGAAGCAGTAGAATTAAGAGACGAAGATAAATCTAGATACTTAGGAAAAGGTGTTTTAAAGGCAGTAAACTATGTAAACACTGAAATTAAAGAGTTAGTAATCGGAATGGATGCAACTAACCAAGTAGCTATCGATAAAGCTATGATCGAGTTAGATGGAACTCCAAACAAAGATAGATTAGGAGCAAACGCTATATTAGGTGTTTCTCTAGCAGTAGCTAAAGCAGCAGCAGAGGCTTTAGGACAACCTTTATACAAATACTTAGGAGGAGTTAACGCTAAAGAGTTACCTTTACCTATGATGAATATATTAAACGGAGGAAGTCATGCTGATTCTGCAGTAGACGTTCAAGAGTTTATGGTTCAACCAGTTGGAGCTAAAACATTTGCTGAAGCTATGAGAATGGGATGTGAAATATTCCACCACTTAGGAAAAATTTTAAAAGCTAATGGAGATTCAACAAACGTTGGAAACGAAGGTGGATATGCACCAGCTAAAATCAACGGAACAGAGGGAGCTTTAGATATTATATGTCAAGCAGTTAAAGCAGCAGGATATGAGTTAGGAACTGATATTACATTTGCTTTAGACGCGGCAGCAACTGAGTTCTGTGTTGAAAAAGAAGATGGATCATTTGAGTACCACTTCAAAAGAGAAGGTGGAGTAGTAAGAACTACTGAAGAAATGATTGAGTGGTACGCTGGATTGTGTGAGAAGTATCCAATTAAATCTATCGAAGATGGATTAGGAGAAAATGACTGGGCTGGGTTCCAAATGTTAACTGCAAAAGTTGGAAAGAAAGTTCAAATCGTTGGAGACGATTTATTCGTAACTAACACTGAGAGATTAGCAAGAGGAATTGAAATGAAAGCTGCTAACTCAATCTTAATTAAATTAAACCAAATCGGAACTTTAACTGAGACTTTAGATGCAATTGAAATGGCTAAGAGAGCTAACATGACTGCTGTAATTTCTCATAGATCTGGAGAAACTGAGGATGCTACAATAGCTGATATCGCTGTTGCAACAAACGCAGGACAAATTAAAACTGGATCAACTTCAAGAACTGATAGAATGGCTAAATACAACCAATTATTAAGAATTGAAGAAGAATTAGGATCAGTTGCTCAATACAACGGAATCGAAGTATTCTATAATACAACAAAGTAATTAATTGATTTTATATAAAGAGGGACTTGAGGGTCTCTCTTTTTTATTAACCCTTTAAAAATAGGACCCTTTATGTTACAATAGAAATAAAATTAAAATATGGAGGAAATAAAAATGTCAAATGTTTTTGAAGTTTTAAAGGATCGTGGATACATAAAACAAATGACTCACGAAGAGGAGATAAAAGAGTTACTTGCAAAGGAAAAAGTAACTTTTTATATAGGGTTTGACCCAACAGCAGATAGCTTACATGTGGGACATTTTATAGCTATGATGTTTATGTCACATATGCAGCAACATGGACATAGACCAATAGCTTTAATAGGTGGCGGAACTGCACAAATAGGAGATCCGAGTGGAAGAACAGATATGAGACAAATGATGACAGATGAAATCATAGCTCATAATGTAGCATCTATAAAAAAACAAATGGAAAAGTTTATTGATTTCTCTGAGGATAAAGCTCTATTAGTAAATAATGCTGATTGGTTAAGAGGATTAAATTATATTGATTTTATAAGAGATATAGGATCTCAGTTTTCTGTAAATAGAATGCTATCTGCAGAGTGCTTTAAGTCTAGAATGGAAAATGGAGGACTATCGTTTTTAGAGTTTAACTATATGTTAATGCAAGGATATGACTTCTTAGTTTTAAATAGAAAGTTTGGATGTACTATGCAGCTAGGTGGAGATGACCAATGGTCTAATATGATTGCAGGAGTAGATTTAATTAGAAAAAAAGACAGAAAACAAGGTTATGCGATGACATGTACTTTACTAACTAATAGTGAAGGTAATAAAATGGGAAAAACAGCAAAAGGAGCTTTATGGTTAGATCCAGAAAAAACATCTCCATATGAGTTTTATCAATATTGGAGAAATCTTCCAGATGCAGATGTAGCTCAACCATTAGCATTGTTAACATTCTTACCTATGGATGAAGTTAGAAGACTTTCGTCATTAGAGGGAGCAGAAATAAACGAGGCTAAAAAAGTATTAGCTTATGAAGTAACAAAAATTGTTCATGGAGAAGAAGAAGCTGAAAAGGCAAAGCAAGCCTCAGAAGCATTGTTTGGGCAAGGTGGTCTTGATTTAACAAATGTACCAACAGCAGAAGTGACAGAGGAAGTTTTAGGAAAAGGTGTAGTAGACTTAATGGTTGAATTAGGACTATTAAAAACAAAAAGTGAAGGAAGAAGATTAGTTCAGCAAAATGGTTTAACTATAAATGATGAAAAAGTAACGGATTTTGCTATGGAGATAACAAATGACTTATTTATAGATGGAGCTATGATGATAAAGCAAGGAAAGAAAAAATATAATAGGATTGTTATAAAGTAGTGATAGTAATAAGGGAAACCACGACGGATGACATAGAGAATATATATAATCATTTAAATTTGAACTATGTAAAAAAATATTGTAAAAATGATGAGGAAGAACAAAAAAAGAATCATGAAAGATGGTATAAATTCTTAATAAGTTCTCCTAATTATGCAATGTTTACTGTCGAAGACTTAAAAGGAACTTTCTTAGGAAATGTAAAATTTCAACTAGATGAAGATTTTGAAGGTGCAGAAATTTCCCTGTATTTAGCTGAATGTATAAGAGGGAGAGGTTATTCCACAACAATAGTAAATGCAAGTATAGATGAATTAAGATTTAAATATCAAAATTTAAAATATGTTGTAGCGTATATTTTAGAAGAAAATGATAGGTCAATTTTATGTTTTGAAAAGGCTCAGTTTAAATTTAAAGGGCAAATAGAACATGGAGGTATCGATTATTTTTTATATATGAGAGTTTTTGAATAGTGGAGGGCATTTTGAGAAAAAAAGAAAGAGCTTTAAAAGTAATAGAGGTTTTACAAAATAAATTCGGGCATCCAAAGTGTGCTTTAAATTATACAACACCCTTTGAACTTTTAGTAGCAGTTATATTATCAGCTCAATGTACAGATGTGAGAGTAAATATTGTTACAGAGAATATGTATAAAATAGTGAATACTCCAGAACAATTTGCAGCAATGCCATTAGAAGATATTGAAACATTAATAAAAAGTACTGGTTTTTATAGAAATAAAGCTAAAAATATAAAATTATGTAGCCAGCAACTTATTGAAAAATATGATGGGAAAGTACCGCAAGAAATGGATGAGTTAGTTGGATTAGCTGGAGTAGGGCGTAAAACTGCTAATGTAGTTCGAGGTGAAATATGGAGGTTGGCCGATGGAATAACAGTTGACACCCATGTAAAAAGATTAACTAATTTAATAGGATTAGTTAATGAGCAAGATGTGATAAAAATAGAAAAAGAATTAATGAAAATAATACCAAAAGAGTATTGGATAGACTTTTCTCATTATATAATCCTTCAAGGAAGAGATAAGTGTATTGCTAGAAGACCAAAATGTTTGGAATGCGAAATAAAAATGTATTGTAACCATGGTGAAAAAGTATAAAAAAGTATACAAAAAAAAGTTTTTAATTGTTGACATATATGGTAAAGAATGTTATTATCTTGGTGTAAGAATATAAATGATAACTTAAGGAGACGATAACTATGAGAGTTTATCTGGATAATAATGCAACTACAAAAATGGACCCTAAAGTATTAGAAGCAATGATGCCTTTTTTAACTGAGGAATATGGAAATGCTTTTAGTATGCACCTTTTTGGAAAGGAAACGGGAATAGCTGTTTCAGAAGCAAGAGAAAAGATTGCGACTTTATTAAAAGTTAAGCCAGAAGAAATTATATTTACTGCTTCTGGAACTGAATCAGATAACATTGCAGTTAGAGGCGTAGCTAAAGCATATAAAAATAGAGGAAATCATATAATAACAAGCTCAATAGAGCACCCAGCTATAAAAAATACCTTTAAAGATTTGGAGCAAGATGGATATAAAGTAACATTTATACCAGTTGATAGTAATGGAGTAATAGATGTTAAAGTTTTAGAGGAAGCGATAACACCTGAGACGATTTTAATATCAATGATGCATGCAAATAATGAAGTTGGTACTATAGAACCAATAAAAGCAATTGGTGAAATAGCTAAAAAAAATAGAATTTTATTGCATGTGGATGCAGTTCAAAGTGTTGGAAAAATTCCTGTTTATCCAAAAGAATTAGGAGCGGATTTGTTAACTTTTTCAGGACATAAATTTCATGGTCCTAAAGGGATTGCTGCTCTTTATATAAGACAAGGTGTTAGAGTTGCTAGAACAATAACTGGTGGTGGACAAGAGAAAAAACTGAGACCGGGAACGACAAATACCCCTGCAGTAGTAGGTATGGCAAAAGCTTTAGAAATTGCCTGTCAAGATATGGATATTGAAATAAAAAGAGAACAAGAGTTAAGAGATTATTTTGAAGATGAAATAGTTAAAAGAATTCCGGAAGTAGTAGTAAATGGAAAATCAGTAGAGAGATTGCCAGGAACTTCAAGTATAACTTTTAAATATTTAGAGGGAGAATCAATTCTTTTATCTTTAAGCTATTTAGGTATAGCTGTAAGCTCAGGATCAGCATGTTCATCAGATGAATTGCAAGCATCACACGTTCTATTAGGAATGGGAATTGAGCCAGAATTTGCTCATGGAACTATAAGATTTAGTTTAGGAAAATATAATACAAAAGAAGAAATAGATTATACGATAGAGCAAGTTGTAAAAGTTGTAGAAAAATTAAGAATGTTATCACCTTTATGGAACGAATATAGAAAATAAAAACAATTAAAAACTAAGGAGAAAATTATGCAATATACAGAAAAAGTAATGGATCATTTTATGAACCCTAGAAATGTAGGAACTATGGAAAATCCTGATGGATATGGTAAAGTTGGAAATCCATCTTGCGGAGATATCATGGAGATATTTTTAAAAATAGAAAATGATGTAATAACAGATGTTAAATTTAGAACTTTTGGATGCGCATCAGCAATAGCAACATCATCAGTTTCAACTGAAATGGTTTTAGGTAAAGATATTCATGAAGCATTAGCAATAACAAATAAAGTGGTTGCAGAGGCTTTAGGTGGATTACCAGCTACGAAAATGCACTGTTCTGTTCTGGCAGAAGAGGCTCTAAAAGAAGCTATAGAAGACTACTTGGCTAAAAAACAAAAATAATGTATAATATTTAGGAACTATAAAAATATAGTTCCTAAATTTTTTTATTTGGAGGAAGAAGCTATGAAGAAATTAGTTGTGGTTTTCGTATTAATTGCATCAACTTTATCTTTTTCAAAAAGTACTCAAAGTAAAGTAGTAAAAGATAATATTCCAGATTATAGAGCTTATGTATTGGGAGATGATGAAGGTAATGTATTTTACCAAGAGAATTCAACTCATAAATATCCATTAGCTTCTGTAACTAAAGTTATGACTATATTAGTGACTTTAGATGAAATAAGAAAAGGAAACATTGGTTTATACGATGAAGTAACAGTTGATTGGGAAATTTTAAGTGCTGGAGGAAGCTCCATTCCTATGGAGAGTGGAGAAAAAATAATAGTACTAGATTTGCTTAAATCGGCAGCTATAAAATCTGCTAATAATGCTGCTTATGCTCTAGCTAAACATTCTGGAAAAGGTAGTATTCCAAGATTTATAGATATGATGAATGCAAAGGCTAAAAGTTTAGGATTAGAAAATGAATTAGAATTTCATACTCCTGCAGGATTACCAGATCATATGACTAGAAAAAAATTAGATATGGGAACAGCTAACGGAATATATAGATTATCTATAGAAGCTTTAAAGTATCCTGAATATATAGCAATTGCAAGACAAAAAACTGCTGAAATAAAAAATGGAAGTTATAAGTTAAAAAGTACAATTCATCTTTTAGGAAAAGAAGGTATTTATGGTTTAAAAACAGGATATCATACGAAATCAAGATTTAATATAACGGTTTTAAGTGATAAAGATAATGCTAATATAGTAACCGTTGTAATGGGAGGAAAATCACCTAAAATAAGAGATGGGAAAATATTAGCGTTAAATGAAAAATTTCATGAAAACTATAAAAATAAAGATATTATAAAAAAAGATATACCGGTCGTATCAATACCTATTTCAGGTGGATATATTACAGAAGTGAAAACTTACGGGACTAACTCTTTTTCTAAAATTGTAAAAAAAGATGCTGATGTTTCAATAGTTACAGAAAGAGAGAAAAAGCTGGTAGCTCCCATAAAGGCTGGAACAGTTGTTGGAAGTTATAAAGTATTGGTGAACGGTGAGGTAGTATTTAAAGATAAATTAATTGTAAAAAAAGACGTAGAAAAAAAGAAGCTTATGGATAAAATAATGGAAATTTTTTAAAAAAATAAAAAAAGTTATTGACGAAGTTTAAAATTTATGATACTATAATTTTTGTCAGCGGGAAACACCGCCGACAAGAATTGTAGAAAAGGACATTAACAACCGAATAGAGAAAATAGTCAGAAGTTATGAAAATAACAAAATGCCAGAAATGGCAAACCAATAAATGGTGTAAACGTAAGTCTTAGGACTTTAAATATATTTGAATGAAGAGTTTGATCCTGGCTCAGGATGAACGCTGACAGAATGCTTAACACATGCAAGTCGATTCAATTTACCTTCGGGTAATGAGGATGGCGGACGGGTGAGTAACGCGTAAGGAACTTGCCTCTTGGTCTGGGACAACTGTTGGAAACGACAGCTAATACCGGATATTATGAGATTCTCGCATGGGAAACTTATGAAAGCTATATGCGCCAAGAGAGAGCCTTGCGTTCCATTAGCTAGTTGGTGGGGTAACGGCCCACCAAGGCGACGATGGATAGCCGGCCTGAGAGGGTGAACGGCCACAAGGGGACTGAGACACGGCCCTTACTCCTACGGGAGGCAGCAGTGGGGAATATTGGACAATGGGCCACAAGCCTGATCCAGCAATTCTGTGTGCACGATGAAGGTCTTCGGATTGTAAAGTGCTTTCAGTTGGGAAGAAGAAAGTGACGGTACCAACAGAAGAAGCGACGGCTAAATACGTGCCAGCAGCCGCGGTAATACGTATGTCGCAAGCGTTATCCGGATTTATTGGGCGTAAAGCGCGTCTAGGCGGAAAAATAAGTCTGATGTTAAAATGCGGGGCTCAACTCCGTATTGCGTTGGAAACTGTTTTTCTAGAGTACTGGAGAGGTGGGCGGAACTACAAGTGTAGAGGTGAAATTCGTAGATATTTGTAGGAATGCCGATGGAGAAGTCAGCTCACTGGACAGATACTGACGCTAAAGCGCGAAAGCGTGGGGAGCAAACAGGATTAGATACCCTGGTAGTCCACGCCGTAAACGATGATCACTAGGTGTTGGGGGTCGAACCTCAGCGCCCAAGCTAACGCGATAAGTGATCCGCCTGGGGAGTACGCACGCAAGTGTGAAACTCAAAGGAATTGACGGGGACCCGCACAAGCGGTGGAGCATGTGGTTTAATTCGACGCAACGCGAGAAACCTTACCAGCGTTTGACATCCTAAGAAGTTTCCAGAGATGGATTCGTGCCGGCTTGCCGGAACTTAGTGACAGGTGGTGCATGGCTGTCGTCAGCTCGTGTCGTGAGATGTTGGGTTAAGTCCCGCAACGAGCGCAACCCCTATTGTATGTTGCTACCATTAAGTTGAGCACTCATGCGATACTGCCTGCGATGAGCAGGAGGAAGGTGGGGATGACGTCAAGTCATCATGCCCCTTATACGCTGGGCTACACACGTGCTACAATGGGCAGTACAGAGAGTTGCCAACCCGCGAGGGTGAGCTAATCTCTTAAAGCTGTTCTTAGTTCGGATTGTACTCTGCAACTCGAGTACATGAAGTTGGAATCGCTAGTAATCGCAAATCAGCATGTTGCGGTGAATACGTTCTCGGGTCTTGTACACACCGCCCGTCACACCACGAGAGTTGGTTGCACCTGAAGTAGCAGGCCTAACCGTAAGGAGGGATGTTCCTAAGGTGTGATTAGCGATTGGGGTGAAGTCGTAACAAGGTATCCGTACGGGAACGTGCGGATGGATCACCTCCTTTCTAAGGAGACTAACTTTTTCTCTATTCGATTGATACTGTTCTTTGTAAGTATGGGGATATAGCTCAGTTGGGAGAGCGACGCACTTGCACTGCGTAGGTCAGCGGTTCGACTCCGCTTATCTCCACCAAAACATTATCAAACTTGGACATTGGAAACTATATAGTAGATATTGAGAAAATATTCTAAATTAACTAACAATTCATTTTTAAGTCAATCTTAAATTGAGTAGTTAGTCTGTCTAAATAATATGAATTATATTACAAGGTTAAAATATTAAGGGCACACGAAGGATGCCTAGGAAGTAAGAGCCGATGAAGGACGTGGTAAGCTGCGATAAGCTTGGTGGAGTTGCAATCGAACTGTGATGCCAAGATTTCCGAATGGAGAAATCTGCTAAGATGGAGTCTTAGCACGAAAGAGGGAACCGCGTGAACTGAAACATCTAAGTAACGCGAGGAAAAGAAAGTAAAAACGATCCCCTAAGTAGCGGCGAGCGAACGGGGGTGAGCCCAAACCGTAGATGTGCCAAGGATGCAGCCGTTGCATCTACGGGGTAGCGGGAAGATCGTCTGAAGAACTGCAAGGTATTCGACATTATGATACGCCGAACTGGAAAGGTCTGGAAAGGCCTGCCGTAGAGAGTGAAAGCCTCGTACAGGTAAACCGTATCAAATGTATGATCTCTCCCAAGTAGCACGGAACACGAGGAATTCTGTGTGAATCTGCGAGGACCATATCTCGTAAGGCTAAATACTCTTACTTACCGATAGCGCATAGTACCGTGAGGGAAAGGTGAAAAGAACCCCGGGAGGGGAGTGAAATAGAACCTGAAATCGTGTGCTTACAAGCGGTCAGAGCCCTTTGGGGTGATGGCGTGCCTTTTGGAGAATGATCCTGCGAGTTACGTTCAGTGGCAAGGTTAAGTTTAACGGAGCCGAAGGGAAACCGAGTCTGAATAGGGCGACATAGTCGCTGGGCGTAGACGCGAAACCTGGTGATCTAAGCCTGTCCAGGGTGAAGCTGTGGTAAGACACAGTGGAGGCCCGAACTCACCGCCGTTGAAAAGTTGGGAGATGAGGTAGGTTTAGGGGTGAAAAGCCAATCGAACCAGGAGATAGCTCGTTCTCTCCGAAATGCATTTAGGTGCAGCCTTGAGTGTTCAATTATGGGGGTAGAGCACTGAATGACCTAGGGGGCATACTGCTTACCGAAGTCAATCAAACTCCGAATACCATAATTCTAGAGCTCAGGAGTGAGACTATGGGAATTAACTTCCATGGTCAAAAGGGAAACAACCCAGACCACCAGCTAAGGTCCCTAATTATAACTAAGTGGGAAAGGAGGTGGAGATTCACAAACAACCAGGAGGTTGGCTTAGAAGCAGCCATACCTTTAAAGAGTGCGTAATAGCTCACTGGTCGAGAGTCTCTGCGCCGACAATGTAACGGGGCTAAGTTATAAACCGAAGCTGTGGAGTTGCGTAAGCGACTGGTAGGAGAGCGTTCTGTAGGCCGTTGAAGGAGAATCGACAAGAAACTCTGGAGGTATCAGAAGTGAGAATGCAGGAATAAGTAGCGAGAATGGGGGCGAGAATCCCCCACGCCGGAAGACCAAGGGTTCCAGGGTAAAGTTTGTCTCCCCTGGGTAAGCCGGGTCCTAAGCCGAGGCTAGATTGCGTAGGCGAATGGAAAACAGATTAATATTTCTGTGCCACTGATATCAAGTGATGGAGGGACGCAGGAGGTTATGCACGCTGGCGAACGGAAGTGCCAGTTCAAGCATGTAGCGTGGTCTAGTAGGAAAATCCGCTAGACTAAACGTGAGGTGTGATGAGGAGTCGTAAGATGGAAGGTGCAAATACCACACTGCCGAGAAAAGCTTCTAAGCGTTTTAAAGATATTAGTGCCCGTACCCCAAACCGACACAGGTGGTCAGGATGAGAAATCTAAGGCGGACAGGCTAACTCTCGTTAAGGAACTCTGCAAAATAGCCCCGTAACTTCGGGAGAAGGGGTGCCTTTTATGGTGAGCGTACACGCGACGCAAAGCTATGAGAGGCCGCAGTGAAGAGTCTCAGGCGACTGTTTAACAAAAACACAGGTCTATGCTAAGCTGTAAGGCGACGTATATGGGCTGACACCTGCCCAGTGCCGGAAGGTTAAGAGGAGGAGTGAGAGCTCCGAATTGAAGCCCCGGTGAACGGCGGCCGTAACTATAACGGTCCTAAGGTAGCGAAATTCCTTGTCGGGTAAGTTCCGACCTGCACGAATGGTGTAACGATCTGAGAGCTGTCTTGACGGGAGGCCTGGTGAAATTGTATTACCGGTGAAGATACCGGTTACCTGCAGTAGGACGGAAAGACCCCATGGAGCTTTACTGTAGCTTGGTATTGGGTTTTGGCATCGTATGTATAGGATAGTTGGGAGACTATGATGCGTGGTCGCTAGATTACGCGGAGTCACTGGTGGAATACCAACCATACTATGTCGGAATTCTAATTTGAGGTTTGTACCCTCGAAGACAGTGCTAGGTGGGCAGTTTGACTGGGGCGGTCGCCTCCGAAAGAGTAACGGAGGCGTTCAAAGGTTCTCTCAGGTTGGATGGAAATCAACCGCAGAGTGCAATGGCATAAGAGAGCTTAACTGCGAGACTGACGGGTCGAGCAGGTGCGAAAGCAGGACATAGTGATCCGGCGATTCCGAATGGAAGGGTCGTCGCTCAACGGATAAAAGCTACCCTGGGGATAACAGGCTGATTCTACCCGAGAGTCCATATCGACGGTAGAGTTTGGCACCTCGATGTCGGCTCATCGCATCCTGGGGCTGGAGAAGGTCCCAAGGGTTGGGCTGTTCGCCCATTAAAGCGGTACGTGAGCTGGGTTCAGAACGTCGTGAGACAGTTCGGTCCCTATCCACTGTAGGCGTTAGAGTATTGAGAAGATCTGTCCTTAGTACGAGAGGACCGGGATGGACAAACCTCTGATGTACCAGTTGTCACGCCAGTGGCACAGCTGGGTAGTCACGTTTGGAACAGATAACCGCTGAAAGCATCTAAGCGGGAAACTGACTTCAAGATAAGTACTCTTTAAGATACCTTCGAGACTAGGAGGTTGATAGGTTGGGGGTGTAAGAGTTGTGAGACTTTTAGCTGACCAATACTAATATATCGAAGTTTTAACCTTAATATACTACTATATAGTTTCAAGTGTTCAAGAACACAAATAAATATTGATTGGCAACGATAGCTATGGAGGTACACCCAGTAACATTTCGAACCTGGAAGTTAAGCCCATAAACGCTGAAAGTACTTGGGGGGCAGCCCCCTGGGAGGATAGGAAGTTGCCAATCTTTTTTTATTTTTTGTAAAATTGTGCTATAATTTAATAGATAAAATTAAATTGTAGAGAGGTGTTATATGAAAAATATATTAGTTACTGGTGGCGCGGGTTATATAGGAAGTCACGCAGTGGTAGAATTATTAGATTCAGGGTATAATGTTATTGTTTTAGACAATTTAGAAAATGGATATATAGAATTAGTTGATAAGAGAGCAAAGTTTTATCAAGGAGATATAAGAGATATAAATTCCTTTGAAAATATTTTTGAAGAAAATAAAATAGATGCGGTAATGAATTTTGCAGGTTATATAAAAGTTGGTGAAAGTGTTTTTGAACCAAATAAATATTATCTTAATAATACTTATGGAGTTATGAATGTAGTTGAAGTTATGAGAAAATATAATGTAAAAAATATAATTTTTTCATCAACTGCTGCAGTTTATGGTGAAGTTAAATGCGATGGGCTAGTATATGAAGATTATCCAACGGCTCCAATAAACCCATATGGAGCTAGTAAATTAATGGCTGAAAGAGTTATAATAGATGCAGCAAAAGCTTATGGAATAAATTATTCTATATTTAGATATTTTAATGTTGGAGGAGCTCATGAAAAATATCATATAGGACAAAAAGGTGATGGTGTAACAGCTTTAATTCCAATAATTTTACAGGCAGCAAAAGGAGAAAGAGAAAAATTAAGTATTTATGGAGATGATTATCCAACAAAAGATGGGACTGGTATAAGAGATTATATTCATGTAGTTGACTTAGTAAGAGCACATATTGCTGCTTTACCAGCATTAGATAAAAATATCAGTGGAATTTATAACTTAGGAAATGGGAATGGATTTTCAGTTTTAGAGATGCTGAATGCAGCTAAAAAGGTTACAAATGTTGATATAAAATCAGAGGTAGTTGAAAAAAGAGAAGGGGATCCAGCATCAGTAGTAGCAGCTAGCGAAAAAGCAAGAGATGTATTAGGATGGAAGCCTGAGTATACAGATGTTGAAAAAATAATTGAAACAGCTTGGAATTGGTATAGAAGTCTTTAGAAAACAGAGGTGAATCATGGAATTTTTTAAAAGAATTTTTGCAAAAAAAAAGGATCAAGAAGTTGTAAAAATAGAAGAAAATAATGAAAAAAAAATACAGTGTAATAGCGAAAATTGTGGATGTAAAAGCTGTGAACATAAAGAAGAGAAAAGTGGAGATTATTTAAAGAATATTTGCATACAAATAGAGACAATTCCATGTGAACCTAATCCCTATTTTGTAGTAAATGATGAAAGTGCAAAGTTTTTTGAAGAGTTTGAAATAAGAATGACTACAATATACAGAATGTATAG
The DNA here is from genome assembly GCF_022430525.1 of Cetobacterium somerae. Lineage (NCBI taxonomy): Bacteria > Fusobacteriati > Fusobacteriota > Fusobacteriia > Fusobacteriales > Fusobacteriaceae > Cetobacterium > Cetobacterium somerae. Next base: position 1,788,704 of record NZ_CP092519.1, on the reverse strand, counting down.
TATAAATAGCATTTTTTTAAAAGAATATCAAAAAGTTTCTAGAGAATCTTTAACTTCTACAAGAGATAATGAAAAAGAATTTTCTAAATATAGTAAGTGTTACTTTATAAATAATAACGCTTTTAAAGAGATACATCATATGAGTAACCTGTTAAATATTTTTATGATATTTGAAGTTTTATTGAAAAATATAACTAAGGATATTGCGTATGATAAGCACTTAGATTTAGAGGAGATTCAAAATAAAAATATGTCTTATTTAAATAGTTATATTTTATTTTTAGAAGAAGCAATGAAAAATAGATTTTCTTTAGATGAAAATGAGAGAAATTTTATTGGAATTGTTAGAAAAATTAGAAATGATTATTTGCATGATTATATGACAGAGATACCTGAATCAATAGAAAAAGAAATAGTTAAAATATTTAATTTAAGAACAGGAAAAAGAATAACTGTAGATGAATATTTTATTGAAAATACTTGTAAAATTTTTGGTGAAATAGCAAAAAGATTGGAAAGTTCATATTGGGAGTATAAAAATAAATTTCTTGAAAAATAAGGAGTGATTATGTTAGCTATAATTAGGGGTGCGGGAGATTTAGCAACAGGGGTTATTCATCGTTTGTATAAGTGTGGATTTAAAATGTTGGTTTTGGAGATAGATAAGCCTAGTTCTATTCGGAGAACAGTATCTTTTTCAGAATGTATATATAATTTAAATGGAGAACAGATTGTTGAAGGTGTAAAAGCTAGAAAAATCGAAACACTTGAAGAAATTAAAAAGTGTTGGCTAAATAAAGAGATACCTATAGCAATAGATTCATCTGGAAAATGGATAGAAGAATTAAAACCTAATATTGTAGTAGATGCTATTATAGCGAAAAAAAATTTAGGAACAACAATAACGATGGCACCAATAACAATAGGATTAGGACCTGGATTTATAGCAGGAAAAGATGTAGGAATTGTTATAGAGACAATGAGAGGTCATAATTTGGGAAGAATTATAAAGGTTGGTGAAGCTGAAAAAAATACAGGAAATCCTGGAGATATAGGTGGCTTTACGACTGAGAGAGTTATTTATGCTGAAGTGTCTGGAAAATTTAAATCTTTAAAAAAAATTGGTGATATTGTAAAAAAAGATGAAATAATAGGAACTATTGATAACGAAGTAGTTAGCGCTAGCATAGATGGTTTATTAAGAGGAATAATTAGAGATGATTATGATGTAAAAAAGGGGTTAAAGATTGCTGATATAGATCCAAGATTAAATCAATATAGTAATTGTTTTACAATATCTGATAAAGCTAGAGCTTTAGGTGGCTCTGTTGTTGAAGCTATTTTTAGTGAAATTGTAGAGAAAGGGGAGAAAGATGGATTTAAATATTTTGGAGAAAATTTTTGAAATTGTTAAATCAGGAAAAAGAGTAGCTCTAGTTACATTAACTAAATCTAGTGGATCAACACCTAGAAAAGAAGGAACTTTAATGGGTGTATGGGAAGAAAATTTTATAGGAACTATTGGTGGTGGATTGGTAGAGCATAGAGTTATTAATCAAGCTAGAAAATGCTTAGAAGAAAATGAAAATCAAAATTTCAACTATGATTTAACAAAAGAGGCTGAGTTAGGTATGAGTTGTGGTGGCAGTGTTGAAGGATACATAAAAGTTATAAATCCTAAAAATCGTATTGTTATTATAGGAGCAGGACATATAGGACAAAAGTTATATGAAATATTAGATGGTTCTGATTTTGAGAGAGTTATTTTTGATGACAGAGAAGAGTATAAAAGTTATACGACAGATATAAAAATAGGAGACTATGACAAACTTATAGAAGAACTAGCTGAGAATGAAAACTCTTATTATGTAATTGTTACTAAAGGACATGTAACAGATGAGAAAGCGTTAAGAAGTATTTTGAAGAAACAAAGTAGATATATTGGAATGGTTGGAAGTAGAAAAAAAGTTATAGAGATAAAAAAAGGGATATTAGAAAGTGGAATAGTTATACCTGAAGAAAAACTATACTCTCCAATAGGATTAAAAATATCTGATGGAAGTCCATATGAAATTGCTATAGAGATTATGGCAGAGATATTAAAAGTTAAAAATAATGGAGAGTTGAGTCATAGGAGGCTTACAAAAGATGTTAACACATTTTAATGAAGATGGAAAAGCAGTAATGGTAGATGTAACAGAAAAAAAAGAAACTAAAAGAGTTGCTATAACAAGTGGAAAAATTACTATGAATTTGGAAACTTATAATAAAGTAAAAGAAGGTACTATTGAAAAGGGAGATGTTCTGGGAGTGGCTAGAGTTGCAGGTATTATGGCAGCTAAAAAAACTAGTGATTTAATTCCTATGTGTCATCCATTATTCTTAACAGGTGTAGAGGTTGAATTTGATTTTTTAGATGAAGATTTAACTATCCAAGCTAGAGTAATTGTTAAAACTTTTGGGAAAACAGGAGTAGAGATGGAAGCCTTGACAGGTGTATCTACAGCACTTCTAACAATTTATGATATGTGTAAAGCTATGGATAAAACAATGTTAATTAGCGATATAAAGTTATGTAAAAAAACTGGGGGGAAATCAGGAGAATTTATAAATGAATGATTTTTTAAATATAACTGCGTATCTAAGTATCTTATTAATATTAGGAATAATTATAAAAAGTAAGGTAAGGGTATTTCAAGAACTATTTATACCAGCTTCTGTAATAGGTGGGGTAATTGGATTAATTATGGGGCCGGATTTTTTTGGAAAGTATTATGAGGTAATACCTAAAAACTGGATTAATGATATGAGAGCTATACCAGGAGTTTTGATTATACCTATTTTAGTATCGATTCCTTTAGGAATGGAGTTAGGAAGAAAAAATAAAGTCTTTCAAAACACTATAAATACATGTGGAATATTGTTTTTAGTAACATTTATACAACTATTTATAGGATATTTCATTAACTTTATTTTTGATAAAGTATTTAACATTAAATTATACAAAAGTTTTGGAGCTGAGTTAAACTCTGCATTTGCAGGTGGACATGGAACTGCTGGAGTAGTTGCTAGAACTTTAAAGGAACTAGAAAGCAACTATTGGGAATTAGCTCAAGGAGTAACAGTAACACTAGCAACAATTGGATTAGTTACAGGAATTATTTTTGGTATATTTCAAATAAGAAGAAAATTTGGGAATATTTTAAAAAATGAAGTGTTATCAGAGTATAAAAATGGATATATAAAAAATAGAGAGAAACAAGCAATCTTAGGAAAAGAAACTATGTTAACAACAACAGTTGATACCCTAGCTTATCACTTAGCTATTATTTTTTCTGTTTCTGGTTTAGCTATAATAACATTAAATATATTTAAAAAATTTCAAATTCCATTATTATCAAAATTAACGATTTGGTCATTTGGTATGGTAGTTATGTTTTTTGTATGGAAAACAATGATTAAACTGAAGTTAGAGTGGAGTGTAGACTCTAAAGTAAAGGGGAAAATAACAGGAACACTAACAGAATTTGCAATAGTTGCAGCAGTAGCAACAATTCCTTTAAGAGGAGTTATAAGTTATATATTTCCAATTGTAGTTACTAGTTTAGTTGGATTTTCAATTACTTGGATAGTAATAGATCAACTTTCTAAAAAATATTTTAAAGATTATCATTTAGAAAGAACTTTAGCAATGTTTGGAACATCAACAGGAGTATTTATAACAGGTTTACTATTATTAAGAATATGTGATCCTAAATTAGAAACACCAGTTTTACAGGATTATTCATTAGGATTTTCAATAACAGCATTATTAGGACCAATTTTAATAGCTGTATGCATTCAGTTAAGCTTTACATATAACTATTTTTATCCAATGGGGCTTTTAATAGTTTTAATTAGTTTAACAATTTTGAGTCTAGAATATTATAATAAAGGAGTGGAAAGATAAATCCACTCTTTTTTTAAAGTTATGGTATAATTAAAGGGATAAATATATAAAAAGGAGAATGATGATGGCTTTACTAAGTGTAAATAGTTTATATAAAGGCTTTTCAGGAGAGTCTTTACTAAAAGATATTACATTTTCAATAGATGAAAAGGATAGAATTGGAATAATAGGTGTTAATGGAGCAGGAAAATCAACGTTAATAAAAATGATGATGGAATTAGAAGAGGGAGATCCTAATCCAGAAACAAATGAAAGAGGAACAATTTCTAAAAAAGGTGGATTAAAAATAGGATACCTTTCTCAAAGTATAAATCTAAACAAAGAAAATACAATTTTTGATGAGCTAATAGGTGTGTTTTCTAATTTGAAATCGGACTATGAAAGAATAAAAGAGTTAAATAATTTGGTTGCAAATGATTTAGAAAATTTTGATAAACATATGGAAGAGTTAGCTGTTTTAAGTAGTAGGTATGAGCAAGAAGAAGGATATGCAATTGAATATAAAGTAAAACAAATATTAATAGGTTTAAGTATTCCAGAAGAGATGTGGAAAGTACAAATAAAAGATCTTTCAGGAGGGCAACAGTCGAGAGTAGCTCTAGGAAAAATCTTATTAGAAGAACCAGAGTTATTAATATTAGATGAACCAACTAACCATTTAGATTTAGTGGCAATTGAGTGGCTAGAGAAATTTTTAAAAGACTATCCAAAAGCTTTTGTAGTTATATCACATGATAGATATTTTTTAGATAATATTGTTAATAGAGTTTTTGAAATAGAAGGAAAAACATTAAAAGCTTATAAAGGTAATTTTTCTGAATATGTTATTCAAAAAGAGGCTTATTTATCAGGAGCAGTAAAATCTTTTGAAAAAGAGCAGGATAAAATTAGAAAAATGGAGGAGTTTGTAAGACGTTATAAAGCTGGACAGAAATCAAAACAAGCTAGAGGAAGACAAAAACTTTTAGATAGAATGGAAAAAAGCGATAATCCAATTATAGGAGTAAGAAAAATTAAACTTAAATTTGAAGTTGAAACTCCAAGTGTGGATAAAGTTTTAGAATTAAAAAATTTAAGTATGAGTTATGGAGAAAAAAAACTTTTTAATAACTTGAATTTAACAGTTTTTAGAGGAAATAGAATTGGAATAATTGGAAAAAATGGAGTTGGAAAATCAACTATTTTAAGAATAGTTAATGGACTAGAAAAAGCTAAAAGTGGTGATGTGGAATTAGGAGAAAGAATAAAAATAGGTTATTATGATCAAAATCATCAAGGATTAAAAATGGAGAATACGATACTAGAAGAGTTATTATATGCTTTTCCAATGAGTGATGAAGAGGCAAGAACTATAGCTGGGGGATTTCTTTTTTCAGCAGACGATGTAGATAAAAAAATAAAATCTTTATCTGGAGGAGAAAAAGCTAGAGTAGCTTTTATGAAACTGATTTTATCGAAACCTAATTTTTTAATATTAGATGAACCAACGAATCACTTAGATATTTATTCTAGGGAAATATTAGAAGAAGCTTTGGAAGATTATGACGGGACAATTATTGTTGTATCTCACGATAGATATTTTTTAGAAAGTGTTGTTAATAATATATATGAGGTTACTAAAGATGGAGCAACTTTATTCAAAGGGGATTATGAAATGTATATTTCGCAAAAGGATAATGTGAAACCAAAAGATGAGACAGCAGGCTTAAATTATGAGGAACAAAAAAGAAATAGAAATAGAATAACAACCTTAGAAAAAAAATATAAAAAACTAGAAGAAGAAATAGAAAGATTAGAAAGTGAAAAAAGTGATTTAGAAAAGAAATATGAAATTGCTGGAAAAAGTAACAATTTGGATGAATTAATGGACATTCAAAAAGAGATAGATTTAAGAGATGAAAGAATTCTAGATGCTATGGAAAGCTGGGATGAAACAGCTCTAGAGCTAGAAGAATTAAAAAAATAGTTGTAAAAAAATAAAATTGTGGTAAAATTATCTTTGACTTTTTGCAATAAAGCGATTATAATACTAAAGTTAAATATTATTTAAAAATAATAAATAAAAAAATTCAGAGGAAGGAGGGTAAAATGCCTACTTTAAGTCAATTAGTAAAAAAAGGAAGACAAACTCTAGAAGAGAGTAAAAAATCACCAGCATTACAAGGAAACCCACAAAGAAGAGGAGTGTGTGTAAGAGTTTATACTACTACACCTAAGAAACCAAACTCAGCTTTAAGAAAGGTTGCCAGAGTAAAATTAACTAACGGAATCGAAGTAACTTCGTACATCCCAGGAGAGGGACACAACTTACAGGAGCACTCAATCGTTCTAGTAAGAGGAGGAAGAACAAAAGATTTACCAGGAGTTAGATATAAAGTTATCAGAGGAGCTTTAGATACAGCTGGAGTTGCTAAGAGAAAACAATCAAGATCTAAATACGGAGCTAAGAAAGCGTAATAATTATTAAGGAGGTGGACAGTAAATGTCAAGAAGAAGAGCAGCAGTAAAAAGAGATGTATTACCTGATTCAAGATATTCTGATAAAGTTGTAACTAAAGTTATCAACTCTTTCATGTTAGATGGAAAAAAGTCAATCATTGAAGGAATATTCTATTCTGCAATGGATTTAATAAAAGAAAAAACTGGTCAAGAGGGGTACGATGTATTTAAGCAAGCATTAGATAACATTAAGCCACAGATCGAAGTAAGATCAAGAAGAATCGGAGGAGCTACTTATCAAGTTCCAGTAGAAGTAAGACCTGAGAGACAACAAACTCTTGCTATCAGATGGTTAACTACTTATACAAGACAAAGAAAAGAGTATGGAATGATCGAAAAGTTAGCAGCAGAATTAATAGCAGCAGCAAACAATGAGGGAGCTACTATTAAGAAGAAAGAAGATACTTACAAAATGGCAGAAGCTAACAGAGCTTTCGCACACTACAAGTTCTAATTTCAGTCGTAATTTAAAATTTAGGAGGATAACAAAATGGCTAGAAGCGTTTCTTTAGAAATGACTAGAAACATTGGTATCATGGCTCACATCGACGCAGGAAAGACTACTACAACAGAGAGAATCTTATTCTATACTGGAGTAGCTCATAAAATTGGAGAGGTTCACGAAGGTGCCGCTACAATGGACTGGATGGAGCAAGAGCAAGAGAGAGGTATCACAATTACTTCTGCTGCTACAACATGTTTCTGGAAAAATCACAGAGTAAATATAATAGACACACCAGGACACGTGGACTTTACAGTTGAGGTTGAAAGATCTCTAAGAGTACTTGACGGTGCAGTTGCTGTATTCTCAGCAGTTGACGGAGTACAACCACAGTCTGAAACAGTTTGGAGACAAGCTGACAAATATGGTGTACCTAGAATAGCTTTCTTTAATAAAATGGACAGAATCGGAGCTAACTTCGAAATGTGTGTTAACGATATTAGAGAAAAATTAGGATCTAATCCAGTACCTATTCAATTACCAATCGGTGCTGAGGATGACTTCGAAGGAGTTATCGACTTATTAGCAATGAAAGAGATTGTATGGCCAAAAGATTCTGACAATGGACAGAATTTTGAAGTTAAAGATATCAGAGCTGAATTAGCAGATGCTGCTGAAGAAGCTAGAAACTTCATGATCGAATCAGTAGTAGAAACTTCTGATGAGTTAATGGAGAAATTCTTCGGAGGAGAAGAAATCTCTGAAGCTGAAATCAACGTTGCTTTAAGAGCTGCAACATTAGCAAACACAATAGTACCAGTTACTTGTGGAACTGCATTCAAAAACAAAGGAGTTCAAGCTTTACTAGATGCTATCATCGCGTACATGCCAGCTCCAACAGATAAAGGAATAATCAAAGGAACAGACGTTAAGAACGAAGAGTTAGAAATAACTAGAGAGATTTCAGATAACTCTCCATTTGCTGCTTTAGCATTTAAAGTTATGACTGACCCATTTGTTGGAAGATTAACATTCTTCAGAGTTTACTCGGGAGTTCTAACAAAAGGATCTTACGTTTTAAACTCAACAAAAGGTAAAAAAGAGAGAATGGGAAGAATTCTTCAAATGCACGCAAACAAAAGAGAAGAAATCGAAGTTGTTTACTGTGGAGATATCGCAGCAGCAGTTGGATTAAAAGATACAACTACTGGAGATACTCTATGTGCTGAAGATGCTCCAATCGTTCTAGAGAAAATGGAGTTCCCTGAGCCAGTAATCTCAGTTGCAGTTGAGCCTAAGACAAAAGTTGACCAAGAGAAAATGGGTCTAGCTTTATCAAAGCTTGCTGAAGAGGATCCTACATTCAGAGTTAAAACTGATGAGGAAACTGGACAAGTAATCATCTCAGGAATGGGAGAATTACACTTAGAGATCATCGTTGATAGAATGAAGAGAGAATTCAAAGTTGAGTCAACAGTTGGTAAACCACAAGTTGCTTACAGAGAAACTATAACTCTTAAACAAGATCAAGAAGTTAAGTATGCTAAGCAATCTGGAGGAAAAGGACAATTCGGACACGTTAAGATTACTCTTGAGCCAAACCCAGGTAAAGAGTTCGAATTTGTTAACAAAATAACAGGAGGAGCAATTCCTAGAGAATATATTCCTGCTGTTGAAAAAGGATGTAGAGAAGCTCTTGAAGGCGGAGTTGTAGCTGGATACCCTATGGTTGACTTAAAAGTTACACTTTATGATGGATCATACCACGAGGTTGACTCGTCAGAGATGGCGTTCAAAATTGCTGGATCTATGGCACTTAAGCAAGCTGCTCAAAAAGCAAAACCAATCATCCTTGAGCCAATCTTCAAAGTAGAAGTAACTACTCCAGAAGAGTACATGGGAGATATCATAGGAGATATCAACTCAAGAAGAGGAATGATCGGAGGAATGACTGATAGAAACGGAGCGAAGATAATCAACGCTAAAGTACCTTTATCAGAAATGTTCGGATACGCAACTGACTTAAGATCTAAATCTCAAGGAAGAGCAACTTACTCTATGGAATTTGAAGAGTATGCACAAGTTCCTGCGTCAGTTCAAAAAGCTATCCAAGAAGAGAGAGGAAGATAATAATTTATCTTTTTTAAAACTTCAACTTGAAAAAAGTTTAATAATGTTGTGACTCTTAGTTGAGTCACAACAAAAATTATAAAATACAAAGAAAAATAGGAGGAAATTTCAAATGGCTAAAGAAAAATTTGAAAGAAGCAAACCGCACGTTAACATTGGAACAATCGGACACGTTGACCACGGAAAAACAACAACAACAGCAGCAATATCAAAAGTATTATCAGATATGGGACTAGCTAAGAAAGTAGATTTCGCTAACATCGACGCTGCACCAGAAGAGAGAGAAAGAGGAATCACAATCAATACAGCTCACATCGAGTACGAAACAGTAGAGAGACACTACGCGCACGTTGACTGTCCAGGTCACGCGGATTACGTAAAGAACATGATCACTGGAGCAGCACAAATGGACGGAGCTATCTTAGTTGTATCAGCAGCAGATGGTCCAATGCCACAAACAAGAGAGCACATCCTATTATCAAGACAGGTTGGAGTTCCATACATCGTAGTATACTTAAACAAAGCTGACATGGTAGACGACGAAGAGTTATTAGAGTTAGTTGAAATGGAAGTAAGAGAGTTATTAACAGAGTACGGATTCCCAGGAGACGATTTACCAGTAATAATGGGATCATCTTTAGGAGCAATGAACGGAGAAGAGAAATGGGTTAACCAAATCAAAGCTCTAATGGACGCTGTAGATTCTTACATTCCAACACCTGCAAGAGCAGTAGACCAACCATTCCTAATGCCAATTGAGGATGTATTCACAATTACAGGAAGAGGAACAGTTGTAACTGGAAGAGTAGAAAGAGGAATTGTAAAAGTTGGAGAAGAGATTGAAATAGTAGGAATCAAAGATACTACAAAATCAACTTGTACAGGAGTAGAGATGTTCAGAAAGCTGTTAGATCAAGGTCAAGCAGGAGATAACATCGGAGCATTATTAAGAGGAATCAAGAAAGAGGATGTTGAAAGAGGACAAGTATTATGTAAGCCAGGATCAATATTACCACATACAGGATTCAAATCAGAGGTATACGTATTAACTAAGGAAGAGGGAGGAAGACATACTCCATTCTTCTCAGGATACAGACCACAGTTCTACTTCAGAACTACAGATATAACTGGAGCAATCAACTTACCTGAGGGAGTAGAAATGGTAATGCCAGGAGACAACATTGAGATGACAGTAGAGTTAATTCACCCAATCGCAATGGAGCCAGGATTAAGATTCGCAATCAGAGAGGGAGGAAGAACAGTAGCTTCTGGAGTTGTTGCAGAAATTACTAAGTAATCTTACTTAATATATAGTGAAATTTAGTTCATATAGGAGGGGACTTCGTCCCCTTTTATATTCTTAAAAAAGCTAGATAAAAAAACTTTTAAATAAAAACAAAAAACATTTGCTTTTTGTAAAAAATGTGATATAATTACCAGAGTGTACAAAAGAATTATTTAATTCTTTTAATCGAAACTTTTAAGGAGGTGCGAAAAGTAAAATGGCTTCTAACAAGTTAAGAATTTACTTAAAAGCTTATGATCACACTTTATTAGATCAATCAGCTAAAAAAATAGTAGAAGTAGCAAAGAAATCTGGAGCAGAAATTGCAGGACCTATGCCACTACCTACAAAGATTAAAAAATATACTGTACTAAGATCAGTACACGTAAACAAAGACTCGAGAGAGCAATTCGAGATGAGAGTGCACAGAAGAATGGTAGAGATTAAAAACTCTAACCCTAAGACAATTGCTTCTTTAACAGCAGTTAACTTACCAGCTGGTGTTGGAATCGAAATAAAGCAAGCATAATTGTTTGAAAGAAAAGATTCTGAGAAAAAAGCAGACGGCTGATTTTCGGGTAATTTGATGCTAATTGAAGAATTAAATTATCCTTACAGAATAATACAAGTTGGCGTTTTTTTTTAAAGAAAAAGTGGTGGAACCACGAGGGCAAGTTGTCAACCAATATATTATTTGATGGAGGTAAAACACATGTCAGGAATTTTAGCAAAAAAAATTGGAATGACTCAAATTTTCGAAGATGGAAAATTTATTCCAGTTACAGTTGTTGAAGCTGGACCTAACTATGTTCTTCAAAAGAAGACTGTAGAGAATGATGGTTACTCAGCTTTACAATTAGGATTTGACGAGAAAAAAGAAAAAAATACTACAAAGCCATTAATGGGAATTTTTAACAAAGCTGGTGTAAAGCCGTTAAGATTTGTTAAAGAGTTAAAAGTTGATTCAGTAGAAGGAATCGAACTTGGACAAGAGATTAAAGTAGATGCTTTAGCAGAGGTTGCTTTCGTAGACATTACAGGAACTTCAAAAGGTAAAGGAACATCAGGAGTTATGAAGAGACATAACTTCAGTGGAAACAGAGCTTCACACGGTGTTTCTAGAAACCACAGACTTGGAGGATCTATAGGAATGTCGTCTTGGCCTGGAAAAGTTCTTAAGAACAAGAAAATGGCTGGACAATACGGAAATGCAACTGTAACAGTTCAAAACTTAAAAATTGTTAAAGTTGACGCAGAAAACAACTTACTACTAATTAAAGGTGCAGTACCTGGTCCAAAGAACGGATATATCGTTGTAAAGCCAGCTGTAAAGAAATAATTAGTTAGTAGATGAGGAAGGAGGAAAATAATGGCAGTTTTAAACATATATGACTTAGCAGGAAACCAAACTGGTACTGTAGAAGTTAAAGATTCTGTATTTGGAATCGAGCCTAATCAAGCAGTATTACATGAAGTATTAACTGCAGAGTTAGCAGCTGCTAGACAAGGAACTGCAGCTACTAAAACTAGAGCTATGGTTAAAGGTGGAGGAAGAAAGCCTTTTAAACAAAAAGGAACTGGTAGAGCTAGACAAGGTTCTATAAGAGCTCCACACATGGTAGGTGGAGGAGTAACATTCGGACCACAACCAAGATCATATGAGAAAAAAGTAAACAAAAAAGTAAGAAATCTTGCTTTAAGATCAGCACTTTCTGCGAAAGTTGCTGCTGGAGAAATCTTAGTTCTTGATGGAACTATCGAAGCTCCAAAAACAAAAACAATAATCGCTTTAACAAATGCTTTAACAGCAAACACAAAGCAATTATTCGTTGTAAATGACCTTGCTACAGAAGCTGATTACAACTTATACTTATCAGCTAGAAACTTAGAGAACGCAGTAGTTCTTCAACCAAATGAGATTGGAGTTTACTGGTTATTAAAGCAAGAGAAAGTTATCGTAACTAAGGAAGCGTTAACGACAATCGAGGAGGTGCTTGCATAATGACTGCTTACGATATCGTAAAGAAGCCTGTAATCACTGAAAAAACTGAAATTTTAAGAAGAGATTACAACAAGTACACATTTGAGGTAAGTCCTAAAGCAAATAAAGTTGAGATTAGAAAAGCTATCGAAACTATATTTAACGTAAAAGTTGAATCTGTAGCTACAATCAACGTAAAGCCAGTTACTAAGAGACATGGAATGAAACTTTACAAGACTCAAGCTAAGAAAAAAGCTATTGTTAAATTAGCTGCTGGAAACACAATAACTTACTTCGCAGAAGTATAATTGAAAGATAATTAGAGGTTTAGTTCTTTATATATAAAAGGATAAAGCTAAAGATAATTATAGGTCAGGAAATTTTGGAGGTTAACAAAATGGCAATTAGAAAGTTAAATGCTATAACTAATGGTACTAGACATATGTCTAGATTAGTTAACGAAGATTTAGATAAAGTTAGACCTGAAAAGTCTTTAACTACTCCATTAAAATCTGCTTATGGTAGAGATAACTATGGACACAGAACTTGTAGAAATAGAGACAAGGGACACAAAAGACTTTACAGAATCATCGACTTTAAAAGAAATAAATTAGATGTACCTGCAAAGGTAGTATCACTAGAGTACGATCCAAATAGAACTGCAAACATTGCATTACTATCGTACGCAGACGGAGAGAAGAGATATATTCTTGCTCCAAAGGGACTTAAGAAAGGTGATATCGTAATGGCTGGTTCAAATGCTGAAATAAAGCCAGGAAATGCTCTTAAATTAAAAGAGATGCCTGTTGGATCACAGATACACAACGTTGAGTTACAAAGAGGAAAGGGTGGACAATTAGTTAGATCTGCAGGAACTGCAGCAAGACTAGTTGCAAAAGAAGGAACTTACTGTCACGTACAGTTACCATCAGGTGAGTTAAGATTAATTCACGGAGAATGTATGGCAACTATCGGTGAAGTAGGAAACTCTGAGCACAGCCTAGTATCACTAGGTAAAGCTGGAAGAAACAGACACAAAGGAAGAAGACCTCACGTAAGAGGATCTGTAATGAACCCTTGTGATCACCCACACGGTGGAGGAGAAGGTAAAGCTCCAGTTGGAAGAAAATCTCCTATGACTCCTTGGGGTAAACCAGCTCATGGTGTTAAGACAAGAGGAAGAAAAACTTCAGACAAGTTTATCGTAAGAAGAAGAAACGAAAAGTAATTTTCGAGAGGAGGCTAATAGGTAATGGCTAGATCATTAAAAAAAGGACCTTTTTGTGACCACCACTTAATGAAAAAAGTTGAGGAAGCAGTAGCTACTGAGAATATAAAAGCGGTAATAAAGACTTGGTCTAGAAGATCAACAATATTCCCTAACTTTATAGGATTAACATTTGGTGTTTACAATGGTAAAAAGCACATACCAGTTCATGTAACTGAGCAAATGGTTGGACATAAACTAGGTGAGTTCGCACCAACTAGAACATACTATGGTCACGGTGTAGACAAAAAGAAAAAGAAAAAATAATCGATTTTAAATTAATAAATTGATAGTAGGAAAAGGAGGTTGGACTAGTGGAAGCTAGAGCAATAACTAGATTCGTAAGATTATCTCCAAGAAAAGCTAGACTTGTAGCAGACTTAGTGAGAGGAAAATCAGCATTAGAAGCTTTAGATACGTTAGAGTTTACTAACAAAAAAGCAGCTAGATTTATAAAGAAAACACTAGCATCAGCAATTGCTAATGCAACTAACAACTTCAACATGGATGAGGAGAAGTTAGTAGTATCAACTATAATGATAAACGACGGACCAGCGCTTAAGAGAATAATGCCAAGAGCGATGGGAAGAGCAGATATAATAAGAAAACCAACAGCACACATTGTTGTGGCAGTGTCTGAAAAGTAGTAAGGAGGTAAGACTGTGGGACAAAAAGTAGACCCTAGAGGACTGAGACTTGGAATAACAAGAACTTGGGATTCTATCTGGTATGCAGATAAAAAAGAATACGCAAAGTTCTTCCATGAAGATACAAAGATCAGAGAAATGATCAAAAAGAACTACTTCCACGCGGGAATTTCGAAGGTAAAAATCGAGAGAACTTCTCCGTCACACGTTGTAGTTTTAATACACACAGCTAAAGCTGGAATAATCATCGGAAGAAAAGGTTCTGAAATAGAATCATTAAGAGCTAAACTTGAAGCAATGACTGGAAGAAAAGTTACAGTTAAAGTTCAAGAGGTTAAAGAATTTAATAAAGATGCAACTTTAGTTGCAGAAAATATAGCTACATCTATCGAGAAGAGAGTAGCTTACAAAAGAGCAGTAAGCCAAGCTGTTATGAGAGCAATGAAAGCAGGAGCAAAAGGAATCAAAGTTATGGTTTCTGGAAGATTAAATGGTGCTGAGATCGCAAGATCTGAGTGGGTAGTAGAAGGAAAAGTACCTCTACACACATTAAGAGCAGATATCGACTATGCAACAGCTACATCTCATACAACATATGGAGCTCTTGGAATCAAGGTTTGGATCTTCCACGGTGAAGTACTTCCAACTAAGAAGGAAGGAGGGGAAGCGTAATCATGTTAATGCCTAAAAGAACGAAACATAGAAAAATGTTTAGAGGAAGAATGAAGGGTACAGCTCAAAGAGGTAACACTGTTGCTTTCGGAGATTACGGATTACAAGCCCTTGAGCCAGCATGGATAACAAACAGACAGATTGAATCTTGTAGAGTTGGAATCAACAGAACATTCAAAAGAGAAGGTAAGACTTTCATTAGAATATTCCCTGATAAGCCAATTACTGCTAGACCAGCTGGAGTAAGAATGGGTAAAGGTAAAGGAAACGTAGAAGGTTGGGTAGCAGTAGTTAAACCTGGAAGAATAATGTTCGAGGTATCTGGTGTTACTGAAGAGAAAGCAATAGCAGCTTTAAGAAAAGCTTCTATGAAACTTCCTATCAGATGTAAGATTGTAAAAAGAGAGAATGGTGGTGAGAACTAATGAGAGCTAAGGAAATAAGAGAAATATCTACTGAAGACTTAGTAGTAAAGTGTAAAGAGCTTAAGGAAGAACTTTTCAACCTAAAGTTTCAACTTTCATTAGGACAAGTAACTAACACTGCTAAGATTAGAGAAGTAAGAAGAGAGATCGCAAGAATAAACACTATATTAAACGAAAGATAATTAAATCTTAAAGTTAGGATATAGATTCTTAAGAAGAGGAGGTCAAAATCTTGAGAAACGAGAGAAAAGTAAGAGAAGGAATCGTTGTTTCTGATAAGATGGACAAGACGATAGTTGTTGCTATCGAAACAATGACATTACACCCAATCTACAAAAAGAGAGTTAAGAAGACTATGAAGTTCAAAGCACATGACGAGAACAACGTAGCTCAAACTGGAGATAAAGTAAAAATCATGGAAACTAGACCATTATCTAGAGATAAGAGATGGAGACTAGTTGATATTATAGAGAAAGCTAGATAATAATCCAAATTATTGTTGAGAGGAGGATAATTTAATGGTACAACAACAAACTATCCTTAATGTTGCTGATAACTCGGGAGCTAAAAAACTTATGGTTATAAGAGTTCTTGGAGGATCTAGAAGAAGATTCGGAAGAATCGGTGACATTGTTGTGGCATCAGTTAAGGAAGCAATACCTGGTGGAAACGTTAAAAAAGGAGACGTAGTAAAAGCAGTTATTGTTAGAACAAGAAAAGAATTAAGAAGAGAAGATGGATCATATATTAAATTTGATGATAACGCAGCTGTTATCTTAAATAACAATAATGAACCAAAAGCAACAAGAATCTTCGGACCAGTTGCAAGAGAATTAAGAGCTAAAGACTTCATGAAGATAGTTTCACTAGCTCCAGAAGTAATATAATTGAGAGAGGAGGCTAATTGTCGTGGCTAAACCTAAGATTAAATTTGTACCAGAGTCATTACATGTAAAAACTGGAGATACAGTTTACGTAATATCTGGAAAAGATAAAGGAAAAACAGGTAAGGTTTTAAAAGTATTCCCTAAAAAAGGAAAGATCGTTGTTGAGAACATCAATATGATCACAAAACATATGAAACCTTCACAAATAAACCCACAAGGTGGAGTTGTAACTAAACCAGCTCCAATGTTCTCTTCAAAAGTAATGTTATTTGATGAGAAAGCTGGTAAACCAACTAGAGTTGGATACAAGTTTGTGGACGGTAAAAAAGTAAGATACTCTAAAGTATCTGGAGAAACTTTATAAGAGAGGAGGAGAACGTAAGTGTCTAAATACGTTTCTAGATATCATAAGTTATATAACGAAACAATAGTTGCTAACTTAATAAAAGAGTTAGGATTATCTAACGTTATGGAATGTCCAAAATTAGACAGAATCGTTGTTAACATGGGAGTAGGAGAGGCAACTCAAAACTCTAAGTTAATCGATGCTGCAATGGCTGATTTAGCAATAATCACAGGACAAAAGCCAGTTGTAAGAAAAGCAAAAAAATCAGAAGCTGGATTTAAGTTAAGAGAAGGAATGCCAATCGGTGCAAAAGTTACTTTAAGAAAAGAGAGAATGTACGATTTTCTAGATAGATTAGTAAATGTAGTTCTTCCAAGAGTAAGAGACTTCGAAGGAGTTCCAGCGGATTCATTCGACGGAAGAGGAAACTACTCTTTAGGATTAAGAGATCAATTAGTTTTCCCTGAGATCGAATTTGATAAAGTTGACAAGCTTTTAGGAATGTCTATCACTATAGTATCTTCAGCTAAAACAGATGAAGAAGGAAGAGCTTTACTTAAGGCATTCGGAATGCCTTTTAAAAAGTAAATAGTGAGGAGGTTAATAATAAATGGCTAAAAAGTCAATGATCGCTAGAGAAGTTAAAAGAACAACTTTATGCGACAAATATGCTGAAAAAAGAGCTGAGCTGAAGAAGAGAATCAACGAGGGAGATATGGAAGCTATGTTTGAGCTAAACAAATTACCTAAGAACTCTTCAGAAGTTAGAAAGAAAAATAGATGTCAATTAGATGGAAGACCAAGAGGATTCATGAGAGAATTCGGAATTTCGAGAGTTAAGTTCAGACAATTAGCAGGTGCTGGACTTATTCCAGGTGTGAAGAAGTCATCTTGGTAATTGATGAAAGGAGGATTTAATAGATGTTTTTAACAGATCCAATTGCAGATATGTTAACAAGAGTTAGAAATGCAAATGCTGTAATGCATGAGAAAACAGATGTTCCTCACTCTAACGTAAAAGAGAGAATCGCTGAGATTTTAAAAGAAGAGGGATATATTTCTAACTACAAAATTGTAACAGATGGAAATAAAAAGAATATAAGAGTATACTTAAAGTATGACGGAAAAGAAAGAGTAATCAAAGGAATCAAGAGAATATCTAAGCCAGGAAGAAGAGTTTATTCTTCTGTAGAGGATATGCCAAGAGTATTATCAGGTTTAGGAATCGCTATTGTTTCAACTTCTAAAGGAATCGTAACAGATAGAACTGCTAGAAGAGAGAACATGGGTGGAGAAATTCTTGCATTCGTTTGGTAATAACTAGGAGGTAGCCATATGTCAAGAGTAGGTAAAAAGATCATAGTGGTACCTGCTGGGGTAGAAGTTACATTAGCTGCAGGAAACGTAGTTACTGTAAAAGGACCTAAAGGTACTTTAACTAAAAAATTTAACGAAGAGTTAACAATAAATGTAGAAAACAATGAGATCACAGTTGCAAGACCAAACGATCTACCAGCTGTAAGAGCTATACACGGAACTACAAGAGCACTTTTAAACAACATGGTTGTTGGAGTATCTGAAGGTTTCAAGAAAACTCTTACACTTGTTGGAGTTGGATACAGAGCTACTGAGAAAAATGCTGGATTAGAGATGGCTTTAGGTTATTCTCACCCAGTTGTAATCAATGCTGTTGAAGGAATCAAAATGACAGTTGAGAAAAATACAACTATCCACATTGAAGGAATAGAGAAAGATGTAGTAGGACAAGTTGCTGCTGACATCAGATCTAAGAGAGCTCCAGAGCCTTACAAAGGAAAAGGAGTTAAGTATTCTGACGAAGTAATCAGAAGAAAAGAAGGTAAGAAATCATAATACTAACTAAAAAAGGTTAGTGTGCTGAGAATAAGGAGGTTAAAAAGTTGTTTAAGAGAGTTAATAGAGACGCTATTAGAAGAAGAAAGCACTTATCTATCAGAAGCAAGATTTCTGGTACAGCTGAGAGACCAAGACTTTCTATATATAGATCAAACAACAACATTTTTGCTCAATTAGTTGATGACGTAAATGGAGTAACTTTAGTTTCTGCATCTACTATCGATAAAGAGATCAAAGGAAATGTAAAGCACGGTGGAAACATCGAGTCTGCTAAGCTTGTTGGAAAAGCAATCGCTGAAAGAGCTGTAGCAAAAGAAATATCTGTTATAGTATTTGACAGATCTGGATATAAATACACAGGAAGAGTAGCTGCCCTTGCAGAGGCTGCAAGAGAAGCAGGACTTAAATTCTAATTCTTGTAGAGAGGAGGACTTCACTTGTCTAAGTTAGTTAAAGAAGAAAAACAATTTCAAGAGAAATTATTGAAGATTTCTAGAGTTTCTAAGACAACTAAAGGAGGAAGAACTATATCTTTCTCTGTTTTAGCTGCTGTAGGAGACGCTGAAGGAAACGTAGGAATAGGACTAGGAAAAGCGAATGGTGTACCTGATGCAATCAGAAAAGCAATCGCTTCTGCTAAGAAAAACATGGTAAAGGTTTCATTAAAAGGAACTACTATTCCTCACGAAATCGTTGGTAAATGGGGAGCAACATCTATATGGATGGCACCAGCTTATGAAGGTACTGGAGTTATCGCAGGATCATCTTGTAGAGAGATTCTTGAGTTAGCAGGAGTACATAACATCCTTACAAAAATTAAAGGATCAAGAAATAAGTTCAACGTTGCAAGAGCTACAATTGAAGGATTAGCAGCATTAAGAACTGCTGAAGAAGTTGCAGCTTTAAGAGGAAAAGAAGTAAAGGAAATCTTAAGCTAGGAGGTAAAAAAAGATGGCAAAGCTTAGAATAGAGCTTGTAAAAAGCATAATCGGAAGAAAGCCTAACCATATAGCAACTGCAAAGTCGCTAGGGCTTAAGAAGATGAATGATGTTAGAGAGCACAATGTAACTCCAG
Source organism: Cetobacterium somerae (assembly GCF_022430525.1). Classification (NCBI taxonomy): domain Bacteria; kingdom Fusobacteriati; phylum Fusobacteriota; class Fusobacteriia; order Fusobacteriales; family Fusobacteriaceae; genus Cetobacterium; species Cetobacterium somerae. The sequence goes on along the minus strand of NZ_CP092519.1, from coordinate 1,769,224 downwards.
AATTAATGGGAAAAATTGCTCAAATATCTTACCTAATAAAAGTAGAGGAGGTGCAATAATCAATGAAATTAAATGAATTAAAGCCTTCTGTACCAAGAAAAGCTAGAAAAAGAATCGGAAGAGGAGAGTCTTCTGGATTAGGAAAGACTGCTGGAAAAGGAAGCAATGGACAAAACTCTAGAGCTGGAGGAGGGGTAAAACCTTACTTCGAGGGTGGACAAATGCCTTTATACAGAAGAACTCCAAAGAGAGGATTCTCTAACGCAATATTCAGAAAAGATTATGCAATAATAAACTTATGTGATTTAAATAGATTCGAAGAGGGAACAGAAGTAACTCCAGAGTTATTAGTAGCTGCTGGTGTTATCAAGAAAACTCTTGCTGGAATCAAAGTTTTAGGAAACGGAGAGCTAGAGAAGAAAGTATCTGTAAAAGCTCACAAAGTTTCTGCTTCTGCGAAAGCAGCTATCGAAGCAAAAGGTGGATCTGTAGAGATTCTTGAAGTTAAAACTTTTGCTGATGTAGCAAAAAATAACAAGTAATTAAAAGACTAGTTATTTCAATGTGAGGTGAAGAATTTTGGGTTTAATTGAAAAGTTTGAAACGAAGCTTAGAGGTATATTTAAAATTCCGGAACTGAGAGAGAGAATCATCTTCACCTTATTAATGTTCCTAGTAGCTAGGGTAGGGACATATATCCCTGCTCCTGGTGTGGACATTGATCGTTTGGCTCAAATGACTGCGCAAAGTGATTTACTAGGATATATTAATATGTTCTCAGGTGGGGCTTTCCAAAGAGTATCTATATTTGCATTGGGAATTGTACCATATATCAATTCATCAATCGTATTTAGTTTACTTGCTGTAATTATTCCTAAAATTGAAGAGATTCAAAAAGAGGGAGAATCAGGAAGAAATAAGATTACTCAATGGACTAGATACCTAACAATTGTAATAGCTATAGTCCAAGGAATTGGGGTATGCACTTGGTTACAATCGGTAGGATTAGTAACAACACCAGGGTTTACATTTTTCTTAACAACAATAACAACTTTAACGGCAGGAACAATATTTTTAATGTGGGTAGGGGAACAAATATCTATCAAAGGTATAGGTAATGGAGTTTCGCTACTAATCTTTTTAAATGTTATTTCAGGAGCTCCAGGAGCTGTTATTCAAACTATACAAGATATGAGAGGGAGTAAGTTTCTTATTCCTGTTTTGTTATTAGTGGGGATTGCTGCAATTATAACAATTGCGGGAATTGTTGTATTCCAATTAGGGCAAAGAAAAATACCAGTTCACTATGTAGGAAGAGGATTTGCTGGAAATAATGGAATGGGTCAGAATTCATATATTCCATTGAAGTTAAATAGTTCAGGAGTAATGCCTGTAATTTTCGCTTCAGTGGTGATGATGATACCTTCTTTAGTAGTAAACATGCTTCCCGGAGAGTTTTCTGGAAAGGTAATACTTGCTAGAATATTTGGTGACCAGCATCCTGTATATTTAATACTATATGCTGCTGTAATTATATTCTTCTCGTTCTTCTACACTTCAATAGTTTTTGATCCTGAAAAGGTTGCAGAAAACTTAAAGCAAGGTGGAGGTACGATTCCAAGTATTAGACCTGGAGCAGATACGGCTGATTATCTTGAAGGAGTTGTAACTAGAATAACTTGGGGTGGAGCTATATTTTTAGCTTTAATCGCAATTGCACCTATGGTACTATTTAAAGCTTTTGGACTACCAATATTCTTTGGTGGAACAGGGATAATAATAGTAGTAGGGGTAGCACTAGATACTGTACAACAGATAGATGCTCACCTTATCATGAAAGAGTATAAGGGATTTTTATAAAATCTTGGCACGGCATATGTCGTGCCCTTTTTATTTTTAATAAAGGAGATGAATGTAATGAATATAATGTTATTCGGAGCACCAGGTGCTGGAAAAGGAACACAAGCAAAATTCATAATTGATAAGTATGGAATTCCACAAATTTCAACTGGTGATATGCTAAGAGCTGCTATATCAGAAGGAACTGAAATGGGAATGGAAGCTAAGAAATTTATGGATGAAGGAAAATTAGTTCCAGACTCAACTATAATAGGAATAATAAAAGATAGATTATCACAGGAAGACTGTAAAAAAGGATTTATTTTAGATGGATTCCCAAGAACATTAGCGCAAGCAGAAGCATTAGAGGTACTATTAAAAGAATTAAATATGAATTTAGATAAAGTTATCTCTTTAAATGTTCCTGATTCATTAATAGTTGGAAGAGTAGTTGGAAGAAGAGTTTGTCCAAACTGTGGAGCATCTTTCCATATTGAAAATAATCCACCAAAAGTAGAGGGTAAATGTGACTACTGTGGATCAGACTTAATCATAAGAAAAGATGATAATAAGGACACTGTTGAAAAAAGATTATCTGCATATCATGAGCAAACAGCACCTCTATTTAATTTCTACTCTGAAAGAGGAGTAATGGTAGAGTTAGACGGAACTAAAGAAATAAATGAAATTGCAAAGGAAATCTTTAATATTTTAGGATAACTTTAGAAAACCAGAAAGGAAAATTATGGTTATAATAAAAACTAGAGAAGAAATAGAAAAAATAAAAAAACCATGTCAATTAATTGCAAGATTATATACAGAATATCTACCAAAGTATATAAAACCTGGAATTTCAACATATGAATTAAATAAAATTATTGAGGAATATTTAATTGAAAATGGTGCAGAACCAGCTACAATAGGTGTAGGAGGACCAATAAATCCTTATCCGGCAGGTTCTTGTATCTCTGTAAATGAAGAAGTAGTTCATGGAGTTCCAAAAAATGATAAAATTCTTCAAAATGGAGATATTGTAAGTGTTGATGTAGTAGCAAGAATAGATGGATTTTATGGAGATTCAGCAATAACATACGCAGTTGGTGAAATTGATGAAGAATCACAAAAATTAATTGATGTTACTAGAGAAGCAAGAAGAATTGGAATTGAAGAAGCAATTGCAGGAAATAGACTTGGTGACGTAGGAAATGCAATCCAAAAATATGTAGAGTCAAATGGATTCACTGTAGTTAAAGATTTTGCTGGGCACGGAGTAGGAAAAGCTATGCATGAAGATCCTTGTATCCCAAACTTTGGTAGAAAAGGTAGAGGGTTAAAAATCGAGGAAGGTATGGTTTTAGCTATAGAACCAATGGTTAATGTTGGAACTTACAAAGTGAATATAACTAATGATGGATGGACAGTAGTAACAAGAGATGGAAAGCGTTCAGCGCATTTCGAGCACACTGTTGCCATAATAGATGGAAAACCTGTTGTTTTAACTGAGTTAGATTAATAAAAATAACAATAAAAATGTTAAAAATTAACTAGACTTTTTGTAAAATAAATGTTAAAATAATATGAATTTCTGTTCGATAGGAGGTAGTATGTCGAAAAAGGATGTTATCGAATTAGAAGGAACTATATTAGAGGCCCTTCCAAATGCGATGTTTAAGGTTGAATTAGAAAATGGACACACAATTTTAGGGCACATCTCTGGTAAAATGAGAATGAATTATATTAAAATTTTACCTGGAGACAAAGTAACGGTACAAATTTCTCCATATGATTTATCTAGGGGAAGAATAGTATACAGAAAAAAGTAAAGTTATGATCACGAGAGGAGGTAATTAAGTGAAAGTAAGAGTATCAATTAAGCCTATTTGTGACAAATGTAAAGTTATCAAGAGACACGGGAAAATCAGAGTAATCTGTGAAAACCCTAAGCACAAACAAGTACAAGGATAACTTGAAAAGTTTTGCAAACTAGTACTGACATGGGAAGTACTGTAAAGGTATGTTAGGCTGTAGAGCTAGTACTCGAAAGAGGCATACCGAAGAAAGTCTTAGTCAGTTAATATACTGACGGATATATAAAATTTTCGGAAGAGGAGGAAAAATTTTGGCTAGAATCGCAGGAGTAGATATTCCTAGAAACAAAAGAATAGAGATTGCTCTAACTTACGTTTACGGAATTGGAAAACCAACTTCACAAAAAGTATTAACAGAAGCAGGAGTAAACTTTGACACTAGAGTAAAGGATTTAACTGAAGAAGAGTTAAACAAAATCAGAGCCATTGTTGAAACTATCAAGGTAGAGGGAGATCTTAGAAAAGAGATCAGACTTGCAATAAAGAGACTTATGGACATTAGATGTTACAGAGGTTCAAGACACAAGATGAACTTACCAGTAAGAGGACAAAAGTCAAAAACAAATGCAAGAACTAGAAAAGGACCTAAAAAGCCTATAAAGAGATAGTTTAAAGCTAATTGTAGTATATAAGAACGGAATTTTATCGTAAGGAGGTAGCTAAATTGGCTAAGAAGAAAGTAGCTAAAATCAAGAAGAAATTGAAAAATATTCCTAACGGAGTAGCTCATATACACTCAACTTTCAACAACACAATAGTAGCAATTACTGATGTGGAAGGTAAAGTAGTAAGCTGGAAATCAGGAGGAACTTCTGGTTTTAAGGGAACTAAAAAAGGAACTCCATTCGCAGCTCAAATCGCAGCAGAGCAAGCAGCTCATATTGCAATGGAAAACGGAATGAAGAAGGTTGAAGTAAAAGTGAAAGGACCTGGATCAGGTAGAGAAGCATGTATAAGATCTCTACAGGCAGCAGGATTAGAGGTTACAAAGATAACTGACGTAACTCCAGTTCCACACAACGGATGTAGACCACCAAAAAGAAGAAGAGTGTAGTACACTTTTCTAAGCTCATTATCGTAGAAATTTATTAAGTGTAAGGAGGAACAATAAAGAGATGGCAAGAAATAGACAACCTGTTTTAAAGAAATGTAGAGCTCTTGGAATCGACCCAGTTGTTTTAGGAGTTAACAAATCTTCTAATAGAGGGCCAAGACCAAATGCAAATAGAAAGCCTACAGAGTATGCAATTCAGTTAAACGAAAAGCAAAAAGCTAAATTTATATACAATGTAATGGAGAAGCAATTCAGAAAATTATATGATGAGGCTTCAAGAAAGGATGGAGTTACTGGTTTAACTTTAATCCAATATTTAGAGAGAAGATTAGAGAACGTAGTTTACAGACTAGGATTCGCTAAAACTAGAAGACAAGCTAGACAAATAGTGTCTCACGGACACGTTGCTGTTAACGGAAGAAGAGTTAACATCGCATCTTATAGAGTAAAAGCAGGGGATGTAGTATCTGTAATTGAGAACTCAAAAAATATCGAGTTAATCAAATCTGCAGTAGAAGAGAAAACAGTTCCAGCATGGTTAGAGTTAGATAAAGCTAACTTCGCAGGAAAAGTTCTTCAGAACCCAACTAAAGACGATTTAGATTTCGATCTAAACGAAGCTTTAATAGTTGAGTTCTATTCAAGATAATAAATCCTTTGACAGGAGTTGATTAAATGTTAAAAATAGAAAAACATGCTAAGGGTATTAACATTACCGAATTAAAAACAAGTGACTTTTCTGGTCAATATGTTATAGAACCTTTATATAGAGGATATGGACATACAATTGGTAATGCTTTGAGAAGAGTTTTACTATCATCTATACCTGGTGCTGCCGTTAAAGGTGTTAGAATCGACGGAGTACTAAGCGAGTTTTCAGTTATGGAAGGTGTTAAAGAGGCTGTAACTGAAATAATGCTAAATGTAAAAGAGGTAGTAATAAAGGCAGAAACTGCTGGAGAAAGAAAAATGACTCTTTCTGCAAAGGGACCTAAGACTGTTACAGCTGCTGATATAATACCAGATATCGGATTAGAGATTGTAAATCCTGATCAAATTATTTGTACATTAACTACAGATAGAGAGATAGATATGGAATTCATAGTTGATACTGGTGAAGGATTTGTTGTTGCTGAAGAGATAGAGAAGAAAGATTGGGCTGTAGACTTTATAGCAGTTGATGCTATATATACACCAATTAGAAAAGTATCTTACTCAGTTCAGGATACAATGGTTGGAAGAATGACTGATTTCGATAAGTTAACTTTAAACATAGAAACAGACGGAAGTGTTGAGATAAGAGATGCTATTTCTTATGCAATAGAGCTTCTAAAGTATCATTTAGATCCGTTCCTTGACTTAGGAAATAGAATGGATCACTTAAGAGTAGATCTTGAGGAAGAGGAGGAAACTCCTACATCAACTGCTAAGGCTGATGATGTATTAAATACAAGAATAGAAGAGCTAGATTTAACAGTTAGATCATTTAACTGTTTAAAGAAAGCTGGAATAGAAGAAGTTGGACAGTTGGCGAGAATGTCAATGAACGAACTTCTAAAAATAAAGAATCTAGGAAGAAAATCACTAGATGAGATCCTTGAAAAAATGAAAGAACTTGGGTTCGATCTAAATGGAAACGGATCTGTAGAATAATTAGATAAGGAGGCTAACTGACTAATGAACCACAATAAATCATATAGAAAGTTAGGGAGAAGAGCTGACCATAGAAAAGCTATGTTAATGAACTTAACAATATCTCTAATTTTATCAGATAGAATAGAAACTACTGTTACTAGAGCAAAAGAGCTTAGAAAGTTTGCTGAGAGAATGGTTACTCTTGGTAAAAAAGGAACTCTTGCGCACAGAAGACAAGCTTTCGCTTTCTTAAGAAGCGAAGAGGCTGTAGCTAAGTTATTTAATGATTTAGCACCAAAGTACGCTGAGAGAAACGGTGGATACACAAGAATCATCAGAACTTCTGTAAGAAAGGGAGATTCTGCTGAGATGGCTATAATTGAATTAGTTTAATTCTAATTCATTTTAAAAGAGAACTACATTGTAGTTCTCTTTTTTTATTCAAATACTATAATAATAAACAAAATAAAAAAAATGTCCTAAATTTTAATTATTGTATACAAAAACTTTTTTTTCTTCAAAAAACAAACAAAATGTATTGCAAATTAAAGGTCTTTAATGTATAATATATCCATAAAGTGCCTAGGGGGACTTATATATACTTTTATATTATTCGGAGGTTAAGATGTTAAAGGGAACTGTTAAATGGTTTAACAAAGAAAAAGGATTTGGTTTTGTAACATGTGAAGAGGGGAAAGATTATTTCGTACACTTTACTGGAATTATCGGGGATGGATTTAGAACTTTAGAAGAGGGTCAAAATGTTTCATTTATAGTTGAGGAAGGGAATAAAGGACCAATAGCTAAAGAAGTAACTGCAGCTTAATATATATATAAAACCAAGAGTGAAATTAAGATTTCACTCTTTTTTTTATAAAAAAAATCAGAAAATATGTTAGAATATAATATATTCTATTTTAAGGAGATGACAATGATATTAGGATTAACTGGTGGTATAGGAAGTGGAAAATCTACAGTTAGTAAAATATTTTTATCTATGGGAATTAAAGTTTTTGATGCTGATTTAATTGCCAAAGACATTTTAGAAACCGAAGAAGTAAAAGAGGAAATAAAAGAAAAATTCGGAAAAGAGTTTATAAATTTAAAAAATAATTCTGTAGATAAAGAATTATTAAAAAAGGAGGTTTTTAATAATTCAAAAAAATTAAAAATCTTAAATGAAATAGTCCACCCTAAAGTTGTAGATATATATAAAAAAAAATATTTAGAATATAAAGATAGAAAAGAAATTGTAATTTTTGATATTCCATTATTATTTGAAGTTAATTTACAAAGATATTGTGATAAGGTAATGGTAGTAGATATAGATTTAAACGTTCAAATAGAAAGAATTAAAAATAGAGATAATATTGATATTCCTTTAATAAAGAAAATAATATCTGCTCAAATGTCTAGAGAAGAAAGAAATATGAAAGCAGATATTTTAATTGAAAATAATGGAAGTTTAGAGAAGTTAAAACAAAAAATAGAAAAAATAATCAAAGATATAGAAAGAGGAAAAATATGAAAATAGTTGCTCCAGCAGGAAGCATTGAAAGATTTCACGCTGCTATAAAAGCAGGTGCAGATGAGATATACATGGGATTAAAAGGTTTTGGTGCAAGAAGAAATGCTGTAAATTTGACTTTAGAAGAGTATAAAGAAGCATTAGATTATGCACATGCAAGAGGAGTAAAAGTCTTCTTAACATTGAATACTATAATGATGGATGTTGAGATAGAAGCAATAGCTATAAATTTAAGAGAACTTTATAAATATGGATTAGATGCAGTTATTGTTCAGGATTTTGGATTAGCAGAATTTATAAAAGTTAATTTTCCTGACTTAGAATTACACGGAAGTACTCAAATGACTGTAGCAAATCATATAGAAGCAAATTATTTAAAATCTATTGGTTTTGAAAGAGTAGTTTTACCAAGAGAATTAACATTTGAAGAAATAAAAGAAATAAGAGAAAAAAGCAATATTGAATTAGAGATATTTGTTTCAGGAGCACTATGTATATCTTATTCAGGGAATTGCTATATGAGTAGTTTTATAGGAGGACGTAGTGGAAATCGAGGAATGTGTGCACAACCTTGTAGAAAAAAGTATACTTGTGATGGCAATGATGAAGGATATACATTAAGTCCAAAAGATCAATTGTATGGATACGATGAAATTCAAAAATTAAAAGAAATAGGGATAGATAGTATTAAGTTAGAAGGAAGAATGAAAGAACCTAATTATGTGTTTCAAACGGTTAATTATTATAAAGAATTAATTAATGGAAATAATATTGAAGAGAAAAGCTCACAAATATTTAATAGAGGATATAGTACTGGCTATTTTTATAAAGATAGAAAAGATATAATGAATAAGAGCTTTGCTAGTCATTTAGGAAAAAATCTAGGTGAATTAAACGGTAAAGAACTAAAATTAAAAGAAAGAATAATCTTAGGAGATGGAGTAACTTTTTTATCTAAAGATTATGAAAAAATTGGTGGGACTTATATAAATAAAATAGATACCAGATTTGAAAGAAATAAGAGAGAAGCTAATGCTGGAGAAACATTAGTATTGAAAGATATTCCAAAAGAAACAAAGTATGTATATAGAAACTATTCTAAAGAAATTAGTGATTTTATTGAATCAAAAATGAAAATAACAGATAAAAAACATGTTATAGATATAGAGTTTAAAGGAAAAATTGGAGAGAAAGCAAAAATAATAGTTTCAACATTAAATAATAAATTTGAACTAATAAAAGTATCATTAGAAAGTCAAGGTATAATAGAACAAGCTAAAAATAAAGGTACATCACAAGATATTATAAGTGAAAAATTATTAGAGATAGGAGACACAACATTTACTGGATTTATAAAAAATATTGAAATAGACGAGAATATGTTTTTACCAATTTCTATGTTGAAACAATTAAAAAGAGATGCAGTAAAGCTTCTTTTAGAGAAGTTAATATTAAGTTATAGAAAAGAAAGTTGTAATGAGTTAATAAAACTTTCTAAAATAGAGTCTAGTGAAAAAAACAGTATACTATCAGCAATAGTTTCAACAGAAGAGCAAAAAAATATTTTAAATTCTTATGGAATAGATAAAATATATTTTAAAGGATATGATGTAGCAAGAGAAGAGAATTTAGAAAAAATAGATTTATCAAATAAAATGGCAAGTAATTTATATCAAGCTTTAGAAAATAAAAATACACAAATAACACTGGGATGGAATTTAAATATATCAAATCGTTATGCCTTTGACCACTTCTCTAATATAGAGAAAATAGATACAATTATAGTTTCTCCTGAAATTAGTTATAGAAGATTGGAAGAGATAGGAGAAACAAAAATAAAAAAAGCTATATTAGCTTATGGAAGACCAAGAGCTATGTATACAGAGCTATCTTTAGGAGATGAAGAAGTAAAGATTATAGAAAATGAGCAAGGAGATAAGTTTACAATAATAAAAAATAGTATAGGAAATAGTGAGATTTATTTAGAAAAACCATTAAATATACTTAAAGATAGAAAATATTTAGAAAAGATTGGAATCTCTGAATTAGTTTTAGAATTTACAACCGAAACACCTGAAGAGATAAAAGATATTCTAGATGGAAAGGGAATATATAAGCCTTATAACTATGAAAAAGGAGTGTTTTAATGAATAGAAAAGTAGTAAAAAATTTAGCCACAGTGTTTGGGTTAGGAGAGATGCCTGTAGCTCCAGGAACTTTTGGTACTTTAGGAGGAATTCCGATATACATAGGATTAGTACTTTTAAAAAAAATATTTCCTAATAATATGATTTATAATTCTTTTTATTTTATGTTTTTGATGACATTTTTTGCGATTTCTGTTTACGTTTGTGATATAGCAGAAAGAGAAATTTTTAAAGAAAAAGATCCACAAAAAGTTGTTATAGACGAAGTGCTTGGATTTTTGACAACACTTTTTTTAATAAATCCAGTAGGCATATTTCAAACTATCATGGCTATAATAATTGGATTTATAATTTTCAGATTTTTCGATATAACTAAAATAGGACCAATTTATAAATCACAATTTTTTGGAAATGGTGTAGGAGTAGTTTTAGATGATTTTTTAGCTGGAGTTATTGGAAATTTTTTAATGGTTTGTATATGGACAATATTTTTCTAAGAGGTAGATAAAATGAGATGTACGTTAATATTAGTAGGAACAGAACTTTTAAATGGAGCAACTTTAGATACTAATAGTGTATTTATGGCTGAAGAGTTAAATAAAGTTGGAATAAAAATAGATTTTAAATTAACTGTAGGGGATTCATTAGAGAAAATAGAAAAAGCTTTAATATTTGCTAAAGAAACAAGTGATTTAGTAATATTATCTGGAGGACTAGGTGCAACAGATGATGATCTAACTAAAGAAGCAATAAGAAAATTTTTAAATAAAAAATTTATAATAGATGAAAGTGAATTAGAAGAATTAAAAGAAAAATTTAAAAAACTAAATATTCAATTTTTAGATAAAAACCATAAAGAGGTAGAAAAACCAGAAGGAGCAATTTCTATAAAAAATGATGTAGGAATGGCACCAGCATTCTATATTGATGGAATTGTAGCATTTCCAGGAGTGCCTAGAGAGTTGTATAATATGTTTCCCAAATTTTTAAAATTTTATACAGAGAGATTTTGTGTGGAGTTAGATCCGATATATATTAAAGATATAATAGTTTCTGGAATTCCAGAATCAATACTAGAAGAGAAAATCAAAGAGTATTTTATTGACCCAAATATAGAATATGAATTTTTAGTAAAAGATTATGGTATAATAGTTAGAATGCAGACATCAAATAGACATAAAATCGCAGTGGAAAAAATTAAGGAAAAGATATATAATAGTATAGGAAAATATATATTAGGAGAAGATAAAGAAAGAATTGAGGATAAAATTTTTAATATATTAAAAAAGAAAAACTATTCATTTTCTGTAGCGGAATCGTGTACAGGAGGAATGTTATCTTCAAGAATTGTAACAATACCAGGAATATCAAAATATTTTCAAGAGGGAATAATAACATATAGTAATGAATCAAAGGTAAGTCGATTAAAAGTAGATAAAAATTTAATAGAAAAATATGGAGCTGTTAGTAAAGAAGTAGCAGAAAAAATGGTGAATGGATTAACAACCGATGTAGGAATTTCTACGACAGGAATTGCAGGACCTGATGGTGGAAGTCAGGAAAAACCTGTAGGATTAGTTTATATTGGAATTAAAGTTAAAGAAAAAATGGTAAGCTTTAAATTCAATTTCACAGGGGATAGGGAAAAGATAAGAAAAAAAGCAGTTCTCCATAGTCTATTTGAACTATATAAAATCTTAGAGGAGGATGAATAAAAAGTGAGTATAGGAGAGAGAATAAAAAAAAGTAGAAATGAAAAATCGTTATCATTAAGAGAGTTAGCAACAATGGTTGATTTATCAGCTAGTTTTTTATCACAAATAGAGCAAGGAAAAGCATCTCCTTCAATTGAGAACTTAAAAAAAATAGCAAATTCATTAGATGTAAGAGTTAGTTATCTAATTGAAGACGAAGAAGTAAAGAAAAATTCTGATTTAATTAGAGCAAAAGAAAGAAAATATGTAGAAAGTGTTGATTCAAATACAACAATTTCTTTATTAACATCATCAAATATAGAGAAAAGTATGGAGCCAATTTTATATGAGATTGGTCCTGGTGGTGAAAGTGGAAGAAGTTACTACACTCACCATGGAGAAGAGTTTATATTTATTCTTGAAGGAAGTTTAGATATATATATAGAAGAAACGGTTCATAGTTTACATGAAGGAGATAGTTTCTATTTTAAATCTAGTCAAAAACATAGATTTAAAAATAATTCAGATAAAAGAGCTAGAGCTCTTTGGGTGGTAAATCCACCAACATTCTAAAAATGGAGGAAAATAATGAATATAGAAGTAAAGGTATTAAACTCTACTAGGCTAACAAAGTTATTGATAGCTGCAAGTAGATGGTTATCAAAATATTCAGATGTTTTAAACGATTTAAATGTATATCCTGTACCAGATGGAGATACAGGAACAAATATGTCTATGACATTACAAGCAGTTGAAAATGAATTAATAAAGTTAAATCATGAGCCAGATATGGAAGAGTTAGCAGATATAGTTTCAGAAGCAATTCTTTTAGGAGCAAGAGGAAATTCTGGAACAATTTTATCTCAAATTATTCAAGGATTTTTAGAGGGAGTTAGAACTAAAGAGGAAGTTACAGTAGATGATGTAAAGATAGCTTTTAGATTAGCTAAAGAGAAGGCATATAAAGCTGTAAGTGAGCCTGTAGAAGGAACAATGCTAACTGTTATAAGAAGAGTTGCAGAGGAAGCTGAAATCTATAATGGTCCATCAGATGACTTTATTCCATTTTTAGTTTACTTAAAAGAGGCAGCAAAAGAAGCAGTAGAAGAGACACCAAATCAATTGCCCAAATTAAAAGAAGCTGGTGTAGTAGACGCTGGAGGACAGGGAATATTCTATATTTTAGAAGGGTTTGAAAAGTCAATTACAGATCCAGAAATGCTTCACGATTTAGAGAGAATAGTTCAATCTCAAGCTAAGAGAAAAGATATAATGGAACACTCTGGAAATCATGTGTTTGAAGATATAAAATTTAAATATTGTACAGAGTTTGTAATTGAGTCTGGAGATTTTGATTTAGATGACTATAAATCTAAAATAGTAAATTTTGGAGATTCTATGGTATGTGCTCAAACATCAAAGAAAACAAAGACTCATATACATACAAATAACCCAGGAGCAGTTTTAGAGATAGCTGGTAAATTAGGTAATTTATCAAATATAAAAATCGACAATATGGAGATTCAGCATAAAAATATGCTTTTAGCAGATGCTGAACAGTATAAAATTGATAAAAAAGGTAAAGTTCTAGTTCAAAATGAAAATAGTAAACCTATAGCATATTTTGCTATTGTTGATAATATGGAACTAGGTAATTTATTCTTAGATAATGGAGCTACAGCTGTATTAATAGGAGGACAAACACAAAATCCTAGTGTTGCTGATATAGAAGAAGGAATTAATAAAATAAAAGCTGATAAGATAGTTATTTTACCAAATAATAAAAATATCATATCATCTGCTAAAATGGCAGCAGAAAGATCTTCTAAAGAGGTTACTGTTTTAGAAACTAAAACAATGTTAGAAGGAGAGTACGTTGTAAAAAATAAAGATTTTGGAATGGATGAAATCTTAAAGCAACTTCCATTTAATACTTCTATTGAGATAACACAAGCAGTTAGAGACACAAAAGTTGATGACTTATTGATATCTCAAGGAGATTATATAGCATTAATTAATGGAAAAATAAAATTAAGAGCAGCTACATTAGAAGAGATTATAGAAAATACATATAAAGAGTGTGTAAATAGTGAAACATTAAATATATTTGCATGTATTGGAAAAGGTTCTACTGAGGAAGCAAATAAAATTCTTAAAGGAATAAAATCTACAGTTAAATATTCAGATTTAGTAATAGGACAGGAAAATTATCCATACTATATATATATAACAAATAGAAACCCTGAATTGCCTGAAATTGCCATTGTAACAGATTCTACGTCAGATTTAACACCAGATATGATAAAAGGCTTAGATGTGGACATAATCCCGTTAAAAATAAAGTTAGCAGGAGATACATATTATAGAGATGGTGTAGATATTTCTAAAGGGGAGTTTTGGAAACAATTATTAAAAGAAAATATAGTTCCAAAAACATCTCAACCATCACCAGCTGAGTTTAAAGAACTTTATGAAAAGTTACTTGAAAAAGGTTATAAAAAAATAATTTCAATTCATATTTCAAGTAAATTAAGTGGAACTCAACAAGCTGCTAGAGTAGCAAGAGGAATGCTAAATAAAGAGGATGATATTGCTATAGTGGATTCTAAAGTAGTAACATTTGCTTTAGCACATATAGTTCTAGAAGCAGCAAAAATGGTAAAGGAAGGAAAGTCATTCGACGAGATAATAGAATGGATTGACGAAACAAAAAGTAAAATGAAAGTTTATTTTGTTGTAAAAGAACTTTCATATTTAGAAAAAGGTGGAAGAATAGGAAGAGCATCGTCAGTAATTGGAGGATTCTTAAAAATTAAACCAGTTTTAAAATTAGAAAATGGAGAAGTATGTATTGAAGCGAAGGCTCTTGGAGAAAGAGGAGCTTTATCATATATGGAAAAGCTAATTAAAAATGAAAAAAATTCAATAATAATGTATACTGGTTGGGGTGGAACTCGTAGTGAATTAGAGGCTGCAGACCAATTGAGAAGTATTGCAGAAAAAACAAAAAAATTGGATTATAGAGGTAGAATGGAAATAGGAGCAACTATAGCTTCGCATACAGGACCTGTATATGGAATGGGAATTTTAAATAAAATAAGATAGTAAAAAATAGCTAGATTTATAATCTAGCTATTTTTACAAATGTAATCTTTTTTAAATAAATTAAATAAGATATAGCATAAAGAGTTTTAAAAGGATTGACTGGACATTAAAAAGCAAATATAATAAAGAAAAAACCATAGGAGGATAATGATGGCAATATTAGTTTGTGGTGGAGCTGGATACATTGGAAGTCATGCAGTAAAAGCTTTATTAGAAGCAAAAAGAGAGGTAATTGTTTTAGATAATATGCAAACAGGGCATGTGGAAGCTATTCCAGAGAATATAAAGTTAGCTTTAGGAGACTTAAGAGATGTAGAGTTTTTAAAAAAAGTTTTTAAAGAGAATAAAATAGAAGGAGTTATACACTTTGCAGCTGATTCTCTAGTGGGAGAAAGTATGACAAATCCGGCTAAATATTTTGAAAATAATGTAGTTGGATCAATGAACTTATTAAATACAATGAAAGAATACAATGTAAAGAATATTGTATTTTCATCGACAGCAGCAACATATGGTGAACCTAAAAATATACCA
The DNA here is from genome assembly GCF_022430525.1 of Cetobacterium somerae. Taxonomy (NCBI): domain Bacteria; kingdom Fusobacteriati; phylum Fusobacteriota; class Fusobacteriia; order Fusobacteriales; family Fusobacteriaceae; genus Cetobacterium; species Cetobacterium somerae. Next base: position 1,753,820 of record NZ_CP092519.1, on the reverse strand, counting down.
ATTTTAGAAACAGATGAAACTTTGCCAACAAATCCTTATGGTGAAAGTAAATTAATGGTTGAAAAACTATTAAAATGGTATGACTATGCATATGGAATAAAGTACACAGCTCTTAGATATTTTAATGTAGCAGGGGCTTATCCAACGGGAGAAATTGGAGAGGATCATAGTCCAGAAACTCATCTTATTCCAATAATATTACAGGTAGCATTAGGAAAGAGAGAAAAAATAGGTATATACGGAGATGATTATCCAACTGAAGATGGAACATGTATAAGAGATTACGTTCATGTAATGGATTTAGTAGATGCACATATTTTAGCTTTAGATAGATTAAAAAATGGTGGAGAAAGCACAGTTTATAATTTAGGTAATGGAGAGGGATTCTCAGTTAAGCAAGTTATAGATGTAGCAAGAAAAGTAACGAAGCATCCAATACCAGCAGAGGTATCTCCAAGAAGAGCAGGAGATCCAGCGAAATTAGTTGCTAGTTCAGAGAAAGCGATGAAAGAGTTAAAATGGAAACCTAAGTATGCATCGTTAGATTCAATAATAGAAACAGCTTGGAAGTGGCATAAAGAAAATCCTGAGGGATATAACGACTAAAAAATTAGGCAGAATTCTGCCTAATTTTTTCTTTATAAGGAGAAAGAATGAAAATATATAAATTTGACGAGATAGATTCTACAAATAAGTTTTTAAGAGAAAAGTCTGATGTAACAGAAGGAGATTTAGCAATAGCAAAAGTTCAAACGTTGGGAAGAGGAAGAAGAGGAAATAAGTGGGTTTCTACAGAGGGAGCTGCATTGTTTTCATTTGTGTTAAAACATGATATAGAAATACCAGAAGAGGAGTATATGAAATTATCTCTTTTAATAGGATACTCTCTTTTATACTCATTAAAGAAAATAGAAAATTTAGATTATAAGTTTAAATGGACAAATGATTTATATTTAGATGAAAAAAAAATAAGTGGAATTTTAGTAGAAAAAATAAAAGATAATTATATTATTGGAATAGGTTTAAATATAAATAATTTAAATTTAGAAGAAGCTAAAAATATTGCAATATCTCTGAGAGAAAAAACAGGTAAAATATATGATTTGGACAAAGTTATAGTAACTGTTGTTGAAGATTTTTATAATAATTTTCAAGAGTTTAAAAAAGGAAAATGGAAAGAGATATTAGAAAAAATTAATGAAGTTAACTATCTATACGGTAAGAGAATAAATATTGTTACATTTGATAAAGAAGAAAGTGGAATAGCAGGAGATATTTTAGAAGATGGAATGTTAGAAGTATTTGTAGGAAATGAAATAAAAAAATATAATATTGGATCAATTCACATATCGAAAAAATAGAGGAAAATATGAATAAGAAAAGAATAATTTTAGGACTGAGTGGTGGAGTAGATTCATCAACTTCAGCATATATGTTAAAAGAAGATGGATTTGAAGTAATTGGAGTTACTTTAGTAGTTAGTAAAGAGCAGAGAGAATCACAAGATCTGAAAGATGCAATATCTCTTGGAAAAGAATTAAATATAGAGCATATAGTTTTGGATATTGTAGATGAATTTAATGAAAAAATTGTAAAGTATTTTATAGATGAATATTCAAAAGGGATGACACCATCACCTTGCGTAGTTTGTGATGAGATAATAAAAATAAAAAAATTAATAGAGATTGCTAATTTAAAAGAGGCCTATTATATAGCAACTGGTCATTATTGTGAGATAAGTAAAGAAAATAGATTTAAAAGAAATCTATTTAAAAAACCAAAGGATGTAAGAAAAGATCAAGGTTATATGTTGTATAGAATAGAGCCTGAAATAATAGAAAGAATGATATTTCCTTTAGCTAAATATGAAAAAACTATTGTCAGAGAAAAAGCTAAAAAATATGGAGTAAAAGTTTTTGATAAGAAAGATAGTCAAGGTATATGTTTTGCAAAAGAGGGATATCTAGAATTTTTAAAAAAAATGTTAGGTGACAAGATTAAACCTGGAAACTATTTAGATAAAACTGGAAAGATTTTAGGTCAACACCAAGGATATCAATTATATACAATCGGTCAAAGAAGAGGATTAGGAGTCTTATTTTCTAAAATATATTTTATTGTTGATATTTTACCAGAAACAAATGAAATAATTTTAGGTGATTATTCAGAGTTATATAAAAAAAGAGTAGAATTAGAAAACTTCAAAACTCATATTTCTTTTGATGAATTAAAATCAATGAGGGTTTTAGCAAAGCCAAGGTTTTCAAGCCAAGGTTTTTATGGTAAAGTAATTAAAGAAAACGAAAAAATATATTTTGAATATGAAAATGAAAATCCACAAAATGCAAAAGGACAGCATTTAGTAATATATAGTGATGACTTAGTAGTGGGTGGAGGAAAAATAATATTTTAAGGGGGTAATTTAATGAATTTAGAAAAGTTAATGAAAGAAAAAAATGTTGATGCGGTTTTAATTACTAATATGCTTAATGTGAGATATTTTACAGGTTTTACAGGAACAACAGGAGTAGCATTAGTAGCAGGAGATAAGAAATTTTTTATAACTGATTTTAGATATGTAGCTCAGGGGAAGGAACAAGTAGAAAAAAATGGTTATGAATTAATTTGTGAAAATATATCGACATTAAAAAAAGTTGGAGAGATATTAAAAGAATTTAAAGTTGAAAAATTAGGTATTGAAAATCAAAATGTAACACTAGATCAATTTAAACTTTTTGAAAGCAATTTTCCAAGTTTAGAATATGTATATTTAGATGATAATTTTACAAAGATAAGAGAAATCAAGTCAGAAAAAGAGATAGAAATAATAAAAAAATCTGTGGAAATTGCAGAAAAAGCTTTAGAATTAACAATTCCTAAAATCAAAATTGGAGTAAAAGAGAGTGAGATTGCAGCAGAGCTAGAATATCAAATGAGAAAATTAGGAGCTTCAAAACCATCTTTTGATCTTATTGTAGCATCTAATGAAAGATCTGCTTTACCTCATGGTGTAGCTAGTGATAAAAAAATAGAAGAAGGTTTTTTGACAATAGATTATGGATGTTTTTACAAAGGATATGCTTCAGATATAACAAGAACATTTTATGTAGGAAATAATCCCTCAGAAAAACATTTAGAAATATATGAAATTGTAAAACAAGCAAATGAAAAAGCAATAAAAGAGGTTAGAGCAGGAATTTCAGTTCATGAATTAGATGCAGTAGCTAGAGATTTTATTAAAGAAAAAGGATATGGAGAATATTTTGGTCATGGATTAGGACATGGTATTGGGCTTCAAATTCATGAATATCCAGGAGTTTCTTTTAAGGCGGAGAATAAAATATTAAAAGAGGGAATGGTAATAACAATTGAGCCTGGAATTTATATTCCAGATTTTGGTGGAGTAAGAATCGAAGATGATATTTTAGTAAAAAAAGATTCTTATGAAATTTTAACGTCATTGGATAAATCATTTAAAAAAATTAAATAATGTATAAAATAATATAAAAAATACAAAAAATGTTCGTAAAAAGTACTAATTGCAGAACAATATATATTTTTTTTATAAAAAATATATAAAATTAATCTTGTTAATTTTATATAAAATATGGTATCCTTTATCTATAGTAGAAAGTTTATTAATCATTTTATAATAAAATGAAAATAAATTATCAATATGGAGGGGAAAATGGAAGCTGAATTAAAAAAGAACGAACTTAATAACAAGAGTTTTATTGACAAATTCTTGAACATAATTGAAAAGGGAGGAAATGCCCTACCACATCCAGCTACACTTTTTGCAATATTAGCTGTAGTAGTTATTATTATATCTGGAATAGGTGGAGCTTTAGGTTGGTCTGTTGATTTCGTTGGAATTAATAGTAAAACAATGAAGACAGAAGAGATGGTTATATCAACAAAATCTCTAATGACTAAAGAGGGAGTAAACTATATATTTACATCTATGGTTAAAAACTTTACTGGATTTGCACCTTTAGGGACAGTGCTTGTAGCAATAATTGGAATAGGGATTGCTGAAAGATCTGGATTAATGGCAGCAATATTAAAAAAAGTTGCATTATCTACACCTAAAAAATTAGTAACTGTAATGGTTATTTTCTTAGGAATTATGTCAAACGTAGCATCAGATGCAGGATATGTTGTATTACCACCATTGGCAGCATTAATCTTCTTATCATTTGGAAGACATCCAATTGCTGGATTAGCGGCAGCATTTGCTGGAGTTTCTGGAGGATTCTCAGCTAACTTATTAATTGGAACAATCGATCCACTTTTAGGAGGGATTTCAACAGAAGCTGCAAAAATACTTGATCCAACTTATGAGGTTTTACCAACAGCAAACTGGTACTTTATGATGGCATCAACATTTGTAATTGCTTTCTTAGGAACTTTAATTAATGATAAGATAGTAGAGCCAAGATTAGGGAAATATACAGGAGATGAAGCTATTGATTTCCAAGAAGTTACTGTGGAAGAGAAAAAAGCTTTAAGATCGGCTGGAATGGCTACAGTAGTTATGTTAGTTTTATTAGTACCAATTTATTTTGCATTAGGTAAAAACTTCTTAGGAAGTGGATTAGTACCAATAATCGTAATTTTCTTTGCACTTCCAGGATTAGCTTATGGTAAATCTATTGGAACAATAAAAAATGATTCAGATGTGATGGGTATGCTAACTAAATCAATGCAAGGAATGGCTGGATATATAGTTTTAGTATTCTTCGCAGCACAATTTATAGCATATTTTGGATATACAAACTTAGGAACAATTTTAGCTGTAAAAGGAGCAGACTTCTTAGAAACAGCTGGAATTGGTGGGATTCCATTAGTAATAGGATTTATATTAATCGTAGGATTCTTAAATTTATTTATGGGATCAGCTTCAGCTAAGTGGGCTATATTAGCACCAGTATTTATTCCAATGTTAATGAGAATAGGGTATTCACCAGAATTTACTCAATTAGCTTATAGAATAGGAGATTCAAGTACAAATATAATTTCTCCTTTAATGTCATACTTTGCGATGATAATTGTATTCATGCAAAAATATGATAAGAAAGCTTCTTTAGGAACATTAATATCAGTAATGCTTCCTTACTCAATAACATTCTTAATTGGATGGTCAATTTTCTTAGCAGCTTGGATGTTAAGTGGATTCCCAATTGGACCGGAAGTACAAATATTATTAAAAGGAATGTAAAAATATATTAAGGCTTGATTAATTTCAAGCCTTTTATTATTTATAGAGGTGAAAAATGAAGAAAAATATAATATTAATACATGGGGCAGGCGTAGGTGGATGGGTTTTTAGAGATATAGAAAAAATATTGAAACTTTATGGAAATAATGTATATTGTCCAAATTTGTCAGGAATTGGGGATAGAAAAAAATTATTAGAAAATAAAGTTAATTTAACTACCTATGCAAAAGAGATAGAGGACTTAATACTAACAAATAATTTAAATAATGTTTATTTGATAGGTCATTCTTTTGGAGGAGCAGTAGTTTCAGCTGTGGTAGAATTGATTCCTAATAGAATAAAATATCAAATATATATTGATAGCTTTTTTTTAGAGGATAATGAAAGTATTTTAAATTTATTTGGAGAAAAAAGAGAAAAGGAACTATATAAAATATGTGAAGATGAAGGAGAAGGAAAATATTTACCTAAAAGATTATTTGGAAAAGAACATCCTTTAATAAAAGATATGCCTTTTAATCCATATGTAGAAAAAATTGAATTTAAAGGCAATGGAAAAAGAATCCCAGGAGCTTATATTGATTGTCTGGATGGTACTGGATTTGAGCATTTGGAAAAACCAAAAAAAATTATGAGAAAAAGAGTAAAAGAAAGAAAATGGAAGTATATAACATTAGATTCAGATCATGTTCCAATGACAAAATCACCTGCTAGAGAAAAATTAATTGAAATATTGGTTAAATTAATAAAAGACAGCTAAAAATAGCTGTCTTTCTTTTTATACAATTAAACTTAAAACAGATAATACTCCTATAAAAATAAGAGTAGGATTTAATTTTTTAAAATCACCTGTTCCCGCATGAATGATTATATAAGATATAAAACCAAATGCTAGTCCAGTGCTAATGCTATATGTTAATGGCATCATCAATATTGTAACAAAAGATGGAAAAAGAGTTTTATAATCTTTCCAATCTAATTCGTAAATATTTTTAAACATATAAACTCCAACGATAATAAGAGCTGGAGATGTTGCAAATGATGGAACAATAGAAACTAAAGGTGTAAAGAATAGTGCAACTATAAAGAAAAAAGAAGTTACAACTGAAGCTAATCCAGTTCTAGCACCAGCAGCAATTCCAGCAGCTGTTTCAGAAAGAGTAGTAACAGTACTTGTTCCTAGAACTGCACCGATTATAGTAGAAGTAACATCTGCGTATAGCATTTTTCCAAGATCTTTAACTTTTCCATTTTTATCAGCTAGTCCAATTTCTTTAGAACATGCAATTAGAGTTCCAAGTGAATCAAAAAGATCAACAAACATAAAAGAGAAAGCAGGTCCTAATAAAGATAATTTTAATGCACCTAGAATATCTAATTTAAAAGCTATCGGTGCAATACTAGGAGGCATAGATATAATAGACTCTGGCATAATAGTATCACCAGTAAAAATACCGATAATTGTAGATGAAATTATACCGATTAATATTCCACCTTTAACTTTTTTTATTTCTAATATAATTGCTATAAATAAACCAATAACTCCAATTAAAATTTGTGAGTTAAATCTCGCTAAACCAATAATTGTTGCTGGATTAGAAGAAACAATTCCTAAAGTTTTTAGACCAATAAAAGCGATAAAAAGACCAATTCCTCCAGTCACAGATATTTTTAAGCAAAGTGGAATGGCATTTGCAATTTTTTCTCTAATTCCTCCAATTGATAAAAAGAAGAAAAATACACCAGAAAGAAAAACAATACCTAAAGCTGTTTCCCAAGGTATACCTCTTCCAATAACAAGAGAATAAGTAAAAAATGCATTTAACCCCATACCTGGTGCTAAAGCAAAAGGTGCATTAGCTAAAAGGGCAGATATAAGAGTTCCAATTGCGGCAGAAACAATGGTAACAGTGATAAGGGCTCCTTTATCCATTCCAGATTCACTAAGAATTGCAGGGTTGATAAAGATAATATAAGCCATAGTTAGAAAAGTAGTAGTACCTCCAATAATTTCATGTTTGATACTACTATGTCTTTCCTTAATCTTAAAAAAATTGTTTAAAAAATTCATACAAAACTCCTTTATTTTTCTATACATTATACATAAAAAATACATTAAAATGAAGAAAAAAATAAAATCTTGACAAAGTTTGATAAATACTATACTATTAAGGTATAGAAATTAACTAAAACCAAATATAATTGAATAAAAAAATAGGAGCTAAGCTCCTATTTTTTTTATTTTCCACAACATTTTTTATATTTTTTTCCTGATCCACATGGACAGTTTTCATTTCTACCAACTTTATTAACTACTCTTGGCGGTTGATTTTCACCAAAAACTTCAACGTATGAATGTCCTTTTAGAGTCCAAAGAGGTAAAGATTTAGAGATTTTAGTTACAAGAGCTGTAAATATAGATTCAGAATTAGAATTTTCAAATTTAATTCTAGTTTTACTATCAGAAACAATCTCTTCTATAGGTAGATTATTTTTTAATCTATCAATTATTGTTGTAATTTCAAATCCAATTTGAGCTCCTTGCATTTTGTGAGACATTAGAAGGGCAATTAAATCAGCAACTTCTTGAGTTTTTTCAATAAAGAAGTAATTCCAATAGTTTTTGTATTCATCATTTGTTAATATTTTATACTCTAAACCATCATATTTAATTGTTTCATGTAAAATATCAACAGGTTCAGAAACAGAATCAGCTACTAAATAGATAGTTTTGCTTCCAGAATCTTCTAATTTTGATATAAATACATTTAAAATCCATCTACAATCAATAAAAGCATGAATTTTTTCTAAAGTAATATCTTTAAATGTAGGAAGTAAAAGTTCTAATAATTTATGCTCATCAATAACACCATAGAATCTAATCATTCCTAAAATTAGCATCTCAAGTTCTTGATAAGAGTCAATTAAAACTTTATTCTCTTCATTTTGAGAAATAGAATTTATAGTTTCAATAAACCATGTTGAGATGATGTAATGATTATTATCTTTTTCTTTTATAATATTTTTAGATATAAATCCAAAACTTTGTAATGGTAGTAAAAATTCCTCATATTCAAAGAAATCTTGTTCACTAACTTGGTTTTTCTCAACATTAAATTGAGAAAGTAAAGATATAGTATCTTTAGAAAAAATTTCTAAAAAAGCTGAAGTGTTATTTTCATAAGCTTCTGTAACCTTTTCTATAATTTTTCCTTTAACAGTACTTTTAGCAATTTTTATATTAAATTTAGCTAAGATTTTAAAAAGATCATCTTTAAGTAAACTATTTAAAGATTCAATTAAAAATTTGTCTTCCACAGTGACCTCCAAACATTTTTATTACTATTATATCATAAAAATATGAAAATACAAAAATGTATAGAAATCTATATTTAGAAGTTATTTTTATAAGGAATGATTTTAATTTTTTTATGCTTAAAGAAAATTTTTCCGTTAATAAAAGAAAATTGAAGTGGATAGATTTCAACCCCCTCTTCAATTGCTTTATAAAATGTTTTATAAAAAATTGGATCAGTTTCATAATTAGGAACAAAAAAATTAGAATCTCTCAAAATAATAAGAATAACAGCAGCGCGATGACCAGATTTTTTAATTTCAATTAGCTCATTTAAGTGTTTAGTTGCTCTTACACTTGGAGCATCTGGGAAAGTGGCGATTTTATTATTAGAAAGTGATACTCCTTTAGTTTCAATATATATCTTTTCCCCATTTTTTTCAATTAAATAGTCTAATCTGCTATTACCAAATTTAACTTCAGGTTTTATAAAATCTATTTTTCCAAAGATAGAAATATCTTCATTTTTAAAATAATTATCGGTTATATATCTATGAATAGATGAATTAATTAAAATTTCTTCATTATCATCTGCATAGGCAGCAATAACATCCCATAAAGTTTTTCTATTCTCAATATTTTTTGCTTTTCTTAAAAAAACTTTATTTCCAGGAAAAAGAAGCTCTTTAATTCTTCCAGAATCGTGAACATGAGCGGTAATTATCTCATTATTATTGAGTTCTAGTGATGCTGTAAATCGATTAGGTCTATCTATAAATTTTCCAACTTCATCAATATCAACTTTGTAAATAAGTTTCATTAAGCCCCCTTTAATATAAATATATAATAAAAAAGAGATCAATTTCTTGATCTCTTATTGTAAGTTATTACTCAGCTGGAGCGATACACTCAACAGGACAAGCACCTGCACAAGCACCACAATCAATACATTGATCCTCGTCGATTCTTCTTTTTCCTCCATCAACCTCTGAAATGCAGCTAACAGGACAGATTGCCTCGCAAGTTCCGCATCCAATACAGATATCTTCGTTAATTCTATGAGCCATGATAACCTCCTAAAATAATTTTAATTAAGTATAAATATACAACTTTAATGTATACTCGACAGAAGTATACCATTTTAATATTAAAAAGGCAACTCTTTTCTAAAAGTATTATTAAAAAGAAAATAATAAATTCCTTTTTTTTTCTAGAAAATTGATATATAATGAAAAAAAATATTTTAAGGAGATTAGCTATGAAAATTTTTGTAATGTCAGATATTCATGGATCAAGTTATTTCTTAAAAAAAGCGTTAGAAGCTTATGAAAAAGAAGAAGCTAAGTATATATTAATATTAGGTGATGAATTATATCACGGACCAAGAAATCCGTTGCCATTGGAATATAATCCAAAAGAAGTCGCAGATATACTAAATAATTATAAGAATAAAATAATTGCAGTTAGAGGAAATTGTGATAGTGAAGTAGATCAAATGATGTTACAATATCCAATTTTAGGAGACTATTCTACACTTTTTTTAAAAGAGAAACGAATTTTTGTAACACATGGTCATATATATAGTGAAGAAAATCTACCTAATATTTGTGAAGGAGATATATTTATGTATGGACATACTCATTTACCTGTGGCATATGAAAAGGATGGCATATATAGATTAAATCCAGGATCTATATCTTTGCCAAAAGGTGGAAATATAAATAGTTATGGAATTTTAGAGGACAATTACTTTTGTGTAAAAAGTTTAGATGGTGATATAATAAAAGAGATTGAAATAAAGTAAAAAGGAATGCATTGAAGCATTCCTTTTCTATTTTTTTATAGCGTAATTAATAACATCAGTGAAATAATCAACATAATTAACTGTAATACCAGTTTTTAAAAAATCTGGGAGTCTATCAAAATCTTTTTTATTATCTTTAGGAAGAAGTAGTTCAAAAATCCCAACTCTTCTAGCAGCAATAGTTTTTTCTCTAACTCCTCCAATAGGTAAAACTTTACCAGTTAAAGTTAATTCTCCAGTCATGGCAATACCTTTTCTAATAGGAGTATTAGTAGCTAAAGAGTAAAGAGCTAAAGCCATTGTAATACCGGCAGATGGACCATCTTTAGGAGTTGCACCTTCAGGTACATGTAGATGAACTCTATTTTTATCAAAAAATTCTTTTGTTTCAGTAGGAAGAGTAGCATCCTTAGCAAGTAAAGATCTAATATATGAATATGCAATTTCTGCAGATTCTTTCATAACATCTCCCAATTGTCCTGTTAGTTTTAGTCCACTTTCTTTATTGCTGATACTAGCTGCCTCAATGTATAACGTTGCTCCACCCATAGAAGTCCACGCTAATCCAAGAGTAACTCCTGGAATTTCATTTTGATAAAGTTCCTCTGTAGTAAAAATAGGAGCTCCTAAGTAAGATTCAACATTATTTTCATTTATTCTAACTTTTTCTTTATTTCCTTCAGCAATTTTAAGATTTACTTTTCTCATAATTTTTCGAATACATTTATCCAGAGTTCTAACTCCAGCTTCTCTAGCATATTTATCTATTATAAATTTCAGAGCATTTTTACTTATTGTAATTTCTTTATTATCTAAAGCATGAGCTTTAAGTTGCTGAGGAATTAAGTATTTTTGAGCTATTTGTAATTTTTCTTCAAGTATATAGCCTGATAAATGAATGATTTCCATTCTATCAAGTAATGGTCTTGGAATTGTATCTAATTGATTCGCAGTTGTAACAAAAAGAATTTTTGATAAATCATATCTTATATCTAAGTAGTGATCTAAAAAATCCTTATTTTGTTCAGGATCTAAAACTTCTAATAAGGCAGAAGCAGGATCTCCTCTAAAACTATTTCCAATTTTATCTATTTCATCAATCATAATAACAGGATTTGATGTTTGTACAAGCTTTAAAGCTTGAATAATTTTTCCAGGCATAGCCCCAATGTATGTTCTTCTATGTCCTTTGATTTCAGCTTCATCAACCATACCACCAACAGAGAAACGATAAAATTTTCTATTTAATGATTCTGCTATTGATTTACCAATAGATGTTTTTCCAACTCCTGGAGGTCCAACCAAACAAAGAATAGATCCATTAACATTTCCAGTTTTTATAACTGTACTTACGAATTCTAAAATACTATTTTTTATATCTTCAAGACCGTAGTGATCTCGATCTAAAATTGTCTTAGCCTTTTTTATATCTAATCTATCTTTTGAAAAAATACCCCATGGAAGTTCAACAATAGACTCAATATATGTTCGAGCTACATGATATTCAGGAGAACCCTGATCAAGAAGAGAAAGTTTTTCAAGTTGTTCATCAACTATTTTTTCAGCTTCTGGAGATAAATGAATATGATTTATTTTATCTACAATTTTATCAATAACTGCAGATTTTTCATCTTTTTCTAATCCAAGTTCTTGTTTTATTAATTTTAGTTGTTCTCTTAAAAAATATTCTTTTTGTTGTTTACTAACTTTATCTTCGATTTGCTTAGAAATTTTAGCTTGAAGTTGGGAGATTTCTAATTCTTTTTTAAGCATTGTTAAAAGTCTTTGAGAACGATTAACTATATTAAATTCTTCTAAAAGTTCTTGAAGATCCTTTGCTTCAGCTTTTAGCATTGAAGAAACAAAATCTATAAAAATACTAGGATGATCATATGATGCTTGTGAGACTAAAAGTTTTAGCTCCTCTTTTAGAATAGGGTTAACTTCAAAAATCTCTTTTAAAGAAGTCATAATAGCAAGCATATAGGCTTTAAGTTCGATTGAAGAATCAGCATTTTCTTTATTGTACTTTACTTTCCAGCATAATCTAGAGTTGCCAGGTACGACTTTTTTCTTTTTGAATCTTTCTACACCAAAAACAATTGCTTGAACAGAATCTTGGGAGATAGATGTAACTTTGTTGATTTTAACAACAGTTCCAACGTCGTATAAAGTTGAATTAAAGTAATCATTATCATCAATATCTTTTACAAAAACTAAACCAATAAAACCATTGTAATGTTCTTCCGCATCTTTTATAGCTTGTAAAAAATCCTCTCCTGTGAAAGCGATTGGAGTTAAAATATTTGGAAAAATAGGTCTTATTACAAGTGGTAAAATAGGAATATCTTCAGGTAATAAATCCCTTATATTAACAAGATCAGTAGAATTATTATTTGTACTAGTCATAGCCTCCTCCTTTTGTTTCCGTTATTATAATTAGAGTACATATAAATGCTCATATTTCCTTTTATAAATTAAAAAATAAAAACCTAAATTTATTTTGAAAAGGAAGAGAGATGAAAAAGCAGTAAATCCTTAAAAATACAAAAGTTTTGGAGGAGTTAAAATGACTTTAAGAAAAAAAATTTGCGTTATGGATATTGGTTCTAACTCTATTAGAATGGTTATATATGAAATTACTCCTAATAAATCATTTATTCCTGTAGAAGATATAAAAGAAACAGTTAGATTAGGAGAAGGAATAAATGATAAAAACGAGCTTAAAGAAGAAAAGATAAAGTTGGCTTTAAAAACAATACAGTTATTTAAAAAAGTATGTATAAAAAATAATGTAGATGAAATTGTTGCATTTGGAACTGCTGCTTTAAGAATTGCAGTTAATGGAGAGTATTTATTAAAAGAGATTTTAAAAACAACAGGTATAGATGTAATTATATTTAAAGGTGAAGATGAAGCGTATTTTTCATTTGAAGGTGCCATAAATACATTGGACATAAAAGATGGAGTTGTAATTGATTTAGGAGGATCGAGTTTAGAAATTGTTCACTTTGAAAATAGAGAAGCTTTAGAAAGAATAAGCTTAAATTTTGGAGCAGTAACTTTATCAGAAATCGTAAATTTAAAAGATAAATTAAGTAAAAAAGATGAAGAAATATTAAGGGAGTTTATAAGAGAACAATTTAAAATAGTTCAGTGGAAAGAGAAAATAAAAGGATTACCTTTAATTGGAGTTGGAGGAACTGTTAGAAATATTGGAGGAGTAAATTTATATTTAAATAACTATCCTTTAGAATTATTACATAATTATAAGGTAAGTATAGATGGTGTAGAAGAGGTAGTGAATTTTATAAAAGAAAAAGATTATAAAGAAAAGCAAGATGTACAAGGATTATCTAAAGCCAGAGCAGATGTATTTATAGGAGCAGCTATTGCTGTAGAAGAAGTATTAGCATATTTCAATTTAAAAGAGTTGATAATAAGTGGTTATGGAATAAGAGAAGGTGTTTTATATGAGAGACTTAGTGAGTGTGGAAAAGTTATAAAAGATCCATTTGAGGATGGCTTTAAAGAAATTTTAGAAATTTTAGATATTAATACAAAAATAAAAGAAAAACAATATAAAATTTTTAAAAAAATATGTTTAGCATTAGATGAAGAATACAAGATAAAAGGAATAAATGAAAAAATAATAAAAATAGTAACTTATTTATATGATATTGGAAAAAGTATTAATTTTGTAAATTATCCACTCCATTCAGCTTATATGATATTAAATTTGGGGATAAAAGCTATTGAGCAAAAGGATCTTGTAGCATCAGCTCTAATCATAGCAAGAGGAAATAAAAAGTATAAAGGTTTAGAAAAATATAAAGAGATGTTTAAAGAGAGTGAGATAGAAGAATTGATGATGCTTTCTAAAATATTGAATATAACTAATATATTTTATGATGATTTACTTTTGGAGGAAGAAAACTTTGAAATTGAAATAGCAAAAGATGAGATTATATTTTTTATAAAAGAAAAAGATGAGGAGGATTTAAAAATTATTGATTTATTTATATCTCAAAAAAAATTTGTTAATACTTTTGATAAAAAATTAAGGTTTAAAATGAATAAATAGAATGGAGACGATATGGGGACTTACGCAGTGATAGAAGTTAACTCTACTTTTATAGAGATGAAAATATATGAAAAAAAGGAAATTGGATACAAAATTTTAGAGAAAGTAACAGAGGATATAAATCTTTTTAAAGATATTAGAGATAAAGATGAAATCTCTTTAGAAAAAATGAGGAAATTGTGTGAGATATTGAAAAAAATGGACAATTTATTAAGAGATTATGGAGTTATAGAAAAGAAAATTATATTTAGTGAATTTTTTAAAACAATAACCAATTTTCCAATGGTATTAGATCAAATAAAACTAAAGGTAAATTTGTCAGTAGAAAATATAGATTTGAGTGAGAAAACATACTACTCTATAAAAAAATTAATTCATTTAGAAAAAGAAATTTTTTCAAAAAAAGAAAGTAGATTGTTTTTTAATTTAAAATCATTTAGTTCAGGAGTATATCTATTTTATAAAGGGGAATTATGTATAAATGAACATATAAATCTAGGAACAGAAAAGTTATATTTAATTCTTGAAGAAAATAATATAAATTCTAAAAAAGCTTTTGATTTTATTTGTGATTATATGGAAAGTTATGTTGAGTTTATAAAAAGAGATATAGGAAGAAAAGTTATAAAAAAATTAATTTTAGAAGGTGAGTTAGAGGAAAAGCTTTTAAAGTTAGTTTTTGGAAAAAAAGATTTAAAAAATATAACACTAAATGAATTAAAAGAAAAATTGAAATTTTTACAAGAGCACTCATACAATGAAATTTCTATAAAATATAAATGTAGTGTTCCTATAGCAAAATTAATAGTTATATCTATTTGTTTAATAATAAGCTTTATAGATTATTTTGAAATAAAGGAGATTAAATTTTTAGATTTTAATATAAAGGATTTATGTGCATTAGAAAAGTTTTATCCTGATATAAGATATTGTTTTGAAGAAACTTTATGGAAAATAACATTAGATTCAGTTATAGATTTGGGAGAAAAATTTGATTTTGATAAAGAGCATTCTGAATTTGTAAAAAAAATAGGTATAAAATTACTTGATAAATTAAAAGGGTACCACTCCTTAGGGTTAAAGGATTATAAATATTTTATAATAGCTGCTTATTTACATGATATTGGAAAAGCAATAGATTTTGAAAATCATAGTAAACATTCAGCTTATATACTTGAAAATACAACAATATTTGGTTTAAATAGAGAAATGATTGAAAAAGTTGGGTTTATAATTAGAGCTCATACATCAAATACCAAATTAGAATCACTTTATAACTATGGTTTTAAAGGAGAGGAATTAATAAAATTATTAAAAATTATAGCAATTATAAAAATAGCGACATCTTTAGACCGAGGGAAAAAAAGACGATTACAAAATGAAAAAATAAGTCTTAATAAAAATAATTTAATAATAGAAATGGAAACAAATGAGGATTTTTATATGGAAAAAAGTAGTTTTGAAAAACAATCAAAACTATTTAAATATTTGTTTGATTTAGATATAGAGCTTAAAATAAATAGGAGGTTTGGAGAATGAGTCCCTATACTGGAAAAGACTTCTATAATAGAGAGATAAGTTGGATAGAGTTTAATAAAAGGGTATTATCAGAGGCAGAAACAGTGGATAATCCACTTTTAGAAAAAATAAAATTTTTGGCAATTGTAAGCTCAAATTTTGATGAGTTTTTTAAAGTAAGAGTTGCAGGGTTAAAAGCTCAAGACGAATCAAATTTAGAATTAAGAGATATAGCAGGTTTACTTCCAAAAGAACAATTATCTATGATAAAAAAAGATGTTACTAAGATTATAGATAAGCAATATAAACTTTATTCTTCAATTATGGATAAGATAAAACTTGAAGGGAAAATTTCTATAAAGACATATGATGAATTAGCAGGAAAAGAATTGAGATTTATAGAAAATTATTATAGTGAAACTTTATTTCCAATACTGACACCAATGGCAATTGATACGTTTAGACCTTTTCCGCACTTAAATAGTGGAGCCATAAATTTGATTTTAAATGTAAAAGAAAAGGATGGGATATCTTTTGCTATAGTTGAAATTCCAAGAGTTGTAAATAGATTAATCAAGTTACCAGGTGGAAATAATTTTATATTATTGGAAGAAGTTATAAAGAACAATTTGAATAAATTATTTAATGGTTACGAAATAATAGATATAGGATACTTTAGAATAACAAGAGATGAGGATTTAGGTATCGATGAAAATAGTGGAGCAGAGGATTTATTAGTTGAAATAGAAAAAGAAGTAAAAAATAGAAAATGGGGAAATCCAGTTAGAGTTGAATATATTCGTGGAGTTTCAAATAAAAGTTTAGAGTTTTTAAAAGAACAAATAGAACTTGAAGAAGAAAATTTTTATCCAGTTTTAGGACCTCTAGATTTGACTTTTTTATGGGGAATGACAGATGTTGATGGAGTAGAAGGATTAAAATTTGAAAAAAATATTCCGAGGTATTATAAAGAGTTATCTGGTGAAAATATATTTAAAATTTTGTCAAAAAGAAATATTTTACTCAGACATCCTTTTGAAAGTTTTGATCATGTGGTTGATTTGGTAAAAGTCTCTGCTCAAGATCCTAAAGTTTTGGCTATAAAACAAACTTTATACAGAGTAAGTGGTGATTCACCTATAATAAAATATTTAAAAAAAGCTGCTGAAAATGGAAAACAAGTAACAGTATTAGTAGAACTAAAGGCTAGATTTGATGAGGCAAGAAATGTTAAATGGGCGCGAGAGTTAGAAGAAGCAGGGTGTCATGTAATTTATGGATTAAGCGGATTAAAAACTCATGCTAAGTGTTTATTGATAATTAGAAAAGAAGAGGATGGTATAAAAAGGTATGTCCACTTAGGAACTGGAAATTATAATGATTCAACGGCAAAATTATATGTAGATTATTCATTTTTTACTATGGATGAGGAGATGGGAATAGATGCTAGTTATCTTTTCAATAAATTAACTGGGTTTTCAAAGATAGATGATTGGAAAAAATTAATAGTCGCACCAACTCATTTAAGAGATACATTATATAGATTTATAGATAGAGAGATTGAAAATACTTCAAAAGGTGGACTAGGAAAAATAGTTATTAAAGTAAATGGTTTAACAGATCAAGGAGTAATAGAAAAACTTTACGATGCATCTAAAGCAGGGGTTGAAGTCACTTTAATTGTTAGAGGAGCATGTTGCTTAAAAAGTGGAATAATTGGACTAAGTGAAAATATAAAGGTTTATAGCTTAGTTGGACGTTTCTTAGAACATGATAGAATATACTATTTTGAAAATAATGGAGAAGAAGAGTTATATCTAGGAAGTGCAGATTGTATGAGAAGAAATTTAGATGGCAGAGTAGAAACAATGTTTCCTTTGGAAAATAAAGAAGATAGAAAAAAAGTTATTCAACTCATAAAAGATATTTTAAAAGATAATGTTAAATTAAGAATTCAAAATAAAGATGGCAGTTATTCTTTGATAAATCAAAAAATAAAAAAAACGACACTAAAATTTAATTATCAAGAATACTATAGAGAAAAATCTAGTGAAATAAAAAAGGAGGGTACAATATGAGATTAATAAAAGTTTCTAAAAAAAGTGATCTTTTTAAAAAAGCAATTGATATATTTAAAGAGACAACTTATGGGAAGGATGTTGTTAATATTGCATTTTCAGGTGGTAGAACTCCAAAAGAATTTTTCACTAAATTATCAAAAGAAGATATAGAGTGGGAAAAAATAAATATTTTTTTAGTGGATGAAAGATTTGTATCATTAAATAGTGACAGTAGTAATTATAATCTTTTAAAGAAAAACCTTTTGGATAAAATTGATATTCCTGAAAAAAATATACATAAAATAGAAATATTAAAAACTCCTTTAGATTCAAAAATTGATTATGAAAAAAGATTATTAAAATATTTTAAAGGTGACATAAGATTCGATGCAGTTTATTTAGGAATAGGAGACGATGGTCATACAGGATCGATATTTACTATGGATGATATAGAAGTATTAGAACCAACTCTTATAACGGAAAGTTCAAACCATCCCCACAAAAGAATAACTTTAAGTATGGAAACGATAAATAAAGCTGAAAAGAAAATAGTAATAGCAACAAAAGAAAAAGCTGAGGTATTAGAGAATTTACCTAAATTTAAATGTCCAGCATTTTTTATAGATAATCCCATAGTTTTAATGGAATATGAAAAGTAAAAAAAAGTGGATTAAATCCACTTTTTTATTTGAAATTATCAAGTAATCTAAGAAAATCCATTGCAATTTTCTCTTCTTTTGTTAATGTCTGTTTAAAGTTTGAAGAGAAATTATAATTATTTAATCTATTTGGATGGTACAATAAATCATTGATGAAATATTTTAAAGGGTCGTTATAATTTTTGTATGCAGGAAATGATGAGATTTCTCTATTATATTTAGCAAAAGCTTTACGTAATCGTTTTTCCTCTTTAAGTTGTTCCTTATAAAATTTTTCAACATTTTTTCTATCTTTATGTTTAAAGGATGGATTCAGATTTAACCACTCAATAAATTCTTTATTATGTCCCCAGTTAGTATCGGTATTAATATTTTTGTGTGCATGACCTTTAGCCTTTCCTTTACCAGGGTTAGCTAAAATTTGAGTAGAGCAAAGTGTTAAAAAAATAAAAATAAAAGCTATAAAATTTTTCATAATATATTCTCCTCAAATAAAATAATATCTGTCTATTATATATTAAATACAAAAAAAATTAAAGATATAAAAATTCTTGACTTTTATACTAAAGTTTTATATGATATTAATATATACAGAAAAAGTATAAATGGAGGTATAAAAATGAGAATTATGTTATTTACAACACCAACTTGTCAATATTGTGGTCCAGCAAAAGAGCTTTTAGCAGATACTGAAGGTGTAGAGATTATAAATGCTATGGAAAATCAAGAGTTAGCAGGAATGTATGGGATCAGATCTGTACCGTGCTTAATTGTGGAAAAGTGTAGCGGAACAAAAACATATATAGGCTTAGATCAAATCGCTAAATTCGTTGATGAAAATGGACATTCATCAGGTGGATGTGGATGTAGCTGCGGTCATTAATTAAAAAACCATGCAAATAGTTTGCATGGTTTTTATTTTTTATTGGAAAGTAGTTAAAAAACATGTATAATATCTAATTAAATTTATAGATAAAAAAAGAATAAATTTAAACTTGTAGAATAAGCTTAAGAGGTGAAAAAAATGAGAAAAAAATTATCTCTATTTTTACTTCTTTCTATTATTTCAATTTTTGGAAGTATTAGGGAGGAGATTAAAGATAGATCCCACCTATATACTTTTGTTAACTCAGAAATAAAAGAGTCGAAAAATAACAGAAATGATAAACATATACTTTTAAATGTATCGAATAAAGATATTAAAATAATAACAACATCTAGTAGAGATAAAAAAGATGATGATTTAGGAAATGATGATAGTGTAACTTATCTTATTAATTCTAGTTTTTCTCCAATTTTTAGAATTAATTTAAAAGAAATTCCATTTTTTAATTTTTATCCAAATAATAATTTAATATATACAATTTTAAATAGATATGAAAATAGAGTGTTAAGAATTTAAAAAATAGTTTTTTCAATGATATTAAAATAAAATTGGAGGAAAAAATGAAAAAACTATTATTAACTGAAGAGAATGAAATTTTAAGAGAGAAAGAAAGCTTTTTTGATAAAGTTTTTAAAGTGTTATTTTTAATGATGTTTGTAGGATCATATTTAATGTTAGTAGGAGTGACTACTTTTAAACTATTGGAGCATATAATAAAATATGGTATTTCAGGGTAGGTGAATATATGGGAGTAGAGATATTAATTGCTGGAATAATTATATTATTAAGTTTATTTTCAATAAGGATATCTAAGAAATTAGAGATACCTTTATTGATAATGTTTTTATTAGTTGGAATGTTAGCAGGATCAGAGGGAATAGGTAGAATTTATTTCGATAATGCCCTAGTTGCTCAAAACTTAGGAACAATAGCTCTAATGTTTATAATTTTTTCAGGAGGATTAGAAACTAAAAAAGAGGATGTAAAAAAGTCTCTTTATCCAAGTGGAACATTAGCAACTTTAGGTGTTTTGTTAACTGCCGGTCTATCTGGAGTAGCTGTATATTATTTAACAGATTTTACCTTAAAAGAAGCTTTACTATTTAGTGCTATGGTATCATCAACAGATGCAGCAGCAGTTATGTCTATCTTAGGAGACTCAAAGCTAAAGAAGGATATAAAATCAGTTGTTGAAATAGAATCAGGAAGTAATGATCCAATGGCCTATGCTTTAATTCTTTTTTTATTATCATTTTTTAAAGAGGGAGAAAGTACATCGATTGTAACAGGGATAATTTTTCTTTTAAAACAAATAACCCTAGGAGCAATTATAGGGTATATATTTGGAGTGGTAACTTTACCGCTAGCTAATTATATAAAAATAGTGAGGGAAGAGTTTTTAACTATACACTTAATTGCCATATTGTTTATCTGTTTTGGACTGGCAACAGTTTTAGATGGAAATGGATTTTTGGCAATATATATTGCTGGAATAATGATTGGAAATAAGAAGTTTAACTATAAGTTAAACTCAATTAGAAATATGAGACTGATAACGTGGTTTATGCAAATAGGGATGTTTGTAATGTTAGGATTATTAGTTTTTCCTAGTCAATTGTTAGGATATATATTTATAGGAAGTTTATTGTCTGTAATCATGATAATAGTTATAAGAATGCTTGTTGTTTATAGTTTATTATGGCCATTTAAGTTTAATTATAAAGAGAAATTTTTTATATCATGGGCAGGATTAAAGGGAGCAGTTCCTATAATTTTTGCTACAATGGCTATAACAGAAGGGTTGCCTAATGCTCAAGGAATGTTTAATCTAACTTTTTATATTGTTGTATTTTCAGTTCTTCTTCAAGGAATGACTTTAAAATATGTAGGGAAAAAATTAAATTTATTCGAAGAGGATCAAGAGGAAGACAAATTTATAGAAATAGAGGAATTAGAAGAACTTGCTTTGAAGAAGATGATATTAGATGAGCAATCAGAATATGTTAATAAAAAGATTAGAGAACTTGAATTACCTCAAGGAATGCTAATTGTATCTATAAAAAGAGATGAAAATTATATAACTCCAAAAGGAGATGTAACACTTTTGATGGGAGATACTCTTCTATTTTCACAAAACTAATTGTATTTTTTTAGATATAGTTATAGAATGTAATATAATATATTAGTTTTTAAAAACTAAAAGGACGTGAAAAGTTGAGTAAAATTTTTATAAAAAAAGATAGAGAAAGAATGTGGCAGAGTGGACACCCTTGGATGTATTCTGGAGCAGTGGAAAAGATAGAAGGAAACCCAGAAGCAGGATCAGTTATAGAGGTATATAATTGGAAAAAAGAGTTTATTGGATATGGTCATTATAATAAAAATTCAAAAATTATGGTGCGTATGCTAGAAAAAGATATCAATAAAAAAATAGATTTAAATTGGTATTCTGAAAAAGTAAAGGAAGCATATGCTTTAAGAGAAATGATAAATATTAATAGTAATGGATATAGATTAATTCATAGTGAATCAGATTCTCTACCAGGAGTTATAGTAGATCGTTTTGGAGATTACTTAGTAGTTCAGGCTTCGACTTTAGGGATGGAAAAAGATAAAGAACTTTTAATAGAAGCTTTAAAAAAAGAGATTCCAAATTTAAAGGGAATATATGAAAAGAGCGAAGGTGATGGAAGAAAGTTAGAAGGACTTCCTGAAGTTTCAGGAGTTCTTTTTGGTGAAGTTCCAGATGAGATTGAAATTTTTGAAGGAGAGGCTAAGTTCACAATAGATTTAAAAGGACAAAAAACAGGATTTTACTCAGATCAAAGAGATAATAGAATTTTAATGGGTTCTCTATCGAAAGATAAAGATTTTTTAGATGTATGTAGTTATACTGGAGGTTTTTCACTTCATGCTATGGTAAATGAAGCAAATTCATCAACTTTAATAGATGTTAGTGAAGATGTTTTGAATGTTGCTAGAAAGAATTTAATAAAATATAAAAATGTTGAGTTTATAAAGGGGAATATATTTAATGTTTTAAGAGATTTAGTAAAAGAAGGACGTCAATGGGATGTAGTAAATCTAGATCCACCAAAATTGGCACCAAATAGAAGAGATTTAGATAAAGCTTTAAAAGCGTATAAGGACATAATTTTAAATGGAATAAAACTTACAAAAAAAGGCGGATTACTTTCAATTTATAGCTGTAGTGGAGCAGTTACAAGTGCAGATTTAAGAATGGCTTTGGCTTATGCTGTTAAAGACGCAGGAGTAAAAGCGGTAATAGTAAATCAACTACACCAAAGTCCATGTCATCCAATATCAGTAGCAGTTCCTGAAACTGAGTATTTAAAAGGTTTTTTAATAAGAATAATTTAAAATAAAAGGGGAGTGGGGAAATATGTATTTATTAAATAATGGTTTAAAGATCCCAAAAGTAGGATTTGGAACATGGAAAGCAACTGATAAAGAGCAGTGTAAAAATGCAGTGAAAACAGCTTTAGAAATAGGATACAGACATATTGATACAGCTGCTATTTATGGAAATGAAGATGCTGTAGGAGAGGGAATTGCTGAATTTTTAAAAAATAATAATGTTTCAAGAGAAGAACTTTTTATTGTAACTAAAGTTTGGAATACTGAACAAGGTTATGATACAACTTTAAAAGCTTATGAAGAATCTTTAAAAAAGTTAGGATTAGATTATATAGATATGTATTTAGTTCATTGGCCACAACCTAAAGATTTAAATAAAACTTGGGAGACGTGGAGAGCTTTAGAAACACTTTATAAAAGTGGTAAGGTTAAAGCTATTGGTGTATGTAATATGAAAGAACACCATTTGAAATATATAATGAATAATTTTGAAATAGTGCCTGCAGTAAATCAAATTGAGTTACATCCATATTTACAACAAAGAGAATTAAAAAAATTCTGTGATGAAAATGGAATTGTAGTAGAAGCTTGGAGTCCATTAATGCAGGGAGCTTTAGATCATGAAGGTTTAAAGAAGATAGCTGAAAAGAATAGAAAAACTGTAGCTCAAATAGTTTTAAAATGGCATTTACAAAAAGGATTATTACCATTACCTAAATCAGTTACACCATCTAGAATTATAGAGAATTTTCAATTGAATTTTATTTTAGATGAAGATGATATGAAATATATTGATTCATTAAATAAAGAGGAGAGAATAGGTCCTGATCCTGATGAAATAACATTTTAGATATTAAAATAAAAAGACCGTATTGAATTTTTCAATACGGTCTTACTATTTCAACAACTAAATTTTAGTTGGTGGATTCATTGGTGGAGATGACGGGAATCGAACCCGTGTCCAAAATTGCAAGCGCCATAAGCTTCTACAAGCTTAGTTTGCTATTTGAATTCGCAATAATTACTCCCGCAAACAGGGCTAACTAAAGCTATCCTCTAAAATGTCCCCTATAACTTAGAGAAATTGTTTAGGGTAATCTGTATTTAAGTGACACCTTGATTGAACGCTCCTACAGAAGAGAATGTTCAGAGGTGAGCTGACATTATGCAGCTAAAGCGTAATTTCTGTTTCCATCTAAACGATGAGTTGATCTCTCACAGCGATCAACCTGGCCTGCTACCTATAACCTCACAACCCTGTCGAAACCTTTGCATCCCCAATTATTAAATTATAGATTATTATAACACAAATTTTTCTTAAACTCAATTATCTAACGAGATCTTTCTCATTTTTTTTATTGTTAGGAAAAACATAACTATGGCTACTATTGTATCAGATATTGGAAATGCTAGCCAAACACCAATCTCTTTGAAAAAATATCCTAAAATATAAACAAGAGGAATATTTAAAATAACAATTCTTAACATAAAAAATCGTGTGGCAATAATACTATCTTTAATAGATTGAAAAAAGTTATTACATGCTAAAAACATTGCAGTAAAAGGCATTAAAAAAAGATTTAATCTCATAGCTGAAACTGTAAATTCAACTAGAGGAGGATCATTTTTTATAAAAAACGAAACTATCTTTTCAGTGTTAAAAAGCATAAGAAGAACTAAAATAGTTGAAACACTAATAACTGTATAAAGTTGTATCTTTAGAACTTCTTTTACACGTTCGTAGTTTTTAGATCCGAACGTATATGAGATTATAGCTGCCGTTCCTTGGTTAAAACCTTGTAAACTTGTATTCATAACACTTCTACAAATTGAGATAATTCCGATTGCAGCAGTAGCAATATCTCCTCCATAAACTCCTGCTTGTCTATTAGTAACAGTAATAACTGAGGATTGTAAAAGTTGATTGTAAAAACGAGGACTCCCTATTTTAAAGATTTCTTTTAAGATTTTTAAATCAAGAGAAAAATACTTTTTAGAAAAGGTAATAATATCTGATTTGAAAAAATAAAAAAGAATATAAAAAGCACTTAAAGCTGTAGCAATTAAAGTAGCCAATGCAGCTCCACCAATTCCCATATCAAATTTAATAATAAAAAGATAATCTAAAATAACATTGAAAACACCTGTAAAAATATTTACGGCCATTGCTGTAACAGAGTCTCCAATTCCTCTAACAAGAGTACTTTGTCCTAAAATAATTTGAAAAGTTGCAATTGGAATTAGAAAATTTGTATATTCTATAGCTGATTTAATGTTAGAAGAACTAGCTCCCAAAATTTTTAAAATTGGAATATTAAAAAGAAAAAGAAAAATAGTTAAAAGAATACCTATAATAAAAATCCATAAAAATCCAGTGCATAAAACTTTTTCAGCACCTTCCCTATCTTTAGATCCTAACTTAACTCCAATTATAATAGCTATTCCAGAAAAGGCAAAATTAAAACTATTTATAATCATAGCGTAAGGAAAAACGAGGGCAATAGCTGCCATGCCCTCTCTTCCTGCTACCTGACCGATGAAATACCTGTCAGTTAAAACACAAAGCATACCTATAATAGCACCAAATGAAGATGGAATACTAAATTTTAAAATGGTGGTTAAGGTACTCTGTTTTTCAAACTTTAAACTTAAATCTTGCAAAATACTCCCCCTGTAAAAATATTATATTAAGAAATATACTGAAAAATAATTAAAAACACTACCTGCTAAAACAAAAAGGTGCCAAATACCATGAGCAAATTTTTTATTTTTCATTAGATAGAAAATAGTTCCAACAGAATAGCTAACACCACCCCAAATTAGTAATTTTAAAGATAGTGGTGAAGCAAGCATTTGTAAATCTTTAAATACAAACATAACCATCCATCCCATGAAAAGGTAAATTAAAGTAGAAACAAAATTGAATCTACCTACAAAGAAAACTTTAAAAAGAATTCCTAAAAGAGTCATTCCCCATTGGACAAAGAAAAGAACCCATTTTGTTGTCCCATCAAAAACTCCTAGAAGATATGGAGTATATGACCCAGAAATTAAAATATAAATAGCTGAGTGGTCAAGTATTTTAAAAAGTTTTTTAATTTTTCCAACATAAAGTATATGGTAAGTTCCTGACATAGTGTAAAGTAAAACAAGTGAGAAACAAAATACCATAGATCCAATGACATAACCAATATTACCTGTTTTTAAAGAGTGAACTAAAAGAGCTCCAGTTCCAATAAGTGCTAAAACAGCGCCAAAGTAGTGAGTCATAGAGTTAACCCATTCTTCTAATCTAGTAAGTGTATTATTCATATAGATACCTCCTATCCGTTCTTTCTAAAGTTTAAAACAAGTTCATCAAACTTAGGATCTAATTGTCTTAATTTTATATTGGCAGCATTTAAAAGCTTTTTAGATGCTATATTAGAATCCGTATTATCATACTTATCTGAAAGATAAACTATTTCACTTATTCCGCTTTGGATAATACTTTTAGCACATTCGTTACATGGGAAAAGATCAACATAAATAGTACATCCTTTTAAAGTTTTAGTACTATTTAAAATAGCATTTAATTCAGCATGACAAACATATGCGTATTTACTATTTAAAAAATCCCCGTCTCTATCCCAAGGAAATTCATCATCAGAACATCCTGCGGGAAGGCCATTGTATCCAACACCTACAATTCTTTTATCAGGAGTTACAATACATGCTCCAACTTGTGTTCCAGGATCTTTACTACGTTTAGCAGAGAGAATTGCAACTCCCATGAAGTATTCATCCCAATCAATATAATTAGCTCTTTTTGACATTTTATCCTCCTAAATTAAAAAAATATTTTTTTATTTTGTAAATATAAATCCGCAAGGGCAATAGCCACAGCATTTTCTAAAACAATAGGAACTCTAAGAAGAAATGCGACATCATGCCTTCCATTAATTTTTAAAGATTGAATATTGTTATCTTTAAAATTAAAGGTTTCTTGAGATTTGAAAATGCTAGAGGTTGGCTTAACAGCAACTTTTAAAAATATATCGTTTCCATTTGTAATTCCACCATTAATACCTCCGTTATTGTTAGACGAAGTTTTTCCACTTTTATCAATAAAACAGTCATTAAATTTACTACCTAAAAATTCCGTTCCTTTAAATCCAGCACCAAATTCAACTCCTTTAATCCCTGGAATTGAAAAAATTATAGATGAAAGAACAGATTCTACAGAATCAAAAAAAGGTTCTCCCAAACCGATAGGAACATTTTTAATAGTTAAAGAGATTATTCCTCCTAAAGAATCACCAGAATGTGTAGTTTCAAGCAAGTAATTTTCTAGTTTTTTATCAAACTCTAACTTATTTAAAATACCAATCGATTCAATTTCACTAAAAAAAATAAAATCATTTAATATTTTTTTTGCAATGACCCCAGCGGCAACAAGAGCAAGCGTTAATCTACCTGAAAAATGACCACCACCGCGAATATCATTAAAACCTGAATATTTTTTAGTAGCAGAAAAGTCAGCATGACCAGGTCTAGGGTGCGATTTAAAGTCAGTATAAACTTTAGAATCAGTGTTTTTATTCTCAAAAAAAATATTAATAGGAGCTCCAGTTGTAAAATCATTAAAAACTCCTGAAATAATATTAGGAATATCATCCTCTTTCCTAGGAGTAGTACCTATTTTTCCAGATTTTCTTTTAGAAAGATCTTTAGTAAAATCTTCAAGAGTAAGCTTTATTCCAGATGGAACACCATCAATTAAAACTCCGATACCAGAACCGTGAGATTCTCCATAAATGTGTACTCTAAAAAGAGAACCAAAACTATTCATAAAATCCTCCTAAATTAAAATAATGTGTATAATTTAATTTTAGCACAAAACATGAGAAATATTAAATAAAAACATAGTAAATTTAATTGCAAAATATTAGAAAAAGGTGTAGAATATAACAATTAACGCATTGAAATGAATTAGAATTTAATATTATAGATTGAATATATTTGGAGGAGATAACTGTGTTTATAGATGAGGTAATTATAACGGTAAAAGCAGGTAACGGTGGAGATGGAGCCGCTACTTTTAGAAGAGAAAAATGCATACAATTTGGAGGTCCAGATGGTGGAGATGGAGGTAGAGGAGGAGACGTAGTTTTCGTAGCTGACTCTAATATAAATACACTAATAGACTTCAAATACAAAAAATTATTCCAAGCAGAAAATGGTGAAAATGGTGCAAAGAAAAACATGTTTGGAAAATTTGGAGAAAATTTAGTAATAAAAGTTCCAATTGGAACTCAAGTAAGAGACATGGAAACAGGAAAATTACTTTTAGATATGAGTATACCTGGTGAAGAAAGAGTTCTTTTAAGAGGAGGTAGAGGAGGTTTAGGAAATACAAACTTCAAAAACTCAGTTAGAAGAACACCAACAATGGCTGGAAAAGGAAAAGAGGGTGTAGAGTTAAGAGTTAAGTTAGAATTAAAGCTTTTAGCAGATGTTGCGTTAGTAGGATACCCTTCTGTTGGAAAATCAAGTTTAATAAATAAAATATCAGCAGCTAAATCTAAAGTTGGAAACTATCACTTTACTACTTTAGAGCCTAAATTAGGAGTGGTTAGACTTGGTGAAGGTAGATCATTTGTTGTGGCAGATATACCAGGACTAATTGAAGGGGCTCATGAAGGAGTAGGATTAGGAGATAAATTCTTAAAGCATATAGAAAGATGTAAAATGATATATCATATAGTAGATGTGGCTGGAATTGAAGGAAGAGATCCAATTGAAGATTATGAGAGAATAAATAATGAGTTAGTAAAGTTTAGTGAAAAATTAGCAAATAAGAAACAAATTGTTTTGGCAAATAAAATGGATTTAATTTGGGATATGGATAAATATGAAGAGTTTAAATCTCATGTGGAAGCACAAGGAAATGAAGTGTTCCCAGTATCTGTTATTTTAGGTGATGGATTAAAAGAGGTTTTAAATAGAACTTGGCATGTTTTACAAGAAACAGAGAGAGAAGAACTAGAGGAAGAGGCTGACATTATCGATGTATTGAAAGCTAATAAAACTAGAAAAGAACCATTTGTTGTAACACAAGATGAAGATGGAGTATTTGTTGTTGACGGATCAATTGTTGATGGCGTGCTAGCTAAATATATCATAACTCATGATGATGAATCGGTTGTTACATTCTTACATATGCTTAGAAATTTAGGACTAGAAGACGCTTTAAAAGATGCTGGTGTTGAAGATGGAGATACAGTAAGAATTGCTGATACAGAATTTGATTTCGTTGAGTAATGAAGAATTGTTTATTAAGCTGAGCCATTAGGTTCAGCTTTTTTATCTATTTAAAAATTTTAGAGGTGAAAAATTGAAAGGGATAGTTATAGCCGGACCTACAGGAGTAGGAAAAACAGAATTATCAATAAAATTAGCAAAAGCTTTAAATGCTGAAATTATCTCGGCAGATTCTGCACAAGTGTATGAAGAGATGAATATAGGAACAGCTAAAATAGAAGAGAATGAGATGCAAGGGATTATACATCACATGATTGATGTTGTTGAACCTGTAAAAAAATATAGTGTTGGTGATTATCAGAGAAAAGTTGATGAAATATTAAATTCTAATGAAGAAAAAAATATTCTATTAGTAGGAGGAACTGGACTTTATATAGATTCAGTAGTAAGAGGACTATCTGCTTTACCAGAAAGTGATTTAGCTATAAGAGAGAAATTAATGAATGAAGATGGAGATAAACTTTTTGAAATTTTAAAAGAAATTGATCCAGAAAGTGCTGAGAGTATTCATCCTAATAACAAAAGAAGAGTTGAAAGAGCAGTAGAAGTTTTCTATCAAACTGGAGAGAAATTTTCGATTTTATCTAAAAAGAATATAAAAGGAAATAATTTTAAATTTTTAAAAGTTGCTTTAGAAAGAGATAGAGAACATCTATATGATAGAATAAATTTAAGAGTAGAGATAATGATGGAAAATGGACTTTTGGAAGAGGTGAAATATCTTTATAAAAAGTATGGAGATATATTAAAAAAAATAAATATCATAGGTTATTCAGAGTTAATTTCGTATATAAATGAAGAGATAACTTTAGAAGATGCTAAAGAGTTAATAAAGAAAAATTCAAGAAATTATGCTAAAAGACAATTTACATGGTTTAAAAATGATCATGAGTATATTTGGTACGATTTAGATAAAATGACCCAAGATGAAATTTTTTCAGATATTTTACAAAGGTTTAATGCCTTATAAAGGTTTAATTACTCTACTATTTCATAAAATTACCGAAAATAATAGTCTTGATAAAAAAGTATTCGTATGGTATTATTGTACAGAAAAGCTTTAAAAGGAAGTGTTGGATGATAAAGAAGATTTATGTTATATTTTTAATGATTTTGACTGCTTCTTGTTCAAATTTAGATAAAGGATATAATGAAAATTTATCAAATGTTGACGAAAAGTTAGTATCTAAATTAGAGCTTATTCAAAAAGATTTACAGGTGAACAATGTGACAAGATTAAAAGAAAGCTTAGATGTCTCATTTAGAGAGAGATATGCTATAAATAAACTTTCAGAATATGACTTGTCTAAAGTAAAGTTGTACTTTACAAAACCAAAAATTACTAGAAATTTGGGAGAAAATACTATAGGAATTAGGCTTGGTGAAGAAGTTCTTTACTTTAATGTAGAGTATAAATATTTAAATGGTGATTGGAAAATAACCAAATTTACAGAGAGAAGGTGAAAAAATGCAGAATGAAATAAAGCTGTATGTTCCATCCTCTTTAAAAAATCTTTCTATCATTAGAGCAATGACTAAAACATATTTAGAACATCAAAAGGTTGAACAGAAGGATATAATGAAAATTTTATCTATTGTTGATGAACTAGCAACAAATGTTATAGAACATGGCTATGAATATAAATCTGGTGATATAATTATAGAGCTTCAAAAAAATAATGATATTATTCATTTAGTAGTTGAGGATAATGGAGTTGGATTTGATGAGTCTAAAATTAGTAAAGATGAAGGCGGAATGGGGCTTTTTTTAGCAAAAGCTATGGCAGATAATTTTAAAGTAGAAAAGAAGATTAATGGAACAAAAATAAAAGTTGAAAAGAGAGTTAAGGAGGAAATTTAACATGACTACAAATTTTGAAATAATTGAAAAAACAGTGGATGATGTAAGAGTAATAAAGGTATGTGGAGAATTAGATGCATTAGTAGCACCAAAATTAAAAGAGAGAATAGCAAAGCAAATAGAGCTTGATATAAATAAATTTGTAATAGATTTTAGTGATTTAGTTCATATAAACAGCTTAGCTATGGGTATATTAAGAGGAAAGTTAAGAGTTGTAAGAGATTTAGGTGGAGATATAAAATTAGTGGGATTAAATGATCATATAAAAACTATATTTGAAATGATTGGATTAGATGAGTTATTTGATATTTATGCAACAGAAGAGGAAGCAATAGCTAGTTTTAGATAATATTTACAAAAAGGAGAGACTATGAACTTAATGTTAGGAGTTGGATTAGCTATAGTTGGGTTTGCAATAATATTTAGTATTATGTATAAAAAATCTACTATAGATAAGAAGATAGAGGAGCTTAATAACTTAGAAGATGAAAAGTTAAAAGCTAAAATAAAAGCTAAAGAAATATTAGAAAGAGCAGAAAAAGAATCTTTAGCAAAAAGTAAAGAGATAGAAATAAAAGCGAAAGAAACAGTTTACCAAATGAAAGAGGAAGCTGAAAAAGAGATAAAGATAGCGAAAAATGAGTTGTTACAAAAAGAGGGAAGATTAGCTAAAAAAGAGGAAACTTTAGAGTCTAAAATAGAAAAAGTTGAAAGCAGAGCTGTAGAGTTAGAAGAGATTAACCAACACTTAGAAAATAAGAAAACTGAAATAGAAGACTTAAAAAAGGTTCAAGAGGAAACTTTAGAAAGAATTTCAGAAATGACAAGAAATGAAGCTAAAGAGATGTTAATTTCTAAATTAAAAGATGATTTAGTTCATGAGACTGCTTTAGCAATAAGAGAATATGAGAATAAATTAGAAGATGAAAAAGATAGATTGTCAAAAAGAATTCTATCAACAGCAATAGGAAAGGCTTCTTCAGAATTCGTTGCAGATGCTACTGTATCAGTTGTAAATTTACCAAATGATGAAATGAAAGGTAGAATTATAGGTAGAGAAGGAAGAAACATAAGAACGATAGAGGCTTTAACAGGTGTAGATATAATAATAGATGATACTCCAGAAGCTGTTGTTTTATCAAGTTTTGATGGTGTAAAAAGAGAAGTTGCTAGAAGAGCAATTGAAAAACTTATAAATGATGGAAGAATTCATCCAGGTAAGATAGAAGAGGTTGTTAATAAATCTAGAAAAGAAATTGATAAAGATATTATCGAAGCTGGAGAACAGGCTCTTTTAGAGTTAGGAATTCCAGGAATGCATATGGAAATTATTAAAACATTAGGTAAGTTGAAATATAGAACAAGTTATGGTCAAAATGTTTTAACTCACTCGATAGAGGTAGCTAAATTAGCTGCAAATCTAGCAGCTGAGTTAGGTGCAGATACTAAGTTAGCAAAAAGAGCTGGACTTCTACATGACGTAGGAAAAGTTTTAGATCATGATATAGAAGCTTCTCATGCAATAATTGGAGGAGAGTTCTTGAAAAAATTTGGTGAAAAACCAGCAGTTATAAATGCTGTTATGGCTCATCATAACGAAGTTGAATTTGAAAGTGTAGAGGCTATTTTAGTTCAAGCATCAGATGCAATATCAGCTTCAAGACCAGGAGCAAGAAGAGAAACATTATCAACATATCTAAAAAGATTAGAAGGATTAGAAGAGATAGCAACTTCATTTGATGGAGTGGAATCTTCTTATGCAATTCAAGCTGGTAGAGAGATAAGAATTATAATAAATCCAGAAATTGTATCAGATGATGCAGCTACAAAAATGGCTAGAGACATAGCTAAGAGAATAGAAGAGACTATGCAGTATCCAGGACAAATAAAAGTAACAATATTAAGAGAAACTAGAGCTGTAGAGTACGCTAAATAAAATAAAAAAAGGAGAAAAACAATGTTTTTCTCCTTTTTTATTATGCCTTTATAGGATTAAATCTAGACTGGTAATCCTTTAATGAATCAAATGCAAATTTTGATAGAGGGAATACACCAGATAAATTAATAATAGTCATAAGAGCTAAACCAAGATCAGCAAGATTCCACATAAAGAAATTTTGTTGTATTCCTCCTATAAAGATCATTGAAAGAGCAAAGATTTTAAAAAGTATTTGTCCAAACTCTTTATCAGTTAAAAATTTAACATTAACTTTTCCGTAGAAGCAGATTCCTAAAAGAGTAGAGAAACAGAAAAGAAAAAGTATTATAGCTACAAATATTTCACCGAAAGTTGAACCCAGATGGTAATTGAATGATTTTTGTAATAACTCCATACCATTTAATCCATCTATAACAGAGGCTTTAGTAAGTAGCATAACTAAAGCTGTAGCTGTACAGATTATAAAAGTATCTACGAAAACTCCTAAGCTTTGAATTAATCCTTGCTGAACTGGATGAGAAACTGTAGCACTAGCCGCAGCACAAGGGGCACTACCTGTTCCAGCCTCGTTAGAAAACAACCCTCTTTTAACTCCTTGCATAATAATAGCTCCAATAGTTCCTCCAACTCCTTGTCTAATTCCAAAAGCTTCTGAGAATATTTGAGAAAAAACTTGAGGTAAAAGAGCGAAGTTTTTAATGATTATAAAAAAGACAATAACAAGGTACATTACAGCCATAATAGGAACTACTTTATCTAAAACTTTAGCTGTTTTATCTGTTTTTCCAAAGATTACAATAGCTGCTAATAGTGTTAAAAGAGCAGAAATAACCATTGGACTAATATTAAAAGCTACATTAAATGATTCGGTAACAGAGTTTGAAACAACTTGTAAAACTCCTGCCCAACAAATAATACCAGTTATTACAAAAGCAATACCCCAACTTTTTTTACCAAGACCATTTTTTAAAAAAAAGCAAGGACCACCATAAAAATGACCAGTTTTATCTTTTTCTCTAAATATCATAGCTAAAGTAGTTTCTACAAATGCTGTAGCAGAACCTAAAAAAGCAACAACCCACATCCAGAAAATTGAACCTGCACCACCAATAGAAATTGCACTGACAACACCCGCTAAATTACCAGCTCCAACTCTAGTTGCAGTACTTATACAAAAGGCTTGAAAAGGTGAAAGATTTTCAGAATCACTATTTGATTTATCCGTTAAAAGCTTGACCATATGCTTTAAAAAACGAAGTTGAACAAAATTGGTTTTTACTGTAAAGAAAACACCTGAAAAAATAAGTAAAACAACTAGTATATTTTTTCCCCAAAGAATTGAATTTAAAAAATTAACGATACTTTCTAAAATAAACATAATAAACTCCTCCTAAAAATTTTTTAAAAAAACAAAAAAGCCTGTGGATTTTATCCACAGGCTGTAATTTACCAGTTCTATGTAACAAATCCACTCACTACTATTAAAGTAACGCAAAATGGATTCGTATTTTTTCATGAAACAAAAATACCAATCCTAGGTTAAATAATAGTAGTAATATGCATTTGTATTAAAAACTATTTTTTGTTTCATTACTTTCCTCCTCATAATTATTTGAAGTATTATAACACAAATAAAAAATAATACAAGAAAAAAATCAAGGTTAGTGATTTTTTTAGAAGTAAAAGCCCAAAAAATGTATTGGATATATAGGTATAAAATGGTATAATAAATAATAATTTATAAAACTGATAAGGAATTGAAAAGGTGAGAAGATGTTAGTAAAAGCGTTACTTTTAATTGTTATTGGATCAATGATTGGATGGGTTACAAACTATATTGCAATAAAGATGTTATTTAGACCATATAAAGAGATAAATTTAGGGTTTTTTAAAATCCAAGGTTTAATTCCTAAAAGAAGACATGAAATAGGAATAACTTTAGCAGATACAATTCAAAATGAACTAATATCATTAGATGATATAACAAAAAAATTAGAAAATGCAAATTTAGACGTTGAAATGGAAAGAGTAATTGATAGTATATTAGAAAAAAAGTTAGCATCAGAGATAACAACGAGATTTCCAATGATAGCTATGTTTTTAAATGAATCAGCTTTAAATAAAATAAAAGATGCTATAAAAGGATCGATAATGGAAAATAAAGATCAAATAATTGGAATGTTATTTGAAACTTTAGAAAAAAATGTTGATTTTAAAGAGATTATAGTTGAAAAAGTAGATGGATTTTCTTTGGAAGAGCTAGAGAGAATAACTTTTTCTTTAGCAAAGAAAGAATTGAAACATATAGAAATAATTGGAGCTATTTTAGGTGGACTTATTGGAGTTGTACAATTTGTAATAACAGTTTTTATTTAAGGAGAAAAAATGGATAGGATAGTTTCTAATGAAGAGTTGGAATTTGAAGGAGAAGTTCAAAAAAATCTTAGACCAAAAAGATTAGCTGAATATATCGGTCAAGAATCACTAAAAGAAAAAATGAGTATTTTTATAGAAGCTGCAAAAAAAAGAGGTGGATGTATAGACCATATTCTTTTATATGGACCACCGGGATTAGGAAAAACAACTTTAGCAGGAGTAATAGCTACAGAGATGGGAGTTAACTTAAAAATAACTTCAGGCCCAATATTAGATAAAGCTGGAGATTTAGCAGCTATTTTAACATCATTAGAAGAGAATGATATATTATTTATTGATGAAATTCATAGATTGAATACGTCGGTAGAGGAGATTTTATATCCAGCTATGGAAGATGGAGAGTTAGATATTATTATTGGAAAGGGACCTTCAGCAAGATCAATAAGAATAGAGTTACCGCCATTTACATTGATTGGAGCTACAACAAGAGCTGGACTTTTAAGTTCACCTCTTAGAGACAGATTTGGTGTGGTTCATAGAATGGATTATTATAAAGAAGATGAACTTGAAGGAATAGTAAAAAGAGGTGGAGCTATTTTAGGGGTTAAGGTTGAAGAGGACGGAGCAAAAGAGATTGCACTAAGAAGTAGAGGAACTCCTAGAATTGCAAATAGATTATTAAAAAGAGTTAGAGATTATTGTGAAATTAAAGGAAATGGAGTTGTTGATTTAAATAGTGCAATAAAGGCGCTGAGCATTTTAGGGGTAGATAAGCAAGGATTAGACGAATTAGACAGAGATATTATAAAAGCTATAATAGAAAATTATGGTGGTGGTCCGGTAGGCGTTGAAACGTTAGCCTTAATGTTGGGAGAAGACAGAAGAACAATTGAAGAAGTGTATGAACCCTATTTAGTTAAAATTGGTTATATTAAAAGAACTAGTCGTGGTAGAATGGTTACAGAAAAGGCTTATAATCATTTTGAGATAAAGGAGTAAGAGGATGAAAATAAGTACAAAAGTTAGATATGGTGTAAAAGCGTTAGTATATATAGCTGAAGCTTCTCAAAAAGGGAATTTAGCTCGAATAAAAGAGATATCAGAATCAGAAGATATTTCAGTTCAATATTTAGAACAAATTTTATTTAAATTAAAAAATGAAAATATAATTCAAGGTAAGAGAGGACCAAATGGAGGATATAAACTTTCAATGGAGCCAGAGGATATAACATTACATGAATTGTATAAAATATTAGATGATGAAGTTAAAGTTATTGATTGTAATGAGAATAATAAAAGTAAAAATTGTTCTTGTGTAGACGATGAGTGCTCAACAACTTGTATTTGGAGTAAGTTAGATATAGCTATGACCAAAATTTTAGAGGATACAACTTTAGCAGAATTGATAAAAAATAAGGATATGATATAGGAGTTTATAGTGATAAGTGTTATAATATCTAAAGACAATATAGCAAATGAAATAATAGAAATAGTTGATAAAAATGATATAAATCATTTAAAAAATGCTTTTAGAATAAAAGTTGGAGAAATAATAAGAGCTGTAGATGGCGAATATGAGTATATATGTGAAGTTTTAAGTATAGAGAAAAAAATAATTGAAGCTAAAATTTTAGAAAGAAATGGAGATAGATTTTCTTCTGAAGTTTATATAGAAGCAGCTATAGGAATTTTAAAAAATGATAAAATGGATTTAACAATTCAAAAATTAACAGAGATTGGAATAAGTAAAATAACACCACTATTAACAAAAAGAGGTGTGGCTAAAATTACTGAGAAAAAAGATAAATGGGATTTGATAGTAAAAGAGGCTACAAAACAGTGTCAAGCAGTTAAGCTAGTGGAAATTGGAGAACCAAAAAAGTTAACAGAATTAAATTATGAAGAGTATGATTTAATGTTTGTTCCATATGAGTGTGAGGATAAAAATTCGCTGAGAAACACTTTAAATAGATTTGAAAATAAACCTAAGAAAGTTTTGTATATAATTGGTCCAGAGGGGGGATTTGATAAGGAGGAGATTGAGTTCTTAACTGAGAAAGGTGTTATGCCTGTATCTTTGGGGAAGAGAATATTAAGAGCTGAAACTGCCTCAATTATAGTAGGAGGAATATTAGTAAATGAATTTTGATAATAAAAAAGTAGCTTTCTATACACTAGGATGTAAAGTTAATCAATATGAAAGTGAAAGTATAAAGAATCAATTAATTAAAATAGGATACGAAGAAGAAAATTTTGAAAATAAATCGGATATTTATATTGTTAATTCATGTACGGTAACAAGTATAGCTGATAAAAAAACAAGAAATGTATTAAGAAGAGCTAAGAAAATGAATCCTGAATCAATTGTTATTGTTACAGGTTGTTATGCTCAAACAAACTCAAAGGAATTATTAGAAATTGAAGAGATTGATTTTGTTGTTGGAAATAGTAATAAAAGTGGTTTAGTAGATTTCATTCAAGACATTGAAAATAAAAAATCAAAGGTATTAACAGAAAATATTTTTGAAGAGAGAGCTTATGAAGAATATGAGTTTGCTACTTTAAGAGAGATGTCAAGAGCATATATAAAAATACAAGATGGATGTAATAATTTTTGTTCATATTGTAAGATACCATTTGGTAGAGGGAAAAGTAGATCTCGTTCTTTAGAAAGTATCTGCAAAGAGATAGAGGTATTGACAAAAGAGGGATTTAAAGAGTTTATTATCATCGGAATAAACTTAGGTGCTTATGGTGAAGATTTAGATTCTGATGTTAATTTAGAAACGCTTTTAGAAACAGTAGTTAAGTTAGAAGGTGTTGAAAGAGTTAGAATAGGTTCTATGTATCCAGATAAGATATCTGATAGGTTTATAGAGATTATGAGAGAAAATAGTGATAAATTAATGCCGCATTTACATATATCATTACAATCTTGTGATAACACAGTTTTAGAAAGAATGAGAAGAAATTATGGTGCAGAACTTATTCAAGAAAGATTATTAAAGCTTAGAGAAAATGTTGAAAATATGGAATATACAGCAGATGTTATCGTGGGATTCCCAGGAGAAACAGATGAGATGTTTAATAACACGTATAAAGTAATAAAGAATATAGGATTTTCAGATTTACATGTTTTCCAATACTCAGATAGAGAAAAAACTTTAGCAAATACATTTACAGATAAAATTGATGGAAATGTAAAAAAGAAAAGAGCAGAAGTTTTAGAAACTTTAAGAAAAGAGATGGGAAAAGAGAGAAGAGAAAAATATATAGGAAAAGATTTAGAAGTTTTAGTTGAAGAGATAAAAGAAGATGGATGTTCATATGGATATAGTCAAAACTATTTAAGAGTAAAAACTTCAGAAGCAACAGCTGGCGTTAATGAATTAGTAAAAGTAGAAATTTCAAATTTAGAAAAGGAGTTACTAATTGGAAATGAGAAGGGAAAAAGGGTTTAGTAGACAAAAGAAGACAACAAGAAAAGCAGGAAAAGCTCTAGGAGGCTTACTATTAGCGATAATAGTTATAGGTATATTAGGTGTATTTTTAACATATAATTTAAATAAGACTAATAAAAATTTAGAGAATTGGGAAAGATATGCAATAATAGGTAAAAATAATATTATTGTAGTATACGAAGATAAGCTAGCAGTGAAAATACCCTTTGATGTTCAAGTAGATAAGGAAACAACAATAAAAAAATTAGTGGATTCTAAAAACTATAAAATGGTTATAGACTCAATAAATAATTTTTTACCTGAAAAAGTTCAAAATTATAAGGTTATAAAATATAGTGAGATAGCTTTAAATGTAAAAAATGCAAGAAATATACCTGAAATGGTGATAGATGATAAAAAATATATTTTAACTTCAGGAACACAATCTTTATTTGCTGATTTATATGGTGGAGAACTAAAAGGTTCAACAAATTTAGTTGTGGATATATTAAATGCAAATGGAGTTGGAGGTTATGCTAGAAAAACCGGAGAGAATTTAAAGAATAAATTAGCTTTAACTTATACGGCAGCTAACTATGAAAAAAATACAAACTATAGCTTGATTAAAATTAATGAAATTAGTAAAGAAAATGTTGAAAATATATTGGCTAATGTCAATGAAAAATACTTTAAAATAAAAGAAGATAGTGATATACCAACGTTAGCAAGTGTTGTTCTAATACTTGGAAAAGAAAAGGATATTGATTTTAAAATTGAAATTAAAGGTACTAGTGCAGAAGCTAAATCAGCTTTAAAAGAGTTAGAAAGTTCTGGATATAAGAATGTTATATTAAAAGAAGATTCTAAAAAGTTAGATAAATCTGTAATAGAGTATAATGGTGAAGATTATTATACAGCATTAAAAATTGCAAAAAAATTAAATATTAGTAATATGTTAGAAAATAACAGTTTAAGCAATAAGATAAATATTTTAATAGATTAGAATTAAAAGGAGTGGAAATGCTAGATTTTATCTCAATTTTATTTATTTTTATATTGGATAACATTCCTCAAACAACATCAAAAGGATTTTTAATAATGCCATATTTGGCTTATTTATCTTATAGAAAAGATAAAAAAATAGCATTTTTATTTCCATTATTGGCAATTATATTAGCTCTTCATTCGAGAGAACCTGCATTTGCTTTTTTGTTCATAGGAATAAATATAATTTTTTACCACCTATATTTTATAAATTTTGATTATAATATTGGAAATCTTTATATACTTTCACTTTTACAAATAATAGTATGGAAATTTTTTATAAAAAGTCCATTTGTAATAGTTAATATTTTATTTCTTTCAGTATTTTATTTTATAATTAATTTATTATATATGAGGAGAGCAACTAAGTGAAAAAAGATCTTGGAATAAAGTTAGGGAAAAGTTTCGAATTTAGAGGGGAAATATATAAAGTATTTATTTTTTTAGTATTTGTATTATTAGGAAGTAGAATGGCATACTTACAGATTTTACAAAAAGATAAATATAATTATTTAGCTCAAAAAAATAGAGTTAAATTAAGAAAAATTGATGCAGAAAGAGGAAATATATACGATTCTAATGGAGAATTAATAGTTACTAATACATTAGGATACAGGTTAGTATATTTGAATCAAAGAGTAGTAAGTAATGACCAATTAAAAGAGATGAGTGAAGTAACTGGTTACAGTGAAGAATATTTACAAAAGAGGATAAAGTATGGAGAAATAGTACCATATACTAAAGAAAATATTTTAGTGGAAGATTTAGATTTAGATCTAGCTCACAAATTAATGGAAAAAATTGGAGATTATCCATATTTAGAAGTTCAAAGTTACTCTAAAAGAAAATATATATACGACTCATTAGCAGCACATACAATTGGATATGTAAAAAAAATAACAGAAAAAGAGTATGAAAGTTTGAAGGAGGATGGATATTCTCCAAGAGATATTGTTGGAAAAACTGGAATTGAAAAAATTTACGATTCTCAAATGAAAGGAAAACCAGGATATGATTATATTGAGGTTAATGCTTTAAACAAAGCACAAAAAATTGAGAAAAGTAAAGATCCAGACCCAGGATATAATTTACACTTATCTCTAGATATGAGATTGCAAAAGTATATGGAACAAGTTTTTCAAGAGGAGAACTTATCAGGAGCTTTAGTAGCAATAGAAGCTCAAACTGGAAAAGTGTTAACATTAGTAAGCTACCCAACATATTCACTGACAACATTTAGTTCTAAAATTTCTCAAGAAGATTGGAATCAAATAACAAACGATCCAAGAAAACCTTTAACAAATAAAAGTATATCTGGAGAATACCCACCTGGATCTGTATTTAAACCATTTTCTGCATTTGCATTTTTTAATAATGGGCTAGATCCAAAAACAAAAATCTTTGATAATGGTGTTTATAGTATTGGAAAATGGAGTTGGAGAGCTTGGAAAAAAGGTGGACATGGAACAGTTGATTTTGAAAAATCTATAGTGGAATCTGTAAATCCATATTATTATAAATATGCTGATCAATTTGGGCATGAACCGATTATTGATGTGGCAGGAAGTTTTGGGTATGGAAAGTTATCTAAAATAGATGTTTTTGGTGAGAGAGCAGGAATATTACCAAGTGAAAAATGGAAAAAGAAAAGATTTAAACAAGGTTGGTTTAAAGGAGATACGATAATTTTATCAATAGGGCAAGGATATCTTTTGGCTACACCTATGCAAGTTGCAGTATCATATATGGGGCTTGCAAATAGAGGAAAAGCTTATGTGCCTCATGTTGTAGATTATATGGAAAATGGTAATGAAAAAGTAGAAATAAAACCGGAGGTTTTGTATGAAACAAATTATCCAAGTTGGTATTATGATGTTTTAAATAAAGCATTAATAAATACCGTTGAAAAGGATAATGGAACAACAAAAGCATTAAGAACCCCTGGATTGGTTATAGGAGCAAAAAGTGGATCATCTCAAAATTCGAGATTTGATGAGACTCATGCTCTTGTTGCAGGATATTTTCCAGCAGACAAGCAACCTAAGATTGTCTTTACAGTTCTGTTAGAAGGAGCTGGAGGAGGAGGTCGTGTTGCTGGAGGAGTTGCTAAAAAATTTGTGGACAAATATTTGGAATATTACAATGAGGAGATGAAATGAATTTAGAAAATATTGTTGAAAAGGAGAAAGAAGCAACAAAGAAAAAAACAAGACGAAGAAAATATTATAATAAACCAAAGCAAGGAGAAAAGACTCCAAACACTGAGGTTTTAAATGAAACTAAAAAAATTAATGATGTGAAAACTGTTGAGGTTAAAACAACTCAGCAACAAAGACCTCAAACACCTAAAAAAAGAGTTCCAGTAAAAAAAGTTGAAACTGAAGAAGAGGTTAAAAAGCCGATTTTAAAAACTGAAAAAGAGGAAAAAATGTATGTTATTCCTTTAGGTGGATTAGATGAAATTGGAAAAAATATGACTTTAGTTCAATATAGAGATGAAATTATTATTATTGATTCTGGAGTTACTTTTCCAGATGATGGATTATTAGGAATAGATTTAGTTATCCCAGATTTTAGCTATATTGAAAGTAATAAAGATAAAATAAAGGGGTTATTTATAACTCATGGTCATGAAGATCATATTGGATCAGTTCCTTATTTATATCAGAAAATAGATAAAAATGTACCTCTTCATGGAGGAAAGTTAACATTAGCATTAATAAAGGCTAAATTTGAAAGTGGAGAAGTTTCAAAAATTCTTCCTAAAATGAGAGAGGTAAAGGGAAGAGATAAAATAAGAGTCGGAAAATATTTTGAGATTGAATTTGTAGGTGTTACACATTCGATAGCAGATGCTTATGCGGTTGTTGTTACAACTCCAGCAGGAAGAGTAATGTATACAGGAGATTTTAAAATTGATTTAACACCAGTTGATGGAGATGGCGTAGATTTTTTAAGGCTTGCTCAAATTGGTGAAGAGGGAGTAGATTTATTACTTTCAGATTCAACAAACTCAGAAATAGATGGATTTACTCCATCTGAAAGAAGTGTAGGAGAAGCTTTTAAAGTTGAATTTGCAAAAGCAAAAGGAAGAATTATAATAGCTGCATTTGCATCTCACGTACATAGACTTCAACAGATTGTAAATATAGCTCATGAACATGGAAGAAAAATTGCGATAGATGGAAGAAGTTTAATTAAAGTTTTTGATATAGCAGCTACTTTAGGTTATTTAAAACTTCCTGAAAATATTATGATAAATTTATCAGATGTTGATAAAATGAGAGATAACAAAGTTGTTATTCTATGTACAGGAACTCAGGGTGAGCCGATGGCAGCACTATCAAGAATAGCTAAGAATATGCATAAACATACAAAAGTAAAAGAGGGAGATACTGTTATAATCTCAGCAACTCCAATTCCAGGAAACGAGAGAGCTGTTTCAAATAACATAAATAGTCTTTTAAAATATGAAGCAGAAGTTGTATTTAAAAAAATAGCTGGAATACACGTTTCAGGACACGCAAGTAAAGAAGAACAAAAATTAATGCTAAACTTAATAAAACCTAAACATTTTATGCCTGTTCATGGAGAGTTTAAA
Organism: Cetobacterium somerae; assembly: GCF_022430525.1. NCBI lineage: Bacteria > Fusobacteriati > Fusobacteriota > Fusobacteriia > Fusobacteriales > Fusobacteriaceae > Cetobacterium > Cetobacterium somerae. Next base: position 1,710,351 of record NZ_CP092519.1, on the reverse strand, counting down.
ATGCTAAAAGCTCATAAGGAAACGGCTATAGAAACTGGAATTCCTAAAAGTAATATAGTAATAGCAACTAATGGAAGTAAAGTAGAAGTAACAAAAACTAGTGCAAAGATAAAAGGAAAAGTTAATGCAGGAGCTACATTGGTTGATGGTCTTGGTGTTGGAGATATTGGACATATAGTTCTAAAAGATAGACAACAGCTATCACAAGATGGAGTAGTAATTGTAGTATTTGCTTTAGATAAGGAAACAGGAAAAGTATTAAGTGGTCCTGATATCGTTACTAGAGGATTTGTATACTCAAGAGATTCTGATGAAATATTAAACGAAGCTAATGAACAGATAAAAGTAAAACTAAAAGAGTTTGAAAATAGTGCAATAAAAGATTGGACAGTAATAAAAAATAGCGTTAGAGATGTAGCAGGAAAGTTCTTCTATAATAGAATTAAAAGAACACCAGTTATTCTACCAATAATTATGGATGTATAATAAAAAATATAATTAAAGATAAAGAGGAGATAAAATGAGTTTAACAAGTAAAAAAAGAGCATTTTTAAGAAAGAGAGCTCACAATTTGGAGCCAATATTTAGAATAGGGAAAGAGGGATTCTCTGAAACATTAGCACAAGGAGTTTTAGAGGCATTAATTCCAAGAGAACTTATTAAAGTAAAAATACTTCAAAATTCGGAAGCGGATAAAAATGAAGTAGCTTACCAAATAGCTGAAATAATCGAAGCAGAAGTTGTAGGAATAATTGGAAGAACAATAATATTCTACAAAGAAAATCAAGATAAACCAACAATATCACTAGAATTAAAAGCAGTTAAATAAAAAATTAAAAGAGAGTGGGGAAACTATGGAAAAAGGAATAATTTTAGGAAATAGAATTCTAGATGTAGTATTTATAGCTTGGTTTATAGCCCAGTTTTATAAAGTTATAACTACAATATTTATTGATAGAAAGCTAAATATAAAAAGAATTTTTGAAACTGGAGGAATGCCAAGTTCCCACTCTTCAACTATGGCATCATTAAGTACGGCTATAGGATTAGCTCATGGAACACAAAGCACAATATTTGCTATTTCATTTGTTTTAGCTGGAGTAGTAATGTATGATGCTGCTGGAATTAGAAGAGCAGCAGGAAAACATGCAGGACTTTTAAATACTCTATTAGATAGATTTGCAGCAAAAGTTGGAGAAAAGTTACATGATGAGAAATTAAAAGAGCTTTTAGGACACAGTCCGTTAGAAGTATTAGTAGGGGCTATATTAGGAGTGGTTGTAGCTTTTGTGTTTAAAGGTTATATTCAAGCTTAAGGATGGAAAAAGATGAGGGTAGATAAAGAATATATTAATAAGTTACAAAAGGAAAGCCAAGAAATTAGAGATACTCTTGTAGAAATTACAAGTAAAAATGGTGGACATTTAGCACCAAACTTAGGGGTAGTTGAATTAACACAATCAATAGTTGAAGTTTTTGATATACCAAAAGATAAACTTTTATTTGATGTTGGACATCAATCATATGTTTATAAGTTATTAACAGGAAGAAAAGATAAATTTAAAACACTACGAACGAAGGGCGGAATAGGTCCTTTTTCAGATCCAAAAGAAAGTAATTTTGATTTTTTTATAGCAGGACATGCAGGGAGTGCTCTATCTGCTGGAGCAGGAATTGCTAAAGCAAATCCTGAAAATAAAGTTATTGTAGTTATAGGTGATGCATCAATAGCAAATGGACATTCTTTAGAAGCATTAAATAATATTGGAGAAAACCTTAAAAATTTGATAGTTATATTGAACGATAATGAAATGTCTATAGGAAAAAATGTAGGTTCATTATCTAAATTTTTTGGTAAATTAATGGTTAGTAATGCATATATGAATATAAGAAAAGATGTAAGAAGTGCTATAAGTAAAGGAAAAGTTGGAAATCAAGTAAAAAGTGTGTTAGAAAGAATAGAACACTCTGTAAAACAGTTTTTTTTACCTTCAAGCATATCAGAAGTTTTAGGATATCAATTTTTAGGCGTAATAGATGGCCATAATTTAGAGGAATTAATAAAAACTTTAATAGTAGCAAAAGAAATGGAAGGACCTGTTTTTATGCATGTAAAAACAGAAAAAGGTAAAGGTTATCAATTAGCTGAAGAAAATAAAGAGAAATTTCATGGAATATCTCCGTTTAATCCAGAAACAGGAGAGGTTGAATCAGGTGGAAGAACATATTCTAATATTTTTGGATCAAAATTAGTTGAATTAGCTGAAGTTGATAAAAATATTTACGCTATTTCAGCAGCAATGGTAAAAGGAACAGGATTAGGAGAGTTTCAGAATAAATTTGAAGATAGATGTATAGATGTGGGTATAGCAGAAGGACATGGAGTAACATTTTCAGCAGGACTAGCAATATCAAATAAAAAACCTTATGTAGCGATATATTCAACATTTTTTCAAAGAGCTTTAGATCAATTGATACATGATGTAGGGTTACAAAATTTGCCAGTCAAATTTATAATAGATAGAGCTGGAATAGTTGGAGAAGATGGAAAAACACATCAAGGTATACATGATATAAATATGTTTTTAAGTATGCCAAACTATCGAGTACTTGCTCCAACAACAGGAACAGAATTAGAAGAGATACTTGAATTTTCAAAGGATTTTAAAGATGGACCTCTAGCTATTAGATTTCCAAGAGGAAAGGCTTTTGAGTTGGATGGAATTTTAAGAGATAAATTTGAATTAGGTATATGGAAAGAAGTTAGAAAAGGAAAGAAAAATCTTTATTTAGTAACCGGTGCAATGTTAAAAGAAATTGTTGATATAGAAGCAGAACTTTTAAGAAAAGGACTAGATGGAACTATAGTAAATTGTTCATCTATAAGACCTTTAGATGAAAACTTTATTCTTAATGAATTTTCAAAATATGAAAATATATTCACATTTGAAGATGGTTATGAAAGAGGTGGATTCGGTAATGAAGTATTGAGATTTTTAAATGAGAAAAAAATGAAAATTAATATAAATATAATAGCTTTAGATAGCGTGGCAATACCTCATGGGTCAAGAAATGTACTGTTAGAGGATTATGGTCTAAGAGGTAAAAAACTAATAGAGAGAATTGAGGGTAGCATTAATGGCGAAAAATAGTAATGCACTGAAGTTTATAAAACTTCTATTAAACCATGAAATGGTTTTAGATTTAGATCATCATGATGATCAAGGAGTAAAAGTAACAACTCACACTTATGATGTACTAAAAATATCTTTTGAAGAGATCAGAAGAGATTATAGAGATTTAAAAGAAGCAAGAGAAAAAGTAGACTTTTTCTCTATTGTAGTTGGTGTAATAATTCATGATTTGAGTAAGGGAAGTATAAGAAAAGCTGATGAAAAACTTTCTCATTCTCAAATGATGATAAAGAAACCTGAATATATTATCAAAGAAGCTGAAAGAGTTTTATCAGAAATAGAAGAGATTTTAAATTTAAAAATTGTAGATAAAATAAAGAAAAATATAACTCATATTGTAATCTCACATCATGGTAAATGGGGAAAAATCCAACCAAACACAAAGGAAGCTCATATAGTTCATAGAGCTGATATGTATTCAGCTAAATATCATAGAATAAATCCAATTGGTGCAGATAAAATTTTAAAGCTTATGAGTGAAGGTGTAAATATTGACGAGGTAGCTAAAAAATTTAACTGTACTACTGGAGTTATAAAAGATCGTTTAAAAAGAGCAAAGCATGAACTTAGACTTAAAAATACAAAGCAGTTATTAGGTTATTATAAAAGTAAAAAGAAAATCCCTATAGGAGATGATTTTTTTACCAAAAGAGTTAGAGAAACTGAAAAATTAATAAAAGCTGTTGATAGATTAGGGTTTGAAAATCTTATTTTAGAAAATCCATTACTAAATTATTTAGAGGATGATAAGATTTTTGAAAAGGAAGGAAATTAATGAAAGAAAGAGTAGATGTTCTACTAGTTGAAAAAGGATTTTATGAAACTAGAGAAAAAGCAAAAAGAGCAATTATGGCTGGGTTAGTTATAATAAATGATAAAAAAATAGATAAACCTGGAACATCTATAAAAATAGATGAAGAACCTATAATAAGAGTTAAAGGTGATGCTTGTAAGTATGTTAGTCGTGGTGGATTAAAACTTGAAAAAGCAATAAATGTTTTTAACCTAGACTTACAAGGTAAAAGAGTTCTTGATGTAGGATCTTCAACAGGTGGATTTACAGATTGTTCACTACAAAATGGAGCATCTTTTGTATATGCTGTAGATGTAGGAACAAATCAATTGGATTGGAAATTAAGAACAGATAACAGAGTAAAATCGTTAGAAAATACTCATATTAAAGATTTAACTTTAGATGAATTAGATAACGAAAAAGTAGATTATATTGTTATGGATGTATCATTTATATCTATTACAAAAGTAATAGAACATCTTGTGAAATTTTTTAAAAATGATACAAAACTTATGGCATTAATAAAACCACAATTTGAAGTAGGAAAAGAAAATATTGAAAAAGGTGGAATAGTAAAAGATAGTAAGAAACACATAATGGCAATAGAAATGGTTATAGAAGAAGCTAAAAAATCTGGACTTAGGTTAAAAGCACTAGATTTTTCACCAATAACAGGTACAAAAGGAAATGTTGAATATATTTCTATATTTGAAATAGGAGATGAAGAGTCGCATATCAACATAGAATCAGTTGTAAAGCTAGGAAAGAACTTGGGAGGAGCCATATGATAAAACTGTTAAGAAATACTGGAGTAGCACTACTTTTATCTGGAATTATGATTGTGAATACAGTTCCATCATATTCTGTAGATAATGGATTTATTTCAAATATAAAAGAATTAAAAGAGCTTTCAGATATTATGAATATAATAAAAGAAAATCATGTAGGAACTGAAAAAGATCCAACTAATACAACTCTTATGCAAGGTGCATTAAAGGGAATGATGGAATCACTAGATGATCCTCATTCTAATTATTTTACAAAAGAGGAGTTAGAAAGTTTTAAAGAAGATATTGAAGGTAAATATGCAGGTGTGGGAATGGTAATTCAAAAAAAAGCAGATGAACCTTTAATTGTAGTTTCACCAATAGAAGATACACCAGCATATTTAGCTGGAATAAGAGCTAAAGATAAAATTATAGCAATTGATGGAGAAAGTACATATAAATTAACAAGTGAACAAAGTGTTAAAAAGTTAAAAGGAGAACCAGGAACTTCAGTAAAACTTACAGTTTATAGAGAGGAAGCAAAAGAAACTAAAGATGTTGAGTTAAAAAGATCAATTATTCAGTTAAAGTATGTAAAAAGTAAAATGATTGGAAAAGATATTGGTTATTTAAGATTAACACAATTTGGTGAAGATGTATATAAAGACGTACGTAAAGACTTGGAAGGTTTAATCAAAAAAGGCGCTAAAGGTATTATTCTCGATTTAAGAAGTAACCCAGGAGGATCTTTAGGTCAAGCAGTAAAGATATCTTCAATGTTTATTCCAGAGGGAAAAATAGTTAGTACAAAAGGAAAAACAGGAGATGAAGAGATAGCATATAGGGAAGGGAAATATTTTGGTGATTTTCCTCTAATAGTTTTAATAAATGAAGGAAGTGCCTCGGCGTCTGAAATTGTTTCAGGTGCTATAAAAGATTATAAAAGAGGTATTTTAATAGGAGAGAAATCATTTGGAAAAGGAAGTGTTCAAACATTATTACCTTTACCAGATGGAGATGGAATAAAATTAACAATAGCTAAATACTATACTCCTAGTGGAGTATCTATTCATGGAAAAGGAATAGAGCCTGATATCTTAGTAGAAGAAAAAGATGATTTCTTATTCTTTAATGGTTTCGTTACAAATATAAATGAAGATGAAACAAAAGAGAATAGAAATGAGATAATAAAAGAGGTTAAAGGAGAAGAAGAAGCTAAAAAAATAATTTCAAAAGGAGATATTCAACTAGATAAAGCAGTTGAAGAGATGAATAAACTTTTGGAGAAAAAATAGGAAGAAATGAGGTAGAAAATGCTGTATATAGTAGCAACACCTATAGGAAATTTAGATGATATAACTTTAAGAGCTATAAAAACTTTTGAAGAGGTAGATTTTGTTTTTGCAGAAGATACGAGAGTAACAAAAAAGTTATTAAATCATTTAGGAATAGAAAAAATCGTTTATAGATATGATGAGCATACAAAAATGCATCAAGTCTCAAATATTGCAAATATGTTAGAAAATGGCAATAAAATTGCGCTAGTAACAGATGCAGGAACTCCTTGTATATCAGATCCTGGATTTGAAGTAGTTGATGAAGCTTTAAAAAGAGGAATAAAGGTTATACCAATTCCAGGACCGAGTGCAATGACAGCAGCAGCTTCAGTTGCTGGAATTTCAACTAGAAGATTTTGTTTTGAAGGGTTTTTACCGAAGAAAAAAGGTAGACAAACTCTTTTAAAGTCTTTAGCAACTGAGGAGAGAACTATTGTAATATTTGAGTCTCCTCATAGAATTGAAAAAACACTGAGAGATATAGAGACTTTTATTGGTATAAGAGAAGTTGTAATAGTAAGAGAGATTACAAAGATTTATGAAGAAATATTAAGAGGAACAACCACTGAATTAATAGAGAAACTTTCAAAAAATCCTGTAAAAGGAGAAATAGTTCTTTTAATAAAGGGTAATGAAAAATAGAGGTGAGAGATAATGTCAATGACAAAAATTAACTGGTATCCAGGGCATATGAAAAAAACGAAAGATTTAATTAAGGAAAATATGCCATTGATAGATATTGTTCTTGAAGTTGTAGATGCAAGAATTCCTTTATCAAGTAAAAATCCTGATATAGCTGGTTTTGCAAAAAATAAAAAAAGAGTAATTGTAATAAATAAATCAGATTTGGTTACAAAAGAAGAGATTAATTTCTGGAAAAAGTTTTTTAAAGAAAATAATTTTGCAGATGAGGTATTAGAATTATCAGCAGAAACTGGTTTTAATATGAAGACTCTTTATACAATTATAGAAAAAGTTTCTAAAGAAAAAAAAGAAAGATTATTAAAAAAAGGATTAAGAAAAGTTAATACAAGATTAATGGTAGCTGGAATACCAAATGTTGGAAAATCTAGATTAATCAATAGAATAGTAGGAAAGAATAGTGCTGGAGTAGGAAATAAACCTGGATTTACTCGAGGAAAACAATGGATTAGAATAAAAGAGGGATTAGAGTTATTGGATACTCCAGGAATTTTATGGCCAAAATTTGAAAACCAAGAGGTTGGATATAATTTAGCAATAACTGGAGCTATTAGAGATGAAATACTTCCAATAGATGAAGTTGCTTGTGTATTAATAGAAAAGATGTTAAAAATGGGAAAGAAGCATATTTTAAAAGAAAAATATAAACTTTTAGATGAAGATTTTGATCAAGTTAGTGGTGCAATAATAGAGTCAATAGCTCTTAGAATGAATATGTTACAAAAAGGGGGACACTTAAATGTTCAACAGGCAACATATACACTTTTAAGAGATTATAGAGCTTGTAAATTAGGTAAGTTTGGCTTGGATATGGATATAGCGGAAGAGATTAAAAACTTATATAAGTAGGAGAAAAAAGATGAGTTGCAAATTAGATTTAGATTTAAATTTGGTTGAACAGATATTAGTTAATTTTTTAAAAGAGGAAGCTAATAAAGTTGGATTTTCTAAAGTTGTTCTTGGATTATCAGGAGGTATAGATTCTGCATTAGTAGCATATTTAGCTGCAAAAGCTTTTGGACCAGAAAATGTTTTAGGTATACTTATGCCTTATAAATCTTCAAGTAAGGAAAGTGTTGAGCATGCTAAACTAGTAGTAGAAGATTTAGGAATAAAGTCAAAGTTAATAGAGATAACTCCAATGGTTGAACCATATTTTCAAATGAATCCAGATATGGATGGATTAAGAAAAGGAAATAGAATGGCAAGAGAAAGAATGTGTATTTTATTTGATTACTCTGCTAAAGAGAAAGCTTTAGTTTTAGGAACATCAAATAAAACGGAGATGTTATTAGGATATAGTACACAATTTGGAGATGCAGCATCAGCTATTAATGCTATAGGAGATTTATATAAAACTCAAGTATGGGAATTATCAAAACATATGGGAATACCACAACCATTAATAGATAAAAAGCCAAGTGCTGACTTATGGGAAGGTCAAACTGACGAGAGTGAACTAGGATTTTCATATAAATTAGCAGATGAAATTTTATATGATTTAGTAGATAAAAGAGAGAAAAAAGAAGATATTGTGAAAAATGGTTATCCAGAAGATATTGTTAATAAAGTTATTTGGAAAATTAAAATGTCTCAATATAAAAGAAAACTTCCTTTAATAGCAAAGATATCTACTAGAACAATAGGAAGAGAGTTTAGATATCCAAGAGATTGGGGAGTATAAACATAAAGGAGGGTTAGATTTGAGAGGGGAAGAGCAATTAAGAGAAGAGTTACAGGAATTTCAAAAAGAAAAAGAAAGAATTAGAAATATTGTAGGTCAAATAGGTGGAGCAAATAGTAAGCAAAATAAAATTATAAATACACTTTTAATAGTAATAATAGCAGCATTATTAATTTTTGGTGGAGTATTTAATAGAATAACTTCAACCCTAGCAGTTCAAGTAGCTATTTTATTTAGTGTGATAAAATTAATATGGATGTTTTACGAATCACAAAAGGCTAGTCATTTTCAATTTTGGATTTTAAACTCTTTAGAGTTCAGGATAAATGAAATTTATAAAAAAGTAAAAAAAATAGAAAAAGAGTTAGAAAACTTAAAAAAAATAGAGGAGTTTAAAGAAGATGATAAATAATTTTAAAACTGCTGAAGAATTAATGAGAGCAAGATATAACGCTTTTGAAAATGGTGATATAGAATTTATAGTGGAAACTCATCATCCAGAAACTAAAGGGGATATGGATATTGAAGAAACGAGAAAATGGGCATTAAATTCAGAATGGTTAGGATTAGAGATAGTTTCTACTGAAGCTGGAACTGAGTCTGACTTAGAGGGAATTGTTGAATTTAAAGCTTTATATAAAGAGAACGGACAAGAAGTTGTTCATCATGAAAAAAGTAAATTTATAAAAGTAAATAATGAATGGCTATATTATGGTTGGTTACCTCTTCAGGGAACAATCGTAAAAGAGGAAAAAATAGGAAGAAATGATCCTTGTACTTGCGGGTCGGGAAAAAAATATAAAAAATGTTGTGGGAAATAAAAAAAATTATTTAGGGAGAGTAGAGAATGAAAATTGCTATTATTGGTTATCCAGACTCAGTAAAAAAAATTTTAAAAACTCTAGAACCACAATATTCTCACATAGTATTTTTACCTTATGAAATAAAACAATTGAGGGACTCTGTAGAAAATCTAAAAGATTTAAAGGGGAGAGTAGATGGAGTGTTTTCTACGGGAATAGGTGTTCATTCAGAAATAGTGAGCAAATTGGGGTTAAATGTACCGATGGTTTATTCAAATAGAGAAGCTGGTAGTATTTTAAAAGCTCTCTGGGAAGTAAGAGAAAATTATTCGAATATAAATGATTTAAAAATTGGTTTTGATATAGTCGAAAAAGAAGTTTTGTTGGATACTCTTGATGAATTCGGAATAGCATTAGATAAAGTTGATGTTCAAGAATATAAAGAAGATAAAACAGAATTAGATTTTTTAGATGAACATATTAAAAATTTGTCTAAAGGTGAAGTCCATTGTATATTAACAGCTTTTGGATATGTTTATGATTATTTTAAAAGTAAGAAAAAACCAGTTTATAGATTACAGTCAACAAAAAACGAAATTAGTAATCAAATGAAAGTATTACTAAAAGATATAAAAATTAATGAAAATTCTAAAAATAGAATTGGGATAAAAATAATAAAAATTATTAAAAAGAATAAAAAAGAAGAGAGTGAAAAAGATAGAATAGTCTTTGAGAAGAGTTTGAATGAAATATTTTTAAGATATTCTAAAAATATACATGGTAATTATCAAGAGTTTTCAGAAGATGAATATATATTTTTTACAACTCAGAAAATATTAGAAACTAAAGAAAATGAAATTAATTTTTTAAAAGTAGTAAATGAAATATATTCTTTAGGAGCTAAGGTAGCAGTTGGAATTGGATATGCAGAAAATATTCAAGGAGCCACAATAAATGCTAAAAAAGCTTTGAATATAAGTTTAGTAAATGATAAGGGAGAAATTTTTCTATTTTCAGATAATAAAATAAGAGGACCTCTTTATAAAAAAACTAGATTTGATTATTCAACCAAAATAAGTGAAAATTTTGAAAAAGAAGCTAAAAAAATAGGAATAACACCAAAATATTTATCTAAATTGAGAGCGTTACATGAAACTTTTGGGAAAAGAGAGTTTACAAGTAAAGAACTTTCTGAGATTTTAGAAATAACTGAAAGAAGTGTGAATCGAATAATTAAGCCTATTATTTCAAGTGGTTATGCAGAAATAATAGAGTATGAAGTTTGTACAAGCGCAGGTCGTCCAAGAAGAGTTATAAAATTTAACTTTTAAATATTAAAGAGATGAAAAAATTCATCTCTTTTTATATTTTTTGTATAATCTATGTTAACAGTTCTTAAATAGAACAATACAATTTAAAAAGAAATAAAAAATTCGAAAAAAACCTTGACATAATAGTAAAAAAATAGTATTATTTCTAATGTAAATTAAAGTCCTATTTGAGACAAGAGGGCGTATGTAAAAAATTATATTAAGGAAGAGTGAGCACTATGAACAAAAACACAATTAATGTATTTTTAGTTGTAACAATTATTTCGCTAGCTTGTGAAAAAGTTGGAAAAATTCAATTGGGAAAAGTAGCATTATTCCCGATGTTATTTGCTGTAGTTATTGGAATGATATTAACACCGGATTTATTAGGAAAAAAAATTCAGAAATTAAGAGAGATTATTGGAGAAAAAGAGATGAAAATAGCCAGTGACATGGTTATGTTAATTCTTTTAATGCTTGGAATAAAATTAGGAACATTTGTAGGACCTAATCTAGATAAAATTATTCAAGCTGGTCCAGCATTTTTAGCACAGGAATTTGGGCATGTGCTAGCACCAGTAGTGGCTGTTCCTTTAGCACTTAAGTTAGGGTTAACAAGAGAGGCTATAGGAGCTGGATCAAGTATAAGTAGAGAAGCTTCTCTAGGAGTAATAGGAGAAAAATATGGTATTTCATCTTTAGAAGGAAGTGGAGTACTTGGAGTTTATTTAGCTGGAACAATTGTGGGAACAATTTATTTTGGAGTATTAGGATCATTAGCTATATACACAGGGATTCACCCATTAGCATTAGGAATGGCATGTGGAGTTGGAAGTGGAAGTATGATGACAGCAGCAGCTTCATCTTTAGCAGAAGTTGTAGGACCACAATATGCAGATCAAGTTTTTGCTTATGCATCAACAAGTAATATGTTATCAGGATTGACGGGAGTAAATATTCTTGTATTTATATCACTGCCATTTACAGAATGGTATTATAAGAAATTATCTCCAAAGTTTTCAAAAAAGGAAGTGAAGCAAAATGCGTAGTTTAGATATGAAAAAATATGTATTGTATTTTATATTAATGTCAATGACAGGAGTTATGGTTTTAGCAGGACAAGCTATTGGATTACAAAAACAATTTATAGGAGCTATTCCAGGAATGTTTTTAATAATTGTTTTAGCACTAGGATGTTTTGCTGTTAAGGATGCTTTTCCAAAATTTCCATTACCTGCATATGCATTATCAACTATAGTTGGAATGATAGTAAGTATACCAGCATTATCAATATCTAAATTCTTTGCACCAGAGATAGGAACAGTTGAATTTATGCCATTATGTACACCGTTACTTGCTTTTGCAGGAATATCTGTAGGGGATAAAATTGAACAACTGAAGGCAATGTCTTGGAAAATAGTAATAATAGCATTAGTTGTATTTACAACAATTTTCTTTGCATGTGCTTTAATAGCTCAAGGAGTATTGAGATTACAAGGAGCAATTTAATTAATACTTAAATAGATTCAAGGAGAGAACTATGAATATAAATGAAATTAAAGAGAGAGTAATAAAAGCTATTGATGAAAATAGAGAGTTAATATTAAAAGCAGGACAAGCAATGTATGATAATCCTGAATTTGGATATAAAGAGTTTAAAGGAACAGAAATTGTTTCGAACTATTTTAAAAATGAATTAGGACTAGATGTAGAAGAAGGAATTGCATATACAGGTTGTAGAGCAAGAGCAAATGAGAATGCTGAAGGACCTAAAGTTGCAATATTAGGTGAGCTAGATGCAATCTCTTGTAGTGATCATTTAGATTCTAATGAATTAGGAGCAGTTCATGCATGTGGACACCATATACAAATTGCAGGTATGTTAGGAGCAGCTACAGGATTAGTAAAATCAGGAATATTAAGTGAGCTTGGAGGAAAAGTAGATTTTATGGCTACTCCAGCAGAAGAGTTTGTTGAATTAGGATACAGAACTCAATTAAGAGCTGATGGAAAAATTAAATACTTTGGTGGAAAACAAGAGATGATATACAATGGAACGTTTGATGATGTTGATATGGCAGTTATGTTCCATGCTTTGGATTTAGGTGATAAAAAAGTTTTAACAGGGCCTGTAAGTAATGGATTTATAGGAAAAACTGTTAAGTTTATAGGAAAAGAAGCTCATGCTGGTTCGGCACCGCACGAAGGGATAAATGCTTTAAATGCAGCAATGTTAGGAATAAATAATGTGCATGCTCAAAGAGAAACATTTAAAGATAGTGATAGAGTAAGATTCCATCCGATTATAACAAAAGGTGGAGATATTGTAAATTCAGTTCCAGCTGATGTAAGAATGGAAGCTTATGTAAGAGCTAGAACAATTGAAGGTATGATTGATGCTAATAAAAAAGTAAATAGAGGTTTAACGGCAGGTGCTTATGCAGTTGGTGCTGAAATAGAAATAACTGAGATTCCAGGATATTTACCAATTTTAAAACATGATTCTATGGAAGATGTTTTAGAAGGAAACTTAGAGTATTTAGGGTTAAAAGATGATATGATTAAAGGTGGGGATTTTACAGGGTCTTTTGATTTTGGAGATGTATCTCATATAATGCCTACTCTTCATCCAATGTTTGGTGGAATAAATGGAGCTCTTCATACAAGAGATTTCAAAACTGTAGATGATGAAATTGCAATATTAATGCCAGCAAAAGCTTTGGCATTAACAGTTGTTGATTTATTATTTGCTCAAGGAAAAAAAGCAAAAGAAATTTTAGATAATTTTAAACCAGTTATGACTAAGGAAGAGTATTTAACTTTTATGGAGTCAAATGATAAAGTTATAAAAGCTTAATAATAACTTATTTTTAATAATTTTCTCATAGAAAGAGGCTATTCAATAGCCTCTTTTTCTATTTATATAAATAATTTCATAACGCTGTTGTGTAAAAAAACGATAATTTCATAACAGTGGTATACAATAAAAATGTTGAATTTGTATGTATAGTGAGATATAATATAAAACATGTTTAAAAAATAACATAACATATAGGAGAAAAAATGGGAAGAAAACCTAATTTTACTAGAGAAGAAATTTTGAATAGTGCATTTGAAATTTTAAATAATGAAAGCTTAAAAGATGTAACAGCAAGAAATATAGCAAAAAAGTTGGGGGTATCGACAATAGCTATATATTCAGCTTTTAAATCAATGGATGAACTAAAAAATGAATTAGCTAAAAAAGCTAAAACAAAACTTTTTGAATATACAAAGCGTGATTATACTGATTTATCAATTTTAAATATAGGGATAGGAATATGTCTTTTTGCAAAAGAAGAAAAAGCATTATTTAGAACAATTTTTTTAAGAGAAGGCTTACCTAGAGAATTTATGGATCAGATTATGGATGATTTTAGAAATTTAATATATAGTGGATTTAATAATAAGAGAGAGTATAATCAATTTCCAGAAGATATAATAGAATGGGTTATAAAAAAAGGATGGTATTTTTCTCATGGATATGCAACTTTAATATGCACAGGATTTTATATTGATATAGAGTTTGAAACTTTTAAAAAGGAAGTTATTGAAATGGGAAATGTATTGATAGAAAAAGCTTTAGAAATGACAAAGGAGAGGGATAATGAAGTTTAAGCAACAATTAATGTTATTAGGGATAGTTTTATCGGCTAATGCTATGGGGGGAAGTATAGACTATCTTTCACAACAAGATGCAGAGTATTTAGCACATCCAGCTATGGTTGGAAAAATTGGAGTATCGGGAGCATACTATAATCCAGCTGGAACGGTATGGTTAGAAGATGGAACTTATATACAAGTAAATAATCAAACACATTTGAAAGAATATAGCATGGAACATGGAGATTATAAATTTAAAAGTGATAAACCATCACCAGTAGTTCCAAGTTTACAAATTGTAAAGAAAAAAGGAGATACAGCATTTTTCTTTCACGCTGGAGCGATAGCAGGTGGAGGAAGTGTAGCATATAGTGGAGGAATAGCAACTTTTCCACAAATAATAACTAGCAATCCAATGTTTGAAGTGATTGGAGCAAAATATGTAGGCGGATCTACAATCCATGGGAAATCATATTATGTAGCTTTTCAAGGTGGAATAGCTAGAAAATTTAATGAAGCTTGGAGTGGAGCAGTTGGGCTTAGATTAATTGATGCTGAAAGAAAATTTAAAGGTGAAGGAAATTTTGAATATAATAATTTGGGAGGAAAATTAGGATCTGGAAAAGCCAAATTTGATATAGATTCAGAAAGAACAGCTTTTGGAGTGGCTGGAATATTTGGATTAAACTATCATCCAAATGATAGATTTAATTTAGGAATGAGATATGAAACCGAAACGGTTCTTGATTTTGATAATAAAGAACATAATTTAAAAAAAGGATTTGTAAATTCAACAGGAAGTAATCTTATAGGAAATGCATTTTATAATACTATTATAAAAGATCCTTCAATTAAACAATGGATGTCAGAGGGAAGTGGAAAAAGAAACTTGCCAGCAATGGCAGCGATTGGAGCTTCTTACAGAGCAACAGATAAATTGACGCTATTAGCTTCTGGAAACTATTATTTCATAAAAGAAGCAAGCGATGACTTAGGAAACTTTGATCATTATGATAATGGATATGAGGTAGCAGTTGGTTTAGATTATCAATTAAATGAAAAGTGGACTTTAATGACAGGTTACCAGTATACAGATACAGGAGCTAATGAAAAAACATACACGGACACTGATTATGTTTTAGATGCAAATATGTATTCAGCAGGAGTTAAATACAAATATAGCTCTCAACTTGAATTAATGGCAACATACTCATATGTAGATTATATAAATGATAAAAATATTAAAAATATAAGATATAGTAAGCATGTAGACGCCTTTGGATTAGGATTGATTTATAAATTTTAATAGAACAAAAAAAGCAGATAATTTATCTGCTTTTTTTATTAATATCTTTCTTTTACTTCTCTCTCAATACTTCTTTGTTGATCTTTTTTTGCTAAAGAGTCACGTTTATCATAATTTTTCTTACCTCTAGCTAAAGCAATTTCTACTTTGACAAATCCCTTAGATAAATGTATATTTAGTGGGACTATTGTATATCCTTTTTGCATAACTTTTTCGTGTAATTTTTTAATCTCTCCTTTATGTAAAAGCAATTTTCTAACTCTTCTTTCATCGGGATTATAAACACTACCAAAAGACCATGGAACAACAGTCATACCCATGATAAAAATTTCATTGTTTATTATTCTAATAAAAGACTCTTTAATACTGGTTTTCCCAGCTTTTATAGATTTAACCTCACTACCAACTAGTTCAATTCCAGCCTCAAATCTGTCTTCAATAAAGTAGTCAAAAAAAGCTTTTTTGTTATTAGCTAATATCATTAAAATCTCCCCTCTTTTCTTCTCCCTGTATATTCATTACAAAATTCAGTTGGGACAACTTCTATTTCAAGCATTTGTAAATCAGATCTAACTATTAAAATATCCATTTTATCTCCCAAATGAAACTCTCTATTTGTATCTAAATCTTTCATAACATAATTATTTTCATCAAATTCATAGAAGTTTTTAGCTGTAGTTACATCCCAGAAACATTCTACATGTTCTTCTGTTTCAAAGAATATTTTTTTATTGTTAAATCCAACTATAGTAGCTTTAAATTCATCTCCAATTTTATCAAGCATATATTCAACTATTTTAATTTTAATACTTTCATCTTCTACTTTCATAGCTTTTCTTTCTGTTTGAGAGATATGTTGTGTAACCTCTGGTAAATAGTTTATAAGAGTTCCAAATTGCTTTTTAGTTGGATAACCATGTATAGCAATATTTAAAATTCTATGTATTAGTAAATCAGCGTATCTTCTAATAGGAGATGTAAAATGTGTATAATAATTAGATGATAGGCCAAAATGTCCTAAGTTTTCAACACCGTATCTAGCTTGTTTAAGAGACATTAAAATCATTTTGTGTACAATCATATTGATACCTCTGGCTTCAGAATCTTCAATAATTGATTGGAATTTTTTAGGATGAATATCTTCAAAAGAGTGAAGTCTATATCCAAATCTAGAAAGAGTTTCACTTAAAGTTTTTACTCTTTCTGGGTCAGGAGTTTCATGAACTCTGTAAACAGAAGGTATTTCTAACCAGAAAAGTTTTTCTGCAACAGCTTCATTAGCCATAATCATAAAGTCTTCGATGATTCTTTCTGATTCTCCTCTTTCAATATTTTTTAAGTATTTAACTTTTTTATTTTCATCTAAAATAACTTTAACTTCAGGAAGATCAAAATCAATAGAACCTCTGTTATATTTGATAGCTCTTATAATCTTAGAAAGTTCTAACATAGTAAATAGCATATCTGCGATATCACTATATTTTTCAGTAGTTTCAGGATCCTTAGCAATAATTTTATTAACATTTCCATAAGTCATTCTGTGAGCAGTTTTAATAACTGATTTATATGTTTGAACATCGATAGCTCTTCCATGAGGATCAATAAGAAGTTCAACAGAGAATGTAAGTTTATCTTCATGTGGATTTAAAGAGCATATTCCATTTGAAATTTCTTTAGGGAACATTGGTAAAACTCTGTCAACTAAATAAACAGAATTTCCTCTTTTTTCAGCTTCTTTATCTAATTTAGATCCAGTTGGGATATAGTGAGAAACATCAGCAATAGCTACAATAAGTTTATAATATCCATTATCTAATTTCTCAACATAAACAGCATCATCTAAGTCTTTAGCATCGTCACCATCAATTGTTATTATTGGAAGGTGTCTTAAATCTTTTCTTTTCTTTATTTCATCCTCAGATATTACAGTTGGGATTTGACGAGCCTCTGCAATAACATCATCTGGAAATTCTTCTGATAACCCTTCTCTAAGAATTAAAGCTTTAATCATGTTGTCTGTATCGAAAGGGTTACCAATTGATTCGAGAATTTTTCCTTCAGGTTTTTTTTCATCGCTTCCCCAAAAAGTTACGTCAACAACAACTAATTCTCCATCCTTAGCTTTATTGAAAAAGTTTTTAGGAATATATATATCTCTACCAAAAGATTGTGTTGGTCTTACAAAACCAAAATTTTCTTTTTTTTCAAAGATTCCTATAATTGTGTTTTTTTCTCTTACAAGAACTTCAACAATTTCTCCTTCTTTTTTTCCTTTTCCTTCAGGTGTTGTAACATTTATTAAAACAGTATCTCCATCTAAAGCTGTTCCAAATTTACTTCTAGGGATAAAGTATCCCTCAGTATCAGTATCAACAAAACCGAACTTTCCTTTAATATTGGAAAATTTTCCTTTGATAAAACCTAAATTTTCAGGAATATTATATTTGTTTCTTTTATTTTTCATAATCTCTCCAGAATTAATCCAAATTTCAAGAATTTCTCTATTTTCTTTTTTAAATTTTGGAGACCATCCCATAGCTTTAGTTATTTCATCAAGAGTTAAAGCTTTGCTATTTTTTAATATATTTTTTAATTTATCAAGTTGTTTATCTAATTTTGTACTTGTTTTCATAAAATCCTCCTATTAGCTTATTTTTAAAAGCCAATTTCGCATCTCTATAGAGTTTACATGAATGACGTAATCTCCTTTTATAAGATACTCTATTTTTTTATTAACTTCTAGTAGAATGGCTTTGTTTAAGTCTACTAGAGCTAAATCTCTAATTTTTTCTACATGAGGATAATTTCTCTTTGGTTCAATAGCATCAGCTATATAAACAATTTTTTCAATTAAACTCATATTTTTTCGACCAGTTGTATGAAATTTTATAGCATTTAAAATTTCATCGTCATAAATTTTAAATTTTTCTTTTGCAATGTAAGAAGCTACATAACTATGTAAAATCTCAACATTAGTTAAGTAATCTTTTGTTTCATCTCTAAAATAATCATTAGATATTTTAAGGAGTTCTTCTTTTGTAAATTCCTTAGCATAATCATGTAAAAGAGAAGCTAATGCTATTTTGTTTAAATCGGCATTATAAATTTTTCCTAAAGATAGAGCTGTTTCTAAAACTCTTATAGAGTGTTCATATCTTTTTTTAGAAAGAATGCCGTCTAATTCCTTTTTAAAAAAATCTATATTCATAATATTCCTCCAAATTTTTAAAAAGGAGTTTCTGAAAATAGAAACTCCCCAAAATTTTATATATTACTGTTTAGTTTATAGCTTTTACTTATATTAATAAAATTAACTTTTTCAGTAGTCGAACCATTAATAAGTAAAACTATATGATCTGCTCCACCAGGAGTTAATAAACTATTTACAAAAGAATAAATTAAAAGTAATTCTTCCTGTGGAGTTTTTGCAGAAGATAAAATTTTAGAATCTAAATCTAAGTAAAGAGTTCTATTTTTTATGTATACTTCATATTTAAAATTTTCTTTTTTTAAGATGTTTTTCTCTTCTAACTTTTTTAAAAGTTGAGATATGATATCTTTTAAAATATCTTCTTTATTAGATAGATTAGAATTTAAAATAATATCTTCTTTTGATAATTTTCCTTGTTTTAAATTAGGGAAAAAAATTGGGGTAGTAATTTCTGTCTTTTGAATAGTCTCTAAAGTAGGAGTAGATATATTTGTTACTGTTTCACTTGTTTTGTTTACTTTATTTGAATATACTCCAGTAGTGATAGCAAGAGCTATTAAAATGACTAAAAAAATTTTTAATTTATGTGACATAAAACCTCCTAATAGAAAAATGATCTAATTTTATTTGCTAGTTCATCTGCCATAATATTTTGATTTGCATCTCTAGAGAGCTTAGTTACGTCAGATTTATTTGTTATAAATCCAAGCTCAACAAGGATACCAGGGCCGTTAAATCCTCTTAGAACAGCAAAGTTAGCTCCGTAGATTCCTCTATCCCTCATACCTAATCTTTTAGAAAGAGATGAATTTAATGGCCTAGCAATAGTTATAGATTTTTCCATATTTTTGTTATATGCAAGTTCTCCCATAATTTGAGCTATACTAGTTGTTTTTTCTCCATATTTTTCGCCAAAGCTATTTTCGTAAGATGCAATTTTTTCAGCATAAGGAGATGATTTTTTTGAAAAATAAAATATTTCCATTCCTTGAGCTGATGAATTTTTAGATGCATTTAAATGTAAACTTACAAAAATATCTGCCTTTCCTCGATTAGCAATTCGACTTCTTTCAGAAAGACTAATAAAAGTATCGTTACTTCTAGTCATGATAACATTAAAATCTTTAGAGAGTTTACTTTGTAATTTCTTTGCTACAGCTAAAGCAATCTCTTTTTCTTTATACTTATTAAATCCGATTGCTCCTGGATCTTTCCCACCATGTCCTGCATCAATAGCTACAGTAAACTCTTTTTTAGAAGAGTTAGTAGCTTTTAAATCTATAACAATTCTATGTGGATTAGATAAAGAGTAAACTTTATGACCTGATCCTTTTTTTAATTTTATAAAAAATCCAACATTTGAACCATAGTCAATCATATCTATTTTTTCAATATTTTTACCAGAAAGACTTGAACTATTTAGTTTTGTTCCCATTTTAACTTTTTCAATTTCAAGAAAAATTAATCGATTATATTCATCATAACTAGAATTATATTTAGGTTTAACAGTGCTAGAAATATCAAAGACTAATTGTGGAGGATTATTATTAAGTCTAACTTTTTTTATTGTGCTATTAGCAAATATAGTTAATGAAAATAAACAAAAGATAAAAAATATAAGGTATTTTTTCATAAATTTCTCCATTGATCTAGAATAATAAAATAGGATGGAAAAGTATACCAATTCCATCCTTTTGTAAATATTTTTATTTTAAAACTCTTGAAATAGAATTCTTAAGCACTTGGATGTTAACACCTTTATCAACTCTAATAGTTAAGAACTCAGGGCCAATACTAGATATAGTACCTTTGATACCACCATTAGTAACAACTTCAGCTCCCTCTTTTAATGAGTCCAACATTTCTTGATGTTTCTTTTGCTTCTTTTTGTTTGGTAAAATAAGTAGAAAATAGAATACAGCCGCCCAAATAGCAAAAGTAAGTATCATTCCACCATATTTAGCAAATAATTCGTTCATCTTATAGCCCCCTTAGATAATATAATTTTTCTAAGACAAGTATACCACAAGGTGGTATACTTTTCAATAATTTTTAAGCGAAGAAATCTTTTAGTTTATCAAAGAAGTTTTTATTATCTTTATGATTTTTATCTTTTAGACTTTCGTCGAATTTCTTTAAAAGCTCTTGTTGGTCAGTATTTAAATTAACAGGAACTTCAATTTTAATTCTAACAATTTGATCACCAGTGTAAGGACTTCTAGGATTTTTAATTCCTTCTCCTTTTAATCTGAACATTTTATCATTCTGAGTTCCAGCAGGAATCTTAATTGTTTTCTTACCATTTAGTGTAGGGATTTCGATATCTCCCCCAAGAGCTGCTTGAGCAAAAGTAATTGGTACATTACAAATTATATCCTCCCCATTTCTCTCGAAGAATGGGTGATGTTTAACAGTTATATAGACATATAAATCACCATTAGGACCACCTTCTGTACTAGCATTACCCATTCCAGAAAGTCTAAGTTTTTGCCCATCATCAATACCAGCAGGAATCTTAATTGTTTTTTCAACAGTTTCTGTATCAATTCCAGTACCATGACATTTTTTACATTTTTTTTCAGGAACTTCGCCTTTACCATGACAAGCATCACATTCTTGTGTTGTTTGAAAATTTCCAAAAACAGTTCTTTGAGTAACGTTTATAGTTCCAGTACCATTACATTTAGAACATTTAGTCATTTTAGAACCATCTTGAGCTCCAGTACCATGACAAGTTTCACAAGTTCCAGTTCTTTTATATTTTAATGTTTTTTCTACACCTTTTGCTGCTTCCTCTAAAGTTAGTTCAAGATTATATCTTAAATCTTCACCAGGTTCTGGACCTCTTTGACGAGAACCACCGAAGCCACCAAAACCACCGAAGCCACCACTTCCACCAAAAAATGATCCGAAAATATCTCCTAAATCTTCAAAGCCACCACCGAAGCCACCAAAGCCACCGGCACCAGTACCGCCACCGTTTTCAAAAGCAGCGTGACCAAATCTATCATATTGAGCTCTTTTATTTTCATCCGAAAGAACTTGGTATGCTTCATTAACCTCTTTAAATTTATCCTCAGCTTCTTTTTTTTCAGTATCACTAGCACCACTAAATTTATCTGGGTGATACTTCATAGCAGCTTTTCTATATGCTTTTTTTATTTCAGTATCAGATGCCCCCTTAGCAACCCCTAAAACTTCATAAAAGTCTCTTTTAGCCATTTACAAAAATCCTCCATTTCTTAAAATAAGGGATAGAGTCATCTCTATCCCTTAAGTAAAGTATATATTAATTACTAATATTAGTCAACTATCTCAGCGTCAGCAACGTCATCAGTTCCGTTGTTTTCTGGAGCAGCTCCACCTTGTTGTTTAGCTTGAGCGTCTTTGTAGATTTCTTCAGCTAACTTATGAGCAGCTTGAGATAATTTCTCAATTGCAGCATCTATAGCTTCTTTATCCTCTCCATCTTTAACTGATTTAAGTTCTTCGATAGCAGCTTCAATAGCTTTTTTCTCGTCTTCAGTAACTTTTTCTGCATAATCTTTTACAGATTTCTCAGTAGAAGCAATTAACATATCAGCTTTATTTCTTGTTTCAACTAACTCTTTGAATTTTTTATCTTCAGCTTCGTTAGCTTCAGCATCCTTTTTCATTCTTTCAATTTCATCAGCAGAAAGGTTAGTTGAACCAGAGATAGTTACAGTACTTTCTTTTCCAGTTCCTAAATCTTTTGCAGAAACATGAACAATTCCGTTAGCATCAATATCAAATGTAACTTCAATTTGAGGTACTCCTCTTGGAGCAGCAGGAATTCCTTCTAAGTTGAATTCTCCTAATTTGTGGTTATCAGCAGCTTTTGCTCTTTCACCTTGTAGTACATTAATTGTAACAGCTGGTTGGTTATCAACAGCAGTTGAGAATACTTGTGATTTTTTAACAGGAATTGTTGTATTTCTTTCGATGATTTTTGTAAATACTCCACCTAAAGTTTCAATTCCTAAAGATAATGGAGTAACGTCAAGAAGTAATACGTCTTTAACATCTCCCATTAATACTCCACCTTGAATAGCAGCTCCTTCAGCAACAACCTCATCTGGGTTTATACCTTTATTAGGTTTTTTACCAAAGTAAGATTCAACCCACTCTTGAACAGCAGGAATTCTTGTAGAACCTCCAACTAATAAGATTTCATCGATATCTGAAGGATTTAATCCAGCAGCTTTTAATGCATCTTTTGTAGGTACTTGAGTAGCCTCAACTAAATCTCTAGTTAAATCATTGAACTTAGCTCTAGTTAATTTGATATCTAAGTGTTTTGGTCCAGTTGCATCCATTGTTATGAATGGTAGAGAAATATGAGCTTCCATTAATGTAGATAACTCTTTTTTAGCTTTTTCTGCAGCATCTTTAAGTCTTTGGTATGCCATTTTATCGTTAGCTAAATCTATTCCACTTTCTTTTTTAAACTCTTCAACTAAATATTTGATAACAGCATCGTCAAAGTTATCTCCACCTAAATGGTTGTTTCCTGAAGTTGATATAACTTCAATAACTCCGTCAGCAATTTCAAGGATAGAAACGTCAAATGTTCCTCCTCCAAGGTCAAATACTAAAACTTTCTCTTCTTTTCCAGCTTTTTCAAGTCCGTAAGCTAATGCGGCAGCAGTAGGCTCGTTTATAATTCTTTTAACATCTAATCCAGCTATAACACCAGCATCTTTTGTAGCTTGTCTTTGAGCATCTGTAAAGTAAGCTGGAACAGTAATAACAGCTTCAGTAACTTTTTCTCCTAAATAAGCTTCAGCATCAGACTTTAATTTTTTTAATATCATAGCTGAAATTTCCTGTGGTGTATATTGTTTTCCGTGAATATCAACTTTATAATCGCTTCCCATATGTGTTTTGATTGATAGAATAGTTGATGTAGGATTTGTGATAGCTTGTCTTTTAGCAATCTCTCCAACAATAATTTCACCATTATCTTTAATACTTACAACAGATGGAGTTGTTCTTGCTCCTTCAGCGTTAGGGATAACAGTAGTTGATCCCCCTTCCATTATTGCAACACATGAGTTAGTAGTTCCTAAGTCAATTCCTATAATTTTTGCCATTTAAAAAACCTCCTAATATATCTGAATTTTTTAATTTTATTTTTTACAAACTTTAACCATTGAGGGTCTAATAACTTTTCCCTTCATTTTATAACCTTTTTGAAATTCTGCTATAATCTCGTCATTAGCATAATCTGCTGAGTCTTCAACAGAAACAGCCATATGTAAATGAGGATCAAATGTAGCTTTTTCAGTTTCTATAGCTTCAACACCTTCACTAGCGACAGTGCTTTTCATTTGAGAAAGAGTTAATTCAACACCTTTAACAAGAGAATCAAAATCTTTTGTTTCAGAAGAAGCGGCGATAGCTCTTTCAAGATTATCAATTATATCTAAAACTTTTACTACTACCTTTTCAGAAGCAAAAGCTTTTAAATCATCAAATTCTTTCTCTTTTCTTTTTGTAAAGTTTTGGAAATCAGCTTGTTTTCTTAAGTAAGAATTTTTCCAATCTTCAACTTCACCCTTTAATTTTTTGATTTCATCTTCTTGAGACATAGTCTCTATATTTTCATTTTTATTTTCTGTATCGTTAATTATTTCTTCAACTATTTCTTCTTTTATTTCTTTATCTGCCATCACTATCTCCTTCATTACTTATTTCTTTTATAACTTTGTTAACCTCTTTTGTAACATGCTGTATAAGACCCATAGTTTTCGAATAAGACATTCGTTTAGGTCCCATAACACCAATTATACCTGGAGAATTATCCATATTATAAACAGAATATACAAAGCTATAATCTTCTAATCCCTTTACGGCTAATTCTTCGCCAAAAATAACGTTGACTTCACCCTCTTTAAAAGGTCTAGATTTAATTGCCTCTTCGAAAAGTTCTTTTATTTTTTCTCTTTTAGAAAAAATATCTAAAACGTCACTAATTTCATTGACTTGTTTATCTCTAAATATTTCAGATGAATTTTCTAGAAAAAGCTTTCCTTCTACTTCGCTATAAACAAAATCAATAATTTTTTCAATTTCGTGTGATTCAACAGAACTATTTCTTATTTCGTTATTAATTCGTTGTGATAACTTTAAGAGCTCACTCTGGCTACACACCTCTTCGAAAAAAATTTTTTTAGTTCGAACACTTTTATTTTCCATGACGATAACGGCCATAGCCATATAGTCATCAATATGAACTAGTTCAACTTTTTTTATTTTTTCCTTTTTATGCGTAGGTTCAATAACAATTCCAACATAATTAGTTAATTTAGATAAAAGCATTGAAGTTTTTTTCAAGACAGAATCTAATTCTCTCATTTTAATATCATAAACAGAATTTATTCTAGCTTGTTCTTCTCTTGAAAGTTTTTCAATTTTTAGAAGCTCTTCTAAATAAAATTTATAACCTTTATCTGTGGGTATTCTTCCGGAAGAAGTATGAGTTTTTGAAATAAATCCCATATCCTCTAAATCAGACATTACATTTCTTATTGTTGCAGAGGATAGATCTATATTATATTTTTTAACAAGAGTTCTAGAACCGATTGTTTCTCCTGAAAGAAGATAAAAATCTATAATGGCACTAAGAACGAGCTTTTCTCTATCACTGACAACCATAAAATCACCCTTTTTAACTTTTTATTAGCACTCATCATGGTAGAGTGCTAATCTTGCAATTAATATAATATAAAAAAAAAAAAATGTCAATACTTTTTTTGAAAAAAATTATTTTTTTTAAAAAAGTAATTATAATCAAATAATAGTTTAAAAATGAATAGAAATACGGTATAATTTTTTATATCAATTAATGGTCAAGGGGTGAGTAAAATGGGAGTTATTATAGGTAAAAGTATTTTCCCAGGAATAGTTATAGGTCAACCCTATATAGAAAGAAAAAAAAAGTTAGATATTGAAAATTATAAGATTTCTTCTGAAAAAGTCGAAGAAGAAATAGGCCGATTTTTAGAAAGTGTACAAAAAGCTAAAAATGATATAAAACAAATTAAGGGAAATTTAGAGGGTAAAATAAATAAGGAGGACTTACAAATTCTAACAGTACATATAATGATGTTAGATGATCCTCAATTTATAAGTGATATAAAAAAAGGTATAAAAAAAGAAGAGAATAATGCAGAAGCGGTTGTAAAGAAAGTATCTAATAAATATATAGAGATGTTTGAAAAAATAGCAGATCCAATTTATAAGCAAAGAGCATTAGATATAAAGGATATAAGCGAAAGAATAATAATGAATCTAACACATGAAGATGATATAGATTCGAATTTAAATGGTAAAATTTTAGTAATTAGAGAATTACTACCATCTGAACTTTTAAAGATTTATTATAGTGGAATAAATTTAAGTGGAATAATAATGGAATATATGGGAGAGACTTCTCATACTGCAATATTAGCAAAGGCATTAGAAATACCGACACTAATGGGTGGAAATGATATTTTTTCTATAGATTGGGGAGATAAAATAATTTTAGATACAACAGCTATGGAAGGTAAAGTTGTAACTAATCCAGATGTAAAAACATTAAATAGATATGATGAAGAAAAAAATAGATATAGAAATAGGATGAAAGAGATAGAGGAATCTATTGATAAAGAAACGATTACTTTAGATGGAGAAAGAGTTTATTTGTATTTAAATATAGGTGGTAGGTTGGATATAACCCAAGTCAGTCGAAAAAGACCTGATGGTATTGGATTACTAAGAACAGAACTTATATATATGGATGCTATTGAATTTCCAAATGAGGAAAAACAAAAAAAAATATATGAAAATATAGCAAGAGAGTTTGAAGAGAGTCAACCAAGTAAACCAATAGTTATAAGAACTTTGGATATTGGGGCAGATAAGAAACTATCTTATTATAAAATGGTTGATGAAGAAAATCCATCTTTAGGATGTAGAGGAATGAGATTAACTTTAGCAGATAAGAATCTTTTTAAAAATCAAATTAAAGGAATTTTAAGAGCTGCTACACATCATAATATAAAGATGATGTATCCGATGATAACAAATTTAAAAGAAATAATTGAAGCTAAAGATTTAGTAGAAGAGTGTAAAAAAGAACTTGCGTTTGAAGGGAAAGAATTTAAAGAAAATATAGAAGTTGGAATGATGGTAGAGGTACCATCAAATGTTATGCTAGCAGATGTTTTTATTGATTATGTAGATTTTTTTTCCATTGGAACAAATGATTTGACACAATATATACTTGCAACAGATCGTTATAGTCCAATAGCTGAAAAACTTTATGATTGTTATGACCCGGCAGTGATAAGAGCGATTGATATGGTTTCTAGTGCAGGGATTAAAAAAAATAAAAAAGTTTCAGTATGTGGAGAAATGGCT
The DNA here is from genome assembly GCF_022430525.1 of Cetobacterium somerae. Classification (NCBI taxonomy): domain Bacteria; kingdom Fusobacteriati; phylum Fusobacteriota; class Fusobacteriia; order Fusobacteriales; family Fusobacteriaceae; genus Cetobacterium; species Cetobacterium somerae. The sequence continues at coordinate 1,683,175 of NZ_CP092519.1, read as the reverse complement.
GGTGAAAATCAAGCTGTTATAGCTTTACTAAGTTTGGGAATAAGAGATTTAAGTATGGCACCAGCATATATTCCAAAAGTAAGAAATTTAATTAGAAAAATAAAAATATCAGAATTGAAAGAAATTAAAATAAAATTATTAAAATCTAAAGATTCTCAAGAGGTAAAGAATATCTTAAATGAGTATTTAGAAATAATTGAAGGGAGAAATTAAAAATGAAAAAAGTGGAAGTAACTATTAAAAATAAGGCTGGATTACACGCAAGACCATCATCGTTATTTGTCCAAACAGCAAGTAAATATGATTCAGATATAAATGTAATATTTGATGATGAGGTTATAAATGGAAAAAGTATTATGGGATTGATGCTTCTTGCAGCAGAACAAGGAAGAGTATTAACTTTAGAGTGTGATGGAGAAGACGAAGAAGAAATGATAGCTGATTTAATTGACTTAATTGAAGTAAAAAAATTTAACGAGGAGTAAAAATAAAAAGTGGAGATAATAAGAGCTGAAAAAATGGGATTTTGTTTCGGTGTCAAAAAAGCTGTTGAAACTTGTTATAAGATATCTAGAAAAGATATATCTAAAAAATATATTCTCGGAATGGTAGTTCACAATAAAGATGTTGTGAAAGAGATGGAGAATATAGGTTTTATAATAGTTGATGAAAAAGATATATTAGAAGGAACAGACCCTTTAAAAAAAGGGGATACAATAGTTATAAGAGCCCATGGAACAACTTCTCAAATTATAAATATATTAGAAAAAAAAGAAGTGGAAATATATGATGCAACATGTATTTTTGTAGATAAGATAAAAGAGATATTAATTGAAAGAGAAAATCTTGGGGATGAAATAATTTTTATAGGAGATAAAGAACACCCAGAAGTTAAGGGGATTATTTCCTTTGGAAAAAAAGTTAATGTTTTAAAAAATTTAGAAGAATTAAAAGAAAGTTCATTAGATAAGAGTAAAAGATATTCGGTACTAACTCAAACAACACTAAATAAAAGTAAATTTTTAGAGATAAAAGAATATTTAGAAAAATACTATTCAAATGCTCAGATATTTGATAGGATATGTGGAGCGACTAGCGAAAGACAAGAGGCTACTAAAAAGTTAGCAAACAATTGCGATATAATAATTGTAATTGGTGACTTAAAAAGCTCAAATAGCAAAAAACTTCTGGAAGTAGCAAAAGCTGAAAATCCAAATAGTTATTTGGTTCAAAATGATGAAGAATTAGATATGTCTATATTTTCTGAAAGCATGAAAATAGGTATAACAGCTGGAGCATCAACACCAGAAGATATAATAAAAAAAATAGAAAATAAAATAAGGGGGAACTTTAATGTCTAACTTTGATTACTACGAAGATTTTGAAGCATTATTAAACGAGTACATGCCAGTAAAAGAGGATGAAGAAATAAAAACTAAAGTGACTGGAACAATTGTAAATATGGATAGAAACTTTACATATTTAGAAGTACCTGGAGAGCCAAAGGCTGTAAGAGTAAGAACAGAAGAGTTAACAGGATATGCTGTAGGAGACGAAGTTGAAGTTCTAATAGTGTCTCAAGCTGAAGAAGAGGATTCTTTAGTTTTAATTGGTTCTAAAAAAAGAATTGATATGGAAATTGGAGCTGAAAAATTAGAAAAAGCACTTCAAAATCATGAGATTATAACTGGAAAAATTTTAAAAAGAGTAAAAGGTGGATATATTGTTGAAGTATATCATCAACAAGGGTTCTTACCTAACTCGTTATCAGAAATTCCTGCAGATCAAGGAGATTCATTTATTGGAAAAGAATTACCACTTGCTGTAAAAGAGGTAAAAGAAGATAAAAAAGGAAAGAAAATTCTTTTATCAAGAAAAGAAATTGTTGTTGCGAAAGAATTAGAAGCAATTGATAAGTTAACTTTAGGAGAAGTAGTAAAAGCTACTGTTTTAGAAGTGTTAGACTTTGGATTGACAGTAAAATTAGATGAAGCTAGAGGATTTATTCATATTTCAGAAGTAGATTGGAAAAAAACTTCAGATTTACACAAATTGTATAAAGCAGGAGATGTAATTGAAGCGAAAATTATAGAAATTGAAAGAGATAAAAGAAATGTAAAGTTATCTATAAAATCTTTAACAAAAAATCCTTGGGATATAGTTGCTGAAAACAATAGTATAGGTCAAGAGGTAACTGGTAAAGTGACAAGAATAGTAAATTATGGAGCTTTTGTAGAGTTATTACCGGGTGTTGAAGGATTAATTCATAGTTCAGATTTTTCTTGGACAAGTAAAAAAGTAAATGTTAATAACTTTGTTAAAGTAGGAGATGAAGTTAAAGTTGTTATTACAGACTTATCACCTAAAGAAAGAAAGTTAAAGTTAGGAATAAAGCAATTAAGTTCTAATCCATGGGAAGATGCTGAAAATAAATTTGCAGTGGGAACAATTTTAACTGGTACAGTTGTAGAGGTTAAACCATTTGGAATATTTGTGCAAGTTGAAGAGGGAGTAGATGGATTTATTCATAATTCAGACTTTACATGGTCAGGAAATAAAAGATATTCTAAGGGAGATAAGATAGAGTTTAAAGTAGTTGAGTTAAACTTAGAGGATCAAAAGATAAAAGGTAGTATTAAGGAGCTAACAAAGAGCCCTTGGGAAACAGCTTTAGAGAATTATAAAGTTGGAGACAGAGTGGAAAAAGAGATAAAAAATATTCAAGATTTCGGAATGTTTGTAAAATTAGAAGAGGGAGTAGATGGATTTATTCCGACTCAATTAGCTTCTAGAGATTTTATAAAGAATTTAAGAGATACATTTAAGCTTGGAGAAGTTGTTTTAGCTGAGATTGTTGAAATTGATTCTGAAAAGAAAAGAATAAAACTTTCTATAAAAAAAGTTCAATTAGAAAAAGAAAAAAATGAAAACAAAGAGTTAATTGAAAAGTATGGAGTTTCTTCAAGCGAAGAGTAATAAAGTTAAAAAGGTCCTCTAATTATAAGAGGACCTCAATAAAATCAATAAAAAATTCAGTTGACTTTTTGTAAGATCGTGTTATAATAATTAAAGACAATGAAAAAGATTTATTAAGAAGAGACTTCCTGTTTCTCACCTTATGGGGCAAAGACCTACATAAAGGTTACATTAAATTTTTGTTTAGGGCGAGCCCTAATAATTATTTGAGTTAAACAGGAATTTTACGTCCTGTTTTTTTTATTTGATAGTTAATAGGAGGTGTCTATTATTTCGGACAAAGTTAGAATTAATGAGAAGATAAGAGGTAGAGAGTTAAGAATTATCTCTGAAACTGGAGAGCAGTTAGGAATAATGTCAGCGATGGAAGCATTAGAAATTGCTGTACAAAAAGAATTAGATTTAGTTGAAATATCACCAAATGCTACGCCACCAGTATGTAAAATAATGGATTATGGAAAGTACAAATATGAGCAGACTAGAAAAGCTAAAGATGCTAAGAAGAACCAAAAACAAGTTATTGTTAAAGAGGTAAAATTTAGAGCTAGAATAGATCAGCACGATATGGATACAAAAATAGCTCAAGTTAAAAAGTTTTTAGAAAAAGATAACAAAGTAAAGATAACTCTTGTTCAGTACGGAAGAGAAAGAATGTACGCTGATCAAGGAATTGGAATGCTAGATCAGATATCTGATAGATTTGTAGAAATCGCAGATGTTGATAAAAAATATAATGATAAGCAAAAGTATTTAATCTTATCGCCAAAAAAATAGTGAAGATTTGAGAGGAGGAACATTACAATGCCAAAAATGAAAACTCATAGAGGTGCTAAAAAGAGAATTAAAGTTACTGGAACAGGGAAATTCGTTGTTAAAAAGCCAGGAAAGAGCCATATCTTAACAAAGAAAACAAGAAAAAGAAAGAACAGATTAAAGAAGGATACAGTAATCACTTCAACATTAGAGAAGCACTTAAAAGGATTATTACCATACGGAGTAGGAAGATAATAATTCTTAGGAATATTATTGTTAAAGGACCAATTATAGGAGGAGAAGTAAATGAGAGTTAAGACTGGAATAGTTAGAAGAAGAAGACATAAAAAAGTTTTAAAAGCTGCTAAAGGATTTAGAGGTGCGTCAGGTGACGTATTTAAGCAAGCTAAGCAAGCTGTAATGAGAGCAGAAGCTTTCTCTACAAGAGATAGAAAAGTTAGAAAGAGAAAGATGAGACAATTATGGATCATCAGAATAAACGCTGCTGCAAGAATCAACGGATTAACTTACTCAACTTTAATGAACGGATTAAAGAGAGCAGGAATCGAGTTAGATAGAAAAGTTTTAGCAGATATCGCTTTAAACAATGCAGCTGAGTTCGCTAAATTAGCAGAAACTGCAAAAGCAGCATTATAATTATATCAAAAAGAGCTTAGGCTCTTTTTTTTATTTTAAAAAATCTTAAATAAAAAGGAAAAATATGATATAATTTTCAAGAGAGTAGTTTTAAAAAACCTAAGGGGGATTAAAATGCTAAGAAAAAAAATACTAAAGAGAATAGACGTAAGTAAAGAAGATTTATTGAATCAAGAGCAAGAAATAAGATTTGAACTTTTAACAAAAGCAAATGACATTGATAATTTAAAAAAATTAGGGACAATTCTTTTTTATAAAAGAGACTGTGAAGGTGCTCTAGAAATTTATGAAAAACTTAGAGCTTTAGGGAAAAAGGATAGCGATACAATAGGATTTTTAGGATACTTAAACTATGAATTAGGTAATTATACTAAGAGTATAAAATATTTTAATATGTTTTTAGATAATAAACCTGGAGATGCTTTTGTATACTTTTTATTAGGAAATGCCTACTCGAGAGCAGGGAAAATAGTAGAAGCAATAAATAGTTATGATTTTGCTATATTTTTGGATTTAGATATATATAGTGCTCATTTAGATTTTGCTAGAGAGTATGAGTTTTTGGGAAGATATAAAAAAGCTTTAAATGAATATATTGCAGCTTATGAAATCGATCCGAGAGATAAAGAAATTAAAGAGAAAATTAAATATTTAAGAGAAAAAATTTAGGTTAATTCAAAAATAGGGGATAGAAAATCTATTCCCTTATTTTATAATACAGTTAAGAATCAAGGAGAAAATAATGATATCAATAGCATTAGTTTTAACAGTAGCTATTTTTTTAATAATAGCGCTACTATTTGGTATGAATAGAGCTATTTCAGCTTTACCAGCACTTTTTTTTATAATGTTACTAGTTTCTTTTTTTGGATTTATAGTAATACAATTCTTTCCAGTTATTCTAATATTTTTAGTAATTAGATATTTTATGAATAAAAAAAATCCAAGGAAAGGAAATTTTTACTATAGAACATATACTCAAAAAGATTTTGAAGATATGTTTAGAAATCAAGGTAACCAATATGGAGGGAATTATCAAGGTAGTTATCAAAACAATCCTTTTGGAACTTTTGAAGATAAAAGTAAATATTATAAAATTTTAGGGGTTCAAGAAGGTGTAACTCCAGAAGAGTTAAAAAAAGCATATAGAGAATTGGCTAAAAAGCATCATCCAGATAGATATGCAAATGCTGAACCTGAAATAAGAGAGATGCACGAAAAAAAGTTTAAAGAAATAAATGAAGCCTACGAAAAACTTCAATAAAATTATAATTAAATTATTTTGCAAAAATGTTAAATCTTATGGTACAATGTAAAAGTTGAATAAAATGGAGGGTATGATGAGTTTAAAGACACTAATTTTAGCAGCTGGAAAAGGAACAAGAATGAAATCAGAGCTGCCAAAAGTTTTACATAAAGTTTGTGGAGTACCAATGGTACAAAAAATTGTAGATACATGTAGTAAAATTGGTTCAACTGAAAATATATTAATATTAGGACATAAAAAAGAAGAAGTTTTAAAAGTACTTCCAAATATTGAGTATGTAGTTCAAGAAGAGCAATTAGGAACAGGACATGCTGTTATTCAAGCAAAAGATAAGCTTGAAAGTTTTGAAGGAACAGTGATGATATTATGTGGAGATACTCCTTTACTGAGAGAAGAAACTTTAAAAAAATTATATGACTATCATAAAAATTCAAAAGCGACAACAACAATATTAACATCTATTTATGAAAATCCGTTTGGATATGGAAGAATTGTAAAAGAAGATGGAAGAGTTGTAGGGATTGTTGAAGAAAAAGAAGCAACAGATGAAATAAAAGCTATAAAAGAGGTAAATGCAGGTGTTTATTGCTTTGAAGCTCAAGAATTATTGTCAGCATTAAAAAGAATTGATAATAAAAATGAAAAAGGTGAATATTATTTAACAGATGTTATTGGAATAAATGTTAAAGATAACAAGAAAGTTGAAGCTTTTTTATTAGAAGATAATGATGAAATATTAGGAATAAACTCTAAAATTGAATTGGAAAAAGCTAACTCAATAATGAGAGATAGAATAAATATAGCTCATATGGAAAATGGTGTTATTTTCATTGATAAAAATAATACCTATATAGAAGAAAGTGTAGAGATTGGACAAGATACAGTTGTATATCCAGGTGTTCTACTACAAGGTAGCACTAAAATTGGAAAAAATTGTGAAATTTTAGGAAATACAAGAGTTATTAATTGCCAAATAGGTGATGAAGTAAGAATAGAAAGCTCTGTATTAGAGGACAGTATTGTTGAATGCAAAGTAACAATAGGTCCATTTGCACATTTAAGACCTAAATCACATTTAAAAGAAGAAGTTCACATAGGAAACTTTGTAGAAGTTAAAAAATCAGTATTGGAAAAAGGTGTTAAAGCAGGACATTTAACATATTTAGGAGATGCTACAGTAGGAGAAAAAACTAACATAGGTGCAGGAACAATAACTTGTAATTATGATGGTAAAAATAAATTCAAAACCACAATTGGAAAAAATGCTTTTATAGGAAGTGATACGATGTTGGTGGCTCCTATTACTATAGGAGAAAATGCATTAGTAGGAGCGGGGTCAGTAATAACTAAGGATGTACCTGAAAATGCGTTGGCAGTATCAAGAAGTAAACAAGTTATAAAATTTGATTGGAGGAAATAGAAAAAATGGAAAGACCTGGGGTAAAAATTTTTGCCGGAACATCAAATATGGAGTTAGCTAAAAAAATAGCTGAAAAATATGGAACTTCAGTAGGAGATGTTGAAATTGTTAGATTTAAAGATGGAGAGGTTTACGTTTGTGTGGGAGAGACAGTAAGAGGTAGAGATATATTTATTGTTCAATCTACATCTGAGCCTGTAAATGAAAACATAATGGAGTTATTAATATTTATTGACGCCTTAAAGAGAGCTTCAGCAAAATCAATAAATGTTATTATTCCTTATTATGGATATGCTAGACAAGATAGAAAATCAAGACCAAGAGAACCGATCACATCGAAATTAGTGGCAAATTTATTAACAACAGCAGGAGCTACAAGAATTGTAACTATGGATTTACATGCTGATCAGATTCAAGGTTTCTTTGATATTCCAGTGGATCACATGCAAGCTTTACCATTATTAGCAAAGTCATTTATAGCTAGAGGAATGTCAGGAGATAAGGTTGTTGTTGTATCTCCAGATATTGGTGGAGTAAAAAGAGCTAGAAAATTAGCTGAATGGCTAGATTGTAAAATAGCAATTATTGACAAAAGAAGACCAAAACCAAATATGTCAGAGGTTATGAATTTAATTGGAGAAGTAGAAGGGAAAATAGCAATATTTATAGATGATATGATTGATACTGCTGGAACAATAACAAATGGAGCAGAAGCTATTATGGCAAGAGGAGCTCTAGAAGCTTATGCGTGTTGTACACATGGAGTATTTTCAGATCCGGCTATTGAGAGACTGCAAGCTTCTTGTTTAAAAGAAGTAATAATAACAGACTCAATAGCGTTACCAGAGTCTAAAAAGATTGATAAAATAAAAGTAGTTTCTGTTGATGAAATTCTTGCAGAAGCTGTTAGAAGAATTGTAAACAATGAGTCAGTATCTGAGTTATTTGAAAAGTAAAAGCATATAGAAAAGCTAGTATTCTACTAGCTTTTTTTTTTTTAATATGTTAGAATTATTTATATAGATAAAGGTGAGGAAAAGGATTAATTATGAAAAGAATTGTGTTTAAAGAAAACAATATTGATTTAGAAGTTATAAAAAATAAATTAAATAATGATGGAATAATAATTTATCCTACAGATACAGTATATGGAGTAGGTGCAAGTATTGACTCACTAAAGGGCCTACAAAAAATTTATGAGGCAAAAGAGAGAAATTTTAGTTCTCCATTAATAGCACTTCTTAGTAAAGTAGAATACATTGAAAAAATCGCAATTATAGATGAGGAAAAAAAGATAATTATAGAAAAGCTAGCAGGTGAATTTTGGCCAGGAGCTTTAACAATTATTTTAAATAAGAAAGATAATGTTCCAGGTATAATGGTTTCTAATGGAGAAACAGTGGGAGTTAGGATACCAGCTTTGAAGTTAGCTCAAGATATAATAGAAAGTGTTGGAGGAGTTTTACCAACAACAAGTGCTAATATCTCAGGAGAAAAAACACCTAGAAGTTTTGAAGAATTAGATGAAAAATTCAAAGAAAGAGTAGAGGTTATAGTTGATGGAGGAAAATCTCCTTTAGGTATAGAGTCAACAATATTAGATTTAACAAAAACGCTTCCAAAAATTCTTAGAGAGGGAGCTATAAAAAAAGAAACAATAGAGAAAGTTATTGGAAAAATATAAAATTTTGGAGGAAAAAATGAAGGCACAAAAGGTAAACGCAAATAACATGAATCCTATGCAAATGAATGCAATGTCATCAATGATGGGTATGATGAACTCAATTCAAAAAATAGGTAAAGGGAAAAGAAAATACTCAGTATCTTTAGATAAAGGAACAAAGAAGTTTTTATCTAAATTTATAGAAGAGATAAAAAAACAATTTGCAATGAATAGTGGAATGCAAAATGTTGGCCAGTTTTTGGATTATGTTAAATCGATAGCAGATTCAAAAGATAAAATGGAGTTAAAATTATCTTATGAGGAGCAAGAGTTCTTAACGAAAATGGTAGCAGATGCAGTTAGAGGTATGGAAACTGTTCAATTTAAATGGTATCAACTTATAAAAAAATCAATGACAAAAGTTATGGCTAAACAATATAGAGAGCTACTTATTCAATTGAAAAAATAATATCATAAATAAAACTAGAAGTAGAGAATTATTCTACTTCTTTTTTTTAAAAAAATTGTTGACATTTTTTATATGATAGGGTATAATTATAAATGTCTGAAGGGATGCCGCTTTAGCTCATCTGGTAGAGCAACTGACTTGTAATCAGTAGGTGATTGGTTCGACTCCGATAAGCGGCACCATAAACGCCCCGTTCGTTCAGTGGTAAGGACAATAGATTTTCACTCTATAAACAGGGGTTCGATTCCCCTACGGGGTACCATTAAAATTAAATAAGATATGGTGAGGTTCCCGAGCGGCCAAAGGGATCAGACTGTAAATCTGACGGCTCTGCCTTCGAAGGTTCGAATCCTTCTCTCACCACCACTTATACTACACTAACCTGAAACAGTTTGAAGGATATGTGTGGATTTTTTTTTAAGCGGATTTTTTTTGTAAAAGAAAAGAAAAAATAAATATAAAGAAAAACAGGAGGAAATTTCAAATGGCTAAAGAAAAATTTGAAAGAAGCAAACCGCACGTTAACATTGGAACAATCGGACACGTTGACCACGGAAAAACAACAACAACAGCAGCAATATCAAAAGTATTATCAGATATGGGACTAGCTAAGAAAGTAGATTTCGCTAACATCGACGCTGCACCAGAAGAGAGAGAAAGAGGAATCACAATCAATACAGCTCACATCGAGTACGAAACAGTAGAGAGACACTACGCGCACGTTGACTGTCCAGGTCACGCGGATTACGTAAAGAACATGATCACTGGAGCAGCACAAATGGACGGAGCTATCTTAGTTGTATCAGCAGCAGATGGTCCAATGCCACAAACAAGAGAGCACATCCTATTATCAAGACAGGTTGGAGTTCCATACATCGTAGTATACTTAAACAAAGCTGACATGGTAGACGACGAAGAGTTATTAGAGTTAGTTGAAATGGAAGTAAGAGAGTTATTAACAGAGTACGGATTCCCAGGAGACGATTTACCAGTAATAATGGGATCATCTTTAGGAGCAATGAACGGAGAAGAGAAATGGGTTAACCAAATCAAAGCTCTAATGGACGCTGTAGATTCTTACATTCCAACACCTGCAAGAGCAGTAGACCAACCATTCCTAATGCCAATTGAGGATGTATTCACAATTACAGGAAGAGGAACAGTTGTAACTGGAAGAGTAGAAAGAGGAATTGTAAAAGTTGGAGAAGAGATTGAAATAGTAGGAATCAAAGATACTACAAAATCAACTTGTACAGGAGTAGAGATGTTCAGAAAGCTGTTAGATCAAGGTCAAGCAGGAGATAACATCGGAGCATTATTAAGAGGAATCAAGAAAGAGGATGTTGAAAGAGGACAAGTATTATGTAAGCCAGGATCAATATTACCACATACAGGATTCAAATCAGAGGTATACGTATTAACTAAGGAAGAGGGAGGAAGACATACTCCATTCTTCTCAGGATACAGACCACAGTTCTACTTCAGAACTACAGATATAACTGGAGCAATCAACTTACCTGAGGGAGTAGAAATGGTAATGCCAGGAGACAACATTGAGATGACAGTAGAGTTAATTCACCCAATCGCAATGGAGCCAGGATTAAGATTCGCAATCAGAGAGGGAGGAAGAACAGTAGCTTCTGGAGTTGTTGCAGAAATTACTAAGTAATCTTACTTATTAAAATATTGAGAGTTAAGTTTTAAACTTAGCTCTCTTTTTTATTTTTTCATTTAAAAAAATATGATATAATATGAAAAAATAGAAAGGATATTACATGATAATAGATTTTACAAAAGTTATAGAGGTTTTTGAATCTATGAGCTTCATAGGACTAATATTAATTTGGATGTCTTTTTTAATAGGGTTGAAATTTCCTGATTGGGATTTTAAGTTAAAGATAAAACATAGAAATATTTTAACTCATAGTCCAATAATACTTTGGATAATGATATATTTTTACAATACTCAAAAAGATGTTGAAGTTTTTAGATTTTCAATAATGGGATTTGCGTTAGCGTTAGGATTACATATGATTTTTGATTTTTTTCCAAAGGGATGGTCAAGAGGAGCATTAATATATTTTCCATATTGTAGAGTATGTTTAGGTGTTAAAGGAAGTAAAGGATTTATTTTTTTAACGGGAATATATTGTATCTTTTTATCGATAAAATATTCGCAAACTTATATTGAAGTTATGATTTTGACTTTATTAGGAGTGTACACAATTGTAAAAAATATAAAAAAAGAAGAAAAGTTTTTTAGACCTTTTACCTTTTTTGCAGGGGTTTGTGTATTTTTAAGTGCAGTAAAATATGATGAAATAAGTAATTCTATCACTTTTATTGTACACTTAATATTTGAAAAAGTGAAAATCCTATTTTAGTACATGAAAATTTATAGAAATCCTGGACCTTAACTTGACAAAAGAAGTTAATTTTTAATATAATTTAACTAAATAAAAGGATTGAGAGGAGAAAAAATGAGAGACATTAACTTTTTAGTAGAACAAGCTACTAAAATTAGAAAAGACATTGTTCAAATGATTTGTAAATCAAAATCAGGTCATCCAGGAGGATCATTATCAGCTGCTGATATAGTAACTGCACTATATTTTTCAGAAATGAATATAGATCCGAAAAACCCAAAAATGGAGGGAAGAGACAGATTTGTTTTATCAAAAGGACATGCAGCTCCAGTACTTTACTCTGCTTTAGCTGAAAGAGGATACTTTGATAGAGAACTTTTAGGAACATTAAGAGCTTATGGATCACCTTTACAAGGTCATCCAGATATGAAAAAACTTCCAGGTGTAGAGATTTCTACAGGTTCTTTAGGGCAAGGACTATCTGTAGCAAATGGAATGGCATTATCAGCTAGAATCTCAGGAGAAAACTATAGAACGTATGTTTTAATGGGAGATGGAGAGTTACAAGAGGGACAAGTATGGGAAGCCGCAATGTCAGCAGCACACTTTAAGCTTGATTCGATATGTGCTTTCGTTGACTCAAACAATCTTCAAATAGATGGAAATGTAGATAAAATTATGGGTGTAGAGCCTCTAGATAAAAAATGGGAAGCTTTTGGATGGAATGTAATTATAATAGATGGACATAACTTCCAAGAGATATTTGATGCTTTAGATAAAGCGAAAGAAACAAAAGGGCAACCGACAGTAATTATTGCTAAAACTGTAAAAGGTAAGGGAGTATCATTTATGGAAAATGTTTGTGGATTCCATGGAGTAGCTCCAACTTGTGAAGAAACAGAAAAAGCGATAGCAGAGCTAGAGAAAGTATCAGAGATATAATAAATTCGGAGGATGAAATAATGAAAAAATCTACAAGACAGGCTTACGGAGAAGCATTAGTAGAGCTTGGAAGACAAAATAATAATATAGTTGTTTTAGATGCAGACTTAACAAAATCAACAAAAACAAATCTATTTCAAGAAGCATTTCCAGAAAGACATATAAACGTTGGAATAGCTGAAGCAGATTTAATTGGAACAGCAGCAGGACTTGCTACATGTGGAAAAATACCATTTGCTTCTACATTTGCGATGTTTGCAGCGGGAAGAGCATTTGAGCAAATAAGAAATACAGTAGCTTATCCAAAGTTAAATGTAAAAATAGCTCCAACACATGCAGGGATTTCAGTAGGAGAAGATGGAGGGTCTCATCAATCAGTTGAAGATATCTCTTTAATGAGAAGTATTCCAGGAATGGTTGTATTATCACCAGCAGATGCTACAGAAACTAAGAAAATGATATTTGCAGCAGCAGAGTATAACGGACCAGTATACATAAGAATGGGAAGATTAGATGTACCAGTATTATTTGATGATTCATATGATTTCCAAATAGGAATAGCAAATACTATAAAAGAAGGAACTGATGTTACAATATTAGCAACAGGACTTATGACAGCAAGAGCTTTAGAAGCAGCAGAAAAGTTACAAGCTGAAGGGGTTTCAGTAAGAGTAGTAAATGTTGGAACGATAAAACCTTTAGATGGAGAAACAGTTTTAAAAGCTGCTCAAGAAACAAAGTTCATAGTAACAGCTGAAGAGCACTCAGTAATAGGAGGACTTGGATCAGCAGTATCAGAGTTCTTATCAGAGACACATCCAACATTAGTTAAAAAAGTTGGAATTTATGATGTGTTTGGTCAAAGTGGAAAGGCTGAAGAGCTATTAGAGAAATACGAATTAACGGCAACAAAATTAATATCGGTAATAAAAGAAAACTTATAGAAAATATATAGTATAGAGGCGAGTTGAACTGGCCTCTATATTTTAATTAGGGAGAAGAGATGGAAAGAAAAAAAGGGGCAAGAACATTTATAGCATTAACACTAAGTTTTATTATATTTAATATATTTATTTCATTATCTTCTAATAGCTACTTTATTGGGAAAATATTAAAGAGTGATTATTTTTTTACTATTGAGTTACAAAATGAAAACTCAAAAGAGAAATTACAAGAATTCGAAAAATTTCTTTTAGAAAATGAAAATGTTAAAGGAACAAGATTTTTATCAAAAGAAGAAGCTTTTAGAAACTTACAAAAAGAATTAGAAATAGTGATACCTAAAAGTGAAAATCCATTACCAAATTCAATAATTGTATATTTTAAAGATGAAAAAAACCTTCATGCCATCCAGGAATTATTAGATGTAAACCCAATGGTAAGAGAGATATATATAGATAGTCAATTTTTACAAAATATTCAAAGAAAAGTTAGTGCAGCAAACATGTCACTATTTATTTGTTTAATATTATCTTTAGGAATGTATTATCCAATAACAACAATTCTCAGAGGAGTTATAATTAGAGATTATATGATATTTTCAATAAAGGCTCCACAAAATAAAAAAAACTTTTCTGTAGCTAGAAATAAAAATTTGATACCATTTTTTGGAAGCGCATTAGTTGGAGGAATGATATTTTTTAATATTTATGTTATATTGAGAGATAAGTACCAACAAATTTTATCAAAATTAATACTTCAAAGTTTTAAACAAATTATAGTAATTGAGATTATAGCAACACTAATACTTCTATTTTTGGCTTGGAAATCAACAGGTAAGCTAAAAAAAGATGAGGTCTAAATATGAAAAGAATAATGATTTTTTTTATTTGTTCAACTTTTGTATTTGGAGATAGTGTAGATAATTTAAAAAATAAAATGAAAAAAATAGAGAGTGAAATAAAGCAAAAAAATAGTAGAATTGAACATATAGACTCTGAAAAAATAAGTATTGCAAAACAGATTGAAAATATAAATTCAGAAATTAAAGATATTGAAAAAGAGGCAGAAAAACTTCAAGATGAGATAAAAATAGTTAATAGAAATATTGAGTATGGTGGATTGAATTTAAATGTAAGTAGTAAGGTACTAGATAGAAAAAAGTCAGAATATAAAGCTAAAATGATTGAAGTAACTAGAAAATCTAGTTTAGAAAGTGATACAAAAGAGAGAAGCATTGCTAAAAGAAGCTTTTCAAGACTTTTGTATGGAGATTTAGAAAGTATGGAACATATTAAAAATGTTCAAAGTTCAATAGAACATGTAAAAAAGAACATTGAAAATGATAGACAAAAATTAACGATTCTTAAAAGAAAACTAGATTCAAATAGAAGATCAATTGAAGTAAAAAAACAAGAAAAAAATAGATTAATAACAAGATTAAATCAAGAAAAAACAACTCATGTAAAAACAATAAGTAAGTTAGAGACTCAAAAGAAAAATATAGAAAAAGAAATTGAAAGAATAATAAAAGCAAGAAGTGTAACAGCTAAAAATGTAAAATTAGATACAGCAGTACTTAAACTTGGAAAATTCCAAAGACCTATTTCAGGAACAATTGCTGTAAAATTTAAAGAAAAGAAAAATGGTGAAGTTGTTAGTAATGGTATAGAGATAGCTGGAAAAATGGGAGCTAGGGTTAAAGCTGCAACAAGTGGAAAAGTAATATATGCAGATAAATTTCAAGGGCTTAATAATGTGGTTATGATAGATTATGGATATAATACTATTGGTGTTTATGGAAATTTAATTGCTGTTGGAGTTAAATTAAATCAACAAGTTCAAAGAGGACAAGACATAGGTGTTTTAGGTCTAAATACCGATAGTAAAGCAAATCTTTATTATGAAGTAAGATTTAATTTAAAACCAATAAATCCAGAAAATCTATTTTAAGGGAGGAAATAATGAAGGGAACTATAATTTACAATGAAGATAAAAAAGAAGCAGTAAAACTATATCATCAATTAATAGACTTTTTTTTAAAATACGATATAGAAATAGTTCCTAAGACTGATGTATTAGAAGCAAAATTTGCTGTTGTTATAGGAGGAGATGGAACTTTACTTAGAGCCTCTAAAACTTTAATTAAAAATAAAAATATAGATATTTTTGCAATCAATGCAGGATCTTTAGGTTTTTTAACAGAGATAAAAATCGAAGAGTTTCATCCTACTTTTCTTAAGTATTTAAAAGGAATAGTAAAAAAAGAGAGTAGACAACTTTTAGAAGTAGTTATAAGAGGAGAAAAGATAGACGTATTAAATGAGATTGTTATTTCAAAGAAAATGGCCAGTTCAAAAATTCTAGATATATCAATGAATACTGAGAATACAAAAATCTGTGATTATAAAGCAGATGGAATAATTGTTGCAACACCTACAGGCTCAACAGCATATTCTCTTTCAGCAGGAGGCCCAATAGTTATGCCACAAATAAAAGCTATAGTAGTTACCCCTTTAGCACCTCATAATTTAGCAACAAGACCTATAATTTTAAGTGGTGAAGAAAGATTAATATTAACTTTAAAACCAGAGCAAAAAGGTTGTATAATAATAGATGGTGAAATAGAGAGAGAAATAGGAAATGCTGAGGAAATATTGGTATATTACTCTGATGAAAAAATAAATCTTATATTACCAGAAAATAGAGATTACTATGGAATTTTAAGAGATAAGTTAAAGTGGGGAGATAATCTATGTTAAAAGAGTTGAAAATTGAAAATTTAGCCATAATAGAAAAGGTGGATTTAGAATTTAAAAAAGGATTAATTGTTTTGACTGGAGAAACAGGAGCAGGGAAATCAATAATTTTAAGCGGAATAAATCTTTTAATAGGAGAAAAAGCTAGTGCAGATATGGTTAGAGATGGAGAAGAATACCTTCTAGCACAAGGTGTATTTGCTGTTAATGAAGAACAAGAAGCTGAATTAAGAGAGTTAGGTATAGAAGCTGAAGATAATGAAGTTATAGTAAGAAGACATATAGATAAAAATGGAAAAGGAAAAGCTTTTGTAAATAACATAAGAGTGCCAATGTCTAGTTTAAAAGAGATAATGGGGACTTTAGTTGATATAGTAGGTCAGCACTCTCATCAAATGCTTTTAAATAAAAGTAATCATTTAAGACTTTTAGATAGATTTTTAGGTGATGATGGTATTGCAATAAAAAAGCAACTTGAAATAATTTATAATGAATATTCAAGTTTGGAAAGAAGAATTCAAGATGTAGAAAAAAATAAAAGAGAAACTTTAGAAAAAAAAGAATTTTATGAATTTCAACTTCAAGAGATTGATAAAGTAAATTTGAAAGATGGAGAAGATGAAAAACTTGAAGAAGAGTATAAAAAACTATTTCATGCAGGAAAAATAAAGGAAAAGCTATCACTAACGGAGAATATATTAAAAGATGGAGAAAAAAATGCTTTAAATATAATTTACAATAGCAGAAAAAACTTAGAAACAATTTCAAAGTATGGAAAAGAATTTCAAGAAAACTTAGAAAGATTAGAAAGAGTTTACTATGATTTACAAGATTGTGTAGATTCAATTAGAGATTTAAATGATGATATAGAGGCTGATGATTTAAGATTAGAAAAGGTAATTTCAAGACTTGATACGATTAATCGTTTAAAGTCAAAATATGGAGAAGATATAGCTACAATACTTCAATACAGAGAAAAAATCGATGAAAAACTTCAGTTATTAGATGAAAATAGTTTTCAAGTAAAAAAATTAGAAAAAGATAGAGACGAAGCTAAAACAAAATACTATACTTTAGCTAAAAAGTTAAGTGATATAAGAAAATTAAAGGCTAAAATCATTGAAGAAAATCTCCAAGATGAATTAAAAGGTCTAAATATGGGAGATGCAAACTTTAAAATTGAATTTGAAGAATCAACATCAATGACTTTAAGTGGAATAGACCAAGTGGAGTTTATGATATCAACAAATGTTGGTCAA
Organism: Cetobacterium somerae; assembly: GCF_022430525.1. NCBI lineage: Bacteria > Fusobacteriati > Fusobacteriota > Fusobacteriia > Fusobacteriales > Fusobacteriaceae > Cetobacterium > Cetobacterium somerae. Next base: position 1,665,705 of record NZ_CP092519.1, on the reverse strand, counting down.
GGATTAAAACCATTATGGAAGGTTGCTTCAGGTGGGGAAGTGAGTAGAATAATGTTAGCTATAAAAGTGATTTTCTCAAAAGTTGATAATATACCAATATTAATTTTTGATGAGATTGATACGGGAGTTGGAGGAGAAACTGTTAGAAAAATAGCGAATAAACTTCAAGAGATAGGTGAAACAACTCAAGTTATGAGTATAACTCACTCGCCTGCTATAGCAGCAAAAGCTACTCAACAGTTTTATATAGAAAAAAATCTGATAGATAATAAAACTATAACCCAAGTAAAAGAGTTAGATAAAGATGAAAGAATAAAAGAGATTGCTAGAATGTTAGCGGGAAAAAATATATCTGAAGCAGTAATAGAGCATGCTAAAGAGTTATTAGGTGATGTATAATGAAACTATTGGAAAATTTTATTAAATATAAAGCAGATTCAAAAAGCTTAAAAAAAGAAACACTAGATTTATATTATGGAGATATAAAAGACTTTGAAAGTTTCGTAGAAAAAGATTTTTTAAATATAAAAAAAGAAGACATATTAAAATATATTGAATTCTTAAAAAATAATTATCAACCAAATTCAATTATAAGAAAAATAAGTACAATAAAGACATTTTATAAATATCTTTTAGAAAAAAGATTTATAAATGATAATCCTTCAGAGGGAATAGTAATTGAAAAAGCTCCTGAAAAAGAGCTCGAAACTTTAGAGCTTTGGGAAATTAATAGTATTTTAGATGCTTGTGGGAAAGATTATAAGGGATTGAGAGATAAGTTACTTATAAAATTACTTGTAGAAACCAATTTATCAATAAATGATGTTCTAAAAATAAAAATATCAGATTTAGAGTTAGTTTCATATAAAATTATATATAATGATGAAAAGGGTGAAAAGATAAGAATATCTGATGAACTTTCTAAAGAACTTGAAGACTATATAAAAGATATTAGAAATTATTTATCTAATGGTAATAGTAATCTTGTATTCTATAGTTTTAGTAGACAATCGTTTCGAGCTAGATTTATCTCTTTAGGTAAAAAATGTGGTATTGAAAGAGAGATAACTCCAAATATGTTGAGAAATACTTTGAAAACTATGGTAAAATGTAATGATGAAATTAATGAAGAACAGTTTTTTTTAGATTTAAAAGATAAGTATTTTAAAATAGGAATAGGAGATGATTAAAAGTGAAAGCTGGATTTATAGCAGTTGTAGGTAGACCAAACGTAGGAAAGTCTACATTAATAAATAAACTTGTAAATGAAAAAGTTGCTATTGTTTCTGATAAGGCAGGAACAACAAGAGATACGATAAAAGGTATTTTAAATTTTAATGGAAATCAATATATATTTGTAGATACTCCAGGAATTCATAAACCAAAGCATTTATTAGGTGAACATATGACAAATAGTGCTTTAAGAGTACTAAGAGATGTTGATGTAATTGCCATGGTTATAGATGCTTCTCAAGAGATTAGTACTGGTGATTTATTCGTATGGGAAAAAGTAAAAGAAGCAAAAAAAACACCAAGAATATTAATAGTAAATAAAATAGATAAAATAACAGATGAAGAACTAATTAAAAAAAGAGAAGAAATAGCAGAAAAATTAGGTGATTTTGATGCGATTGTAGAGATCGCAGGACAATATGCAATAGGTGTTCCTAAATTACTAGAAGCGTTAGATCCATTTTTAGAAGATGGAATAAAATATTATCCAGATGATATGTATACGGATATGCCTACATACAGAATAATAACAGAAGTTGTTAGAGAAAAAATATTAGAAAGAACAAGAGATGAAATTCCTCACTCTGTAGCTATTGAAATTATAAATGTAACTAGAAGAGATAATGGAAAAGATAAGTTTGATATAAATATTTATGTAGAAAGAGACTCTCAAAAAGGTATTATAATTGGAAAGCAAGGTAAAATGCTAAAAGAGATTGGAATTGAAGCTAGAAAAGAGATAGAAAGTCTATTAGGAATTCAAATATACTTAGAACTTTGGGTAAAAGTAAAAGATGACTGGAGAAAGAAAAAACCATTCTTAAAAGAATTAGGATATGTAGACGAAAAATAGATAAATTAAAAGTAGCTATCATGGCTACTTTTTTATTTTGAAGAGATTTATAGATTTGTTTTGATGTGTTAATTATGTTATAATAGAAAATAGATAAAAAATAGTTGGTGATGGAGGAAAAAATACAATGCATTTATTATTAACAGAAGGAATGGGTTGGATAGAAGTTGTAACTGGAAGTATGTTTTCAGGAAAAAGTGAAGAGTTAATTAGAAGAATGAGAAGATCAAAATATGCAAATCAGAAAATTTTAGTTTTTAAACATTCAAGTGATGATAGATATGATGATACAAAAGTAGCTTCTCATAGTCAGGCTTTTATTGAGGCTGTACCAGCTTCAACAGTAGAAGAGATGAGAGAGATAATAGAAAAAGAATATAAAGATGTAAAAGTTATAGGAATAGATGAGGTTCAATTTTTTGGTGAGGACGTAGCTGAATTTTGTGAAGAACTGGCAGATCAAGGGAAAAGAGTTGTTGTAGCTGGATTAGATCAAGATTTTAGAGGAGAACCGTTCAAACCAATGGATAGACTAATGGCAAAAGCTGAATATGTAGACAAATTTAATGCTATTTGTGCTTGCTGTGGTAATCCAGCATCAAGAACTCAAAGATTAGTTGATGGAGAGCCAGCATACGAGGATGATCCTATTGTATTAGTTGGAGCTAGTGAAAGTTATGAAGCAAGATGTAGAAGATGCCATATTGTTAGAAAAAGAGGAGAGTAATGAATTTTAGAGGTATTGAAAAAACTGATAAATGGGGATATATATTTACAGTTTTTTATAATGGAGAAAAATTTCATTCTTTTGATGAAATGGCAGGAAAAGTAACTGTAAAAGGTGAATTTAGAAAAGTAATGAATGAACTAGGATTTACTTGGGCAAAAGGAATTCAACAGGGTGGAAGAACAGATGCTAAAGTTTCTGCTGAAAGAAATCTGTTATATGTAAGTAGTAATTTTACTGGTGATTTAAGTGAGATAATATTTAAATTTAATGAAAAAATGAAGGAATCTATTTTTATAAGAAAAGTACAAAAAACTTTTCCAAATTTATCTTTTCCAGAATATGTAGAAAAAAGAGAGTATATTTATAGATATCCTAAAAAAAGAGTTAAAAGATCAATAGAAGATATAGAAAAAACTCTTTTAGAAATAAGCGGAACTTATGATGTAAGTAAATTTACAGATAAGAAGGGACTCGAATTAAAAGAACATGAAAGAACAGTTAAAGTTACTTATGAAAAAGGAGTATTAAAATTTATAGGAAATTCATTTATGCCTAAACAAGTTAGAAATATGGCAGGGTATATTTTAACTGGTGAAGTTGAAACTTTTCCAGGAAAATTTTTAACTTTAGAAAATGTGTATCTAAAAGAAGAGTTAATGAATAAGATGATATTATCATGTGATAATCTTAAAATATCTGGAGTTGAAAAAATAGAAAAAACAAAAGATGATGAAATTACAATATTATATGTAAAAAAGGAAAAAAAAGGAGAAGTAATAGGAAAAAATGCTTCAAATATAAAATCCTTAAGAAAAGAACTTGGAAATATAGTAATAAGGGAGATTTAAATGCTTTCTAGACTAAAGCAAGTATATAGATATATATTTTTGAAATTTAATAAAAGAAATGAAGAAGAGATAAAAAAGGTGCTTTCAGCAGAAGAATATAAGATTTTTAGTAAGATGAGAGAGTACGATAAAGTGCATTCATTTTTAGTTTATAAAAAATGTAGTGAAAACAGAATTTTAGAAAATAATAAAAATTATTTAAAATTAGCATTACTACATGATTGTGGAAAAGGTAATACAGGTCTTTTAAAAAGAATAAAAAAAGTTTTAATTGGAGATAAAAAGCTAGAAAAACATTCTGAAAATGCTTTTGAAATATTAAAAGATATCAATATAGATGTAGCAAAATTATGTAGAGATCATCATAAAGTTGATGTGGAAAATGAAATGAAAATTTTTCAAAAAATTGATGATGAATAAAAGGAGAGATATGAGAGTAGATATAGGTAAGTATTTAATGTCAGTAGAAAAACCAGCTCAATATTTAGGAAATGAAATAAATAGTTTTCATAAAGATTTAGATTCAGTAAAGGCTAGAATGTGTTTATTCTTTCCAGATATTTATGAAGTGGGAATGTCTAATTTAGGAATAAAATTACTTTATGCAATTATGAATAAAGTTGATAATTTTTATTTAGAAAGAGGATTTGCTCCAATGGAAGACATGGAAACTTTAATGAGACAAAATAATATTCCAATGTTTTCTTTAGAGACAAAAACAGAGTTAAGAGATTTTGATGTTGTTGGTTTTTCATTATCATATGAGATGTGTTATCCAAATGTTTTAAATGCTTTAGACTTGGCCAATATCCCATTGCATGCTGATGAAAGAGGAGAAGAACATCCCCTTATAATGGCAGGTGGAACATGTATGATGAACCCAACACCTATGGAGAAATTTTTAGATTTCTTTGTAATTGGTGATGGAGAAGAAACTATGACAAAGTTAGCTCAAACATTGGTTGCTCTTGCGGGAAAAACAAAAGCTGAAAAACTTGAAGCTATAAAAGATTTTGAAGGAGTTTATATTCCTAAATTACATAAAGGTGTAAAAAGAATAAAAAGAGCAATAGTTCAAGATATAGATAATACACCATCATATTCTGAGCAATTAGTACCATATATTCAAATAGTTCATGATAGAGCTTCAGTGGAGATTCAAAGAGGATGCACTAGAGGATGTAGATTCTGTCAAGCAGGGTATGTTTATAGACCTGTAAGAGAAAGAAGTCTTGAGAAAAATATGGAATTAATAGAGGATATGCTTTTCAATACAGGTTATTCTGAAATATCATTATCATCTTTAAGTAGTAGTGATTATACAGGAATAAGCTCTTTAATAGATGGATTACAAAAAAAATATGAGAATAAAAATTTAGCAATTTCACTACCATCTCTTAGAATGAATACTCATTCTGTTGATGTAGCTGTAAACATTAGTGGTGGAAAAAGAACTGGATTTACATTTGCTCCAGAAGCTGGAAGTCAGAAAATGAGAGATGTTATTAATAAAGGGGTAACAGAGGAACAAATTATAGAAACAGCAGAAGCAGCAGTAAAAGCTGGTTGGGATAATCTAAAGTTTTACTTTATGATAGGATTACCATTTGAAACAGATGAAGATGTTATGGCAATATATGAGCTAGTGAAAAGAGTTACATATAGATGTAGAACAATAAGAAGAAGAGTTAATATAACAGCAAGTGTTTCAAACTTTGTTCCAAAACCTCATACACCTTATCAATGGCATGAGCAAATGAGTGTTGAAGAAACAGAAAGAAAACAGGGAATGTTAAGAGATGCTTTTAGAGGAATGAAGGGAGCAACTTTAAGAATGCATCCACCTAAAAAATCTTATTTAGAAGGTTTCCTTTCAAGAGGAGATGAAAGAACAGCTGATTTAATAGAAACAGCATTTAAAATTGGTGCAAAACTAGATGATTACAAAGATAATTTCTCTATTTGGAAAGAAGCAATGGAAGAGTTGAATATATCTGAAAAAGATTATTTAGGTGCAAGAGAATTAGATGCCGTTCTTCCATGGGACCTTGTAGACACAGGAGTTAGTAAAGAATTTTACATAAGAGAACTAGAAAAAAGTGAAAAACAAGCTTTAACAGTTGATTGTAGAGAGCAATGCTCAGCTTGTGGAATGAAAAAATATATTAAAGAGTGTGGATCATTAACTTTAGATAAAAAGTAATTGGGAGATTTGTATGTTGAAAATAGGAACTGACTGGGATGAAATATTAAAAGAAGAAGTTGAAAAAGAATATTTTGTAAAAATGAAAGATTTTTTAAAACATGAATACTCAGAAAAAACAGTATATCCACCAAATAAAGAGATTTTTACAGCTTTTCAATTAACACCCTATAAAGATGTAAAAATAGTTATATTAGGACAAGATCCATACCATGGCGCAGGACAAGCTCACGGATTAGCATTTTCAGTAAAAAAAGGAATCTCATTACCTCCATCTTTGAGAAATATATATAAAGAGATAGTTAATGAAGGAGAGGGAGAAACCTTTAATAGTGGATGTTTAGAAAGTTGGGCTAAGCAAGGGATATTTCTTCTAAATGCTAGTTTAACTGTAAGAGAAGGTGAAGCGAATTCACATAGCAAAATAGGTTGGACTACATTTACAGATGAAGTTATAAAAAAAATTAATGAAAAAAAGGAACAAGTAATATTTGTTCTTTGGGGTAATAATGCTAAAGATAAAAAGAAATATATTACAAATCCAAACCATATAATTCTTGAAGGTGTTCATCCAAGCCCACTATCAGCAAGTAGAGGGTTTTTTGGATGTGATCACTTTAAAACCATAAATAGTATATTAAAAGAAAAAGGTCACAAAGCTATAACATGGGATATTATTTGATAATCAAAATTAATTGACAAAATATACTTAAATAGTTTAAAATAGATTAAAAACGGGTTGAGGAGGGAATATGAAAAATTTTTTAATGTTATTAACAATAATTGGTGCGGTAGCTTATGGAGCGGAATACAGAAACGGAACTTATAGAGGAGTATATATTTCTGGACAAGAAACACAGGTAGAAGTTCAATTTGATTTAAAAGATGATAAAGTAGAGAAACCAAAATTTAGAACATTATTTTATAAAGATCAAGATTATTTAAAAAATAAAGATTTATCAAAGTATAAAGCTGAATACGAAGCGTTATTAACAGCAATAATAAATAAAAATGTTAATGATGGAATGGAAACTTTATATGCTCCTGGAGAGATAGAAAATGCAGGAGCTACAGTAAGAGCTACAAAAGTAAGAGCAGCAATAAAAAATGCTTTAAATTCAGGAGTTTATACTCCAGCTAAATAGTAAATATGAAAACAGAGGATTTTTTCCTCTGTTTTTTACTTTAAGTATATATTGTTTTTTTTTGAAAAGTGTTATAATAAGTTGAATAATATATAGCGAGGGATGAATATGGAGAGATTATTTAAAGGAGTAGATTATAAAATATTAAAATCTGCAGAAAAAGATATATATAGTGGAAACTTAGAGTATGATTCGAGAAAGATAAAGCAAGGAGATATATTTATTGCATTAAAAGGAGCTTTAGTAGATGGACATAAATTTATCGATAAAGCTATTGAAAATGGAGCATCAGCAATAATTATATCAGAAAAATTAACAGAACTAAAAGATGGAATAGGATATTTTTTAGTAGAAGATTTAAGAGGAAAATTAGGAAAAATTGCATCTAATTTCTATAAAAATCCAGAAAAAGAGTTAAAAATAATTGGTGTAACAGGAACAAATGGAAAAACAACAACAACCTATTTAATAGAGCAAATTTTAGGAGAAAGTAAGGTTGCCAGAATAGGAACTGTAGAATATAAAATTGGAGATGAGATAATAGAAGCTCCTAATACAACTCCAGAGTCTTTAGATATTATAAAAATGTGTAAAAAATCAGTGGATAAAGGATTGGAATATTTAGTGATGGAAGTTAGCTCTCATGGATTAACAAGTGGAAGAGTAGATATGTTAGAGTTTGATGTAGCTATTTTTACTAACTTAACACCAGAGCATTTAGATTATCATAAAGATATGGAAGACTATTTTAATGCTAAAAAAATACTTTTTAAAAAATTAAAAGATTCAAAAAATGGTGTAATCAATATAGATGACGAATATGGTAGAAGAATATATAAGGAGTTTGGAGGAATGACATACTCTTTAAAAGAAAAAGCTGATTTAGATCTTGAGTTGATAAAAGAGATAAATCCATCATTGCTAGGAAAGTTTAATATGTATAATTTATTAGCAGCAATTGGAGTTGGAAAAATATTAAATATAAATCTAGATACAATAAAAGAAAGAGCAAGAGAAATAAAGGGAGCTCCTGGTAGATTTGAACCAGTTTTAGCAGGACAAGAATTTAAAGTAGTTGTAGATTATGCTCATACAGGAGATGCATTAGAAAATATTTTACAAGGGGTTACTGATTTAAAAACTAATGGTAAAATAATAACTGTATTTGGTTGTGGTGGAGATAGAGATAGAATAAAAAGACCTGTAATGGCAGAGGTTAGTGAGAGATATAGTGATTTAGTGATCGTAACTTCGGATAATCCAAGAACAGAAGACCCTAATAAAATAATAGATGATATAGTAAAAGGATTTAAAAATAAAAATTATATAGTAGAAATTGATAGGAAAGAAGCAATAAAAAAAGCAGTTTTAAAAGCTGAAAAAGATGATATAATACTGATAGCAGGTAAAGGGCATGAGACTTATCAAATTTTAGGAACGACAAAGATACACTTTGACGATAGAGAGATTGCCATAGAAGCAATAAAAGAATTAGAAGAGGTGAAATAATTGAAAATAGTTCAAGAAGTAAAAAAAGTTAAAATAGCGAATAAATTTGAAATTGGTGGAGACAATAGATTTACTTTAATAGCTGGTCCATGTGTAATAGAGTCAGAAGAGTTGGTTATGGAAGTAGCTGAAAAAGTGAAAGATATCTGTGATAGATTAGGAATTAACTATGTATTTAAAGCATCTTTTGATAAAGCAAATAGATCTTCTATACATTCATATAGAGGACCAGGAATTGAAAAAGGATTAGAGATACTAAAAAAAGTAAAAGAAAGATTTAATATACCAGTAGTGACAGATGTTCACGAAGCTTGGCAATGTAAAGAGGTTGCTAAAGTTGTAGACATAATTCAAATTCCAGCATTTTTATGTAGACAAACAGATTTGCTGATAGCAGCAGCAGAAACAGGATTACCAGTAAATATTAAAAAAGGACAATTTTTAGCTCCTTGGGATATGAAAAATGTAGTTGTAAAAATGGAGGAAATGAATAATCCAAATATAATGCTTTGTGAGAGAGGATCAACTTTTGGATATAACAATATGGTTGTAGACATGAGAGGATTTGGAGAGATGAGAAAGTTTGGATATCCAGTTGTATTTGATGTGACTCATGCAGTTCAAAAGCCGGGTGGATTAGGAACTGCAACATCAGGAGATAGAGAGTTTGTATTTCCTTTAATGAGAGCAGGACTAGCAATTGGTATAGATGCAATATTTGCAGAAGTTCATCCAGATCCAACAAATGCTAAATCAGATGGTCCAAATATGTTATTCTTATCAGATTTAGAGGAGATATTGAAAGTAGCTGTAAAAATAGATGATTTAGTAAAAGGAAGATAGTATGGACATAAAAAAAATAGCACAAGATTTATTTGATAAAGAGATTTGTGAGTTAGAGAAAGTAAAAGGTAAGATATCAGACTCGTTAGAAATTGTTGTAAATTTAATACTAAACTCTAAAGGGAAAGTTGTAATAACAGGTATTGGAAAATCAGGGATTATAGGAAAAAAAATAGCAGCAACGCTAGCATCAACAGGAACGTTAGCTGTTTTTATGAATTCAGCAGAGGGTCTTCATGGAGACTTGGGAATGATAAATAAAAATGACATAGTAATAGCGATATCTAATAGTGGAAATAGTGATGAAGTGATTTCAATTATTCCATCAATAAAAAAAATTGGTGCAACATTAATAGCTATGACTGGTAATTCTAATTCAAGACTTGGAAAAGAAGCTGATGCTATATTGGATATAGGTGTTGAAAAAGAGGGATGTCCATTGAATTTAGCTCCGATGTCTTCTACAACAAGTACTTTAGTTATGGGAGATGCACTAGCGACAGTATTAATAACTGCAAGAAACTTTAAGCCTGAAAATTTTGCTGTTTATCATCCAGGAGGAAGCTTAGGAAGAAGACTACTTATGAAAGTAAGAGATGTGATGCATAAGGATTTACCAATAGCTCAACTAACAAGTGATATGGATACAGTAATAATGACGATGACTAAAAAAAGATTAGGAGTAGTTTGTATTGTTGAAAATGATGAACTTTTAGGAATTATAACAGAAGGGGATATTAGAAGAGCTTTAAAGATGAAGGATAAATTTTTTACTTTAAAGGCTGAGGATATAATGACTAGAGATTATACTTACGCTACTGAAAATATAATGGCATTAGATGCTTTAGATCTTATGGAGAATAGAGAGAGTCAAATATCTGTATTACCTGTTTTATCAGATAAGAAGATTGTTGGGGTTGTCAGAATTCATGACTTATTAAATGTAATAGGAAAATAGTTGACAAAAAAAGTAAAGTTTTATATAATAAAAAAGTAATATAAAGAAAAAGTAGGAGGAGTAAAAATGGTAACTAAAGATATGAATATTTTAGAAGCAGTTCAAAAGCATCCAGTAATTTCAATGGTATTTAAAAAGCATGGATTAGGGTGTGTAGGATGTATGGTAGCAGCTGGAGAAACTTTAGGAGAAGGAATTGCTGCTCACGGATTAGATGCAGATGCATTAATCGAAGAGATGAATATTTTAATAAAAGAATCAGAAGCTAAGTAATAATTGACTAAAAGGACTCTAATTAATAGAGTCCTTTTTTAATTTCTTGCTAACCCTTAGGAAATTTGATATAATATATTTCAGAAAAAATTTATATATGAGGGAAAAGGGTATGGAATCTAATTTAAAAAAAGTAAATGAGTCACTATTTTTTACTTTAACTTGTGACGAAGTAGGAACATATGTTTCTTTAGTAGACAGTAATGGGGATATAGTAGAAAATATAGCAGAATATGAAATTAGTGATGAAAATGATTTGAAAATTATTGATTTAATTCAAGAGATAAAAGAAGATAGCTTTTTCTCTGGGTGGGATAATGAAAAAAATGAGCTCTATATAGATGAAAATATAGAGATTTTAGATTATCTAAAAAGTAGTAAAAAAGTAGTCACAGGGGATATGAACCCAATCAAATGGGTTTTAAGTGGAAATAAAATAGTATTGAAAATTAGTTTTGTAGAAGATGAGTTTGAATTGTGCGAAGGTAAGCTTCTTTTAAATGGAGAGAGAGATTTTAAGATAGTTTCAGATAACTATGTTTTAAATGAAGATACAATCTATTGGATAGATATTCCGAAGGATACAATACATATTTTAAAAGAGATGGAATCAAAGTTTTCAAAACCAGAGTTAGAAAAATATTTGACTTTAGCATCATCTTTTGGTAGTGGGATAGAGATTGAATGTTTAGATTATGAGATTGTAGAAGAAGGAAATTTAAAACCAGTTCAAGAATTAATAATAGAAAAAATATCTCAAGATAATAGTTTATACTTAAAAATAGGAGCATCTATATCAACAATTGATTATGAGTTTTTAAAAGCACATAATTTGAATAGAGCTTTAGTCATTAAAGATGATTTAAAAAGGGTTGAGATAACAGAAGTTGAAGCAGCTTATTTAGATGAAACTGTAGAAGAGATTGTTAAAAATATTGTAAAACATCAAAAGAATTTAAAGATAAAATCAAGTTTTTATGTAGATGGTAATTTTATTATTTTACAAGAAAAATTAGCAAGAGAGTTTGTAACACAAGAACTTCTTCAATTAGCTGGTAAGTATAAAGTTGTTGGGACAGATAACTTAAAGAAATATAGTGTAAAAGCTGTAAAGCCAAAAGTTGTAGGTAACTTCAAACATGGAATAGACTTTTTAGAAGGAGATGTTCATTTAGAGATTGAAGGTGAAAAATTTTCAATAGTTGATGTTTTAAATAGCTTTAAAAAAGATTCATATATTGTTTTAAGCGATGGAACAAATGCTCTTATCAATAGAAAATATATGGAAAAATTAGAGAGAGTATTTAAAGATAATGGTAAATCAAATGTAAAAATTTCGTTTTTTGATTTACCAATTATAGATGACTTAATTGAAGATAAAGTATTAGCAAGCGAAATTAAAAAAACAAAGAGTTTCTATAGAGGGATTAATCAAATAGAAAATTATAGTGCGCCGATGCCGATGATAAATGCTACTCTTAGAGAATATCAAGAATATGGTTATAAATGGTTAAGATATTTAATGGACAATAGTTTAGGAGGATGTTTAGCCGATGACATGGGACTTGGAAAGACATTACAAGCCATAACATTAATAACAAGTTTACATTTAACACCTAAAAGAAAAACGTTAATAATCATGCCAAAAAGTTTAATATATAACTGGGAAAGTGAAATAAGAAAATTTAGTCCTGATCTTAAATGTGGAATATATTATGGAAATTTTAGAGATAAAACAATTTTTAATAATGTAGAAGTAATTATAACAACTTATGGTACTGTAAGAAATGATATTGAGTATTTAAAAGAGATGAAGTTTGATTTAATAGTTTTAGATGAATCTCAAAATATAAAAAATGTAAATGCACAAACAACAAAAGCAGTTATGTTACTAGATTCAAAATATAGATTAGCCTTAAGTGGTACTCCTATTGAAAATAATTTAGGAGAACTATATTCATTATTTAGATTTTTAAATCCGTCGATGTTTGGAACTTTAGATGAGTTTAACTATCATTATGCTAATCCAATTCAAAAAGAGAATGATAAAGAAGCGATAGAGGAATTAAAAAAGAAAATATATCCATTTATATTAAGAAGAGTCAAAAAAGAAGTTTTAAAAGATCTTCCTGATAAAATTGAAAAAACATTATTCATAGGAATGAATCCAGAGCAAAAAAGGTTATATGAGGAAAGAAGAGCATATTATTATGGCATGATAAATAGTCAAATAAAAACTCAAGGATTAGGAAAAACACAGTTTTATATACTTCAAGCTTTAAATGAACTAAGACAATTAACTAGTTGTCCAGAAATGAAAAATCCAAATATACTTTCTAGTAAAAGAGAGGTACTAATAAATAATGTCCAAGATGCAGTTGAGAATGGACATAAGGTGCTTATATTTACAAATTATATAAAAAGTATAGAAAGTATAACGTCTGATTTAAGAAAAAGAGGAATAAAATATTTAGAAATGACTGGAGCAACTAAAGACAGACAAGGATTGGTAAATTTATTCCAAAAAGATAAAAAATATAAAGTTTTTGTAATGACATTAAAAACTGGTGGAGTAGGACTTAATTTAACAGCAGCGGATACTATATTTATTTATGATCCTTGGTGGAATAAAACTGTAGAGAATCAAGCTGTAGATAGAGCTTATAGACTAGGACAAGATAGAACAGTATTCTCTTACAAACTAATATTAAAAGATACAATCGAAGAAAAAATATTAAAATTACAAGAAAGTAAAAGTCAGCTATTAGATAATTTAATTTCTGATGAGGGAGCGACTTTAAAAACTTTAACTGAAAAGGATATAGAGTTTATTCTTGGAGAATAGGAGATGGTATGGGAATAAGTAGAGATAGATTTAGAAAAGCTTTAAATGAAAGCTATTCAAAAGAGATTCTTTTTAAAATCTTTAAAAGATATTTCTTAGATTGGATAGCTGAAGGGTATATTGGAAGTAACTTAGGATTATTTGAAATTTCTTTAATATCAGAATCTACAAATAAACAAACATTTTTAGAACTGATGGAACAAATGTATTCAAAAGAAGAGATATTTAAAGGTATTTTTTCTTCGCTACCAAAAGAAGTTCAAGATATATTTGAAAGTATAGCTTGGAAAGGTAAATTTAAAATAAAAGATAGGGATATTTATTTAAAAGATGAAGAAGGTTATAATATTAAATCAGAACTAAAAGATGAATTTTTATTTTTTACTAAAAATGGAGATACTAAAAGAGGAGAATATTTAACATTAAATAATGATATCGTGAGAGTTATGAGGCAATTTATGAATAAGCCAAAAGAATACTATATTTATAAAGTTGCAAATTGTGATTGTGAGTTTAGAGAAAATAATGAAGAAAAAATTCAAGAAAATTTGAGAAAGTACTATTCATTTTTTAAAGATGGAAAAATGCAACTTTCAAGTAGTGGAAAGTTACTAAAAGAATCAAAAAATAACATGAAAAAATATTGTAATATTCACGAGTATTATGAAGGAATAAAAGATTTAGAGTTTTTAAAAACAGAAACAATGGGATTATTTTTATTTCTTTTTAAAGAAGAATATTTAAATGATGAGTTTATAAGATCTAGTAATTTAAAAGCTATAGTAAAGGGATTTTTAGATGGAAGTATAATAAAAAGTGAAGACAATACTTATATAAGCTTATATTTAAATTATTTAAAGGGTATAAAAAATGTGGGTAAATCTAATGATGAAATAAAAAGAGGATTAGCAACAATAAGTAAAGTTTTATCAGAATTTCCAGATGATGGTTTTGTATCTATAGATAATATAATAAAAAGTATACTTTATAGAGATGAATTTATAGAAATAATCGATTTAGAATCAGCGTTTGCAACACTATATATTAACGAAGCAAACTATGAAAGAACAAAAATTGTAGGATATGATAAGTATTTAGCATATGTTGTTGAACCATTTATAAAATCAGTATTTTTTATTTTAGCATCATTGGGAGTTTTAGAAATTTGTTATGAAAAGCCATCTTCAGCAAATTCATTGTATTTGAAAAATGGCTATTTAAGTAAATATGATGGAATAAAATATGTTAAATTTACGGAACTAGGTAGATACATATTTAATAGAGTATTAACATATGATTTTAAGGTTTTAGAAGATGAGGGAAAAATAGTTTTAGATGAAGATAGATTAATTGTTACTGTTATTGGAGAAAGTCCACTTAGAATGATGACTTTAGAAAGATTGGGAAATAAAATAGCACCAAATAAATTTAAAATATCTGAAGAGACTTTAACAAAAGGCTTGGAAAATTTAAATGAAGTTCATGGTAAGATACAAGAGTTTAAAGAGAAAATAACTAATGATTTACCAATGAATTGGAATAGATTTTTTGGAGATGTTATTGAAAAAACAGAGTTAATTACCCATGTTCCTGATTATAAAGTTTTAAAACTAAAAAATGATAAAGAGTTATTATCAGCAATAACAAAGGATAAAAGATTCAAACCATTAATCTTAAAAGGTGAAGATCTTCACATAATGGTAAAAAAAGAAAATTTAGACGAAGTATCAGGTTTATTTAAAGAATATGGGTACTTTGTGAACTTATAAAAAATAGGATAAAGCTAAAAATAGCTTTATCCTATTTTTTTAAAAACAGATGTAAAGAGTTGTAAAAATGTGGTAAAATTAAAGTACGAATAATTTTAGGAGGTATATTTTATGAAGAATGCCTATTTTTATGAAGTACAAAAAATATATGAAAATATAAGAAGTAGAATAGAAGAAAGATTAGATGAGTATAGAAAAATTTGGAGAGATGGAGATAATAAAGATATCTTTTGTGAATTGGCTTTTTGTATTTTAACTCCACAATCTAAAGCTAGAAATGCATGGAAAGCAATAAGTGAATTAAGGGATAATAATCTTTTATTTACAGGAAGTGAAGAGGAGATGCTTCCATTTTTAAATATTGTTCGTTTTAATAGAACTAAAGCTAAAAATCTCTATATACTTAGAAAGCAAATGACAGATGAGAATGGGAAATTTATAACAAAAGATTTTTTTTCAACATTCAATTCAGCATTTGAAATGAGAGAGTGGATTGTAAAAAATATAAGAGGAATGTCATACAAGGAAGCTAGTCATTTTTTAAGAAATATTGGTTTTGGTCAAGAATTAGCAATTTTGGATAGACATATTTTAAAAAATTTGGCAGCTTTAGACGTGATAAAAGAAGTTCCTAAAACAGTAACTCCTAAGTTATATAAAGAGATAGAGGAGAAACTAAAAGAATACTGTAAAGAGATAGATATTCCTATGGAGAATATAGATTTATTATTATGGTATTTAGAAGCTAAAGATATATTTAAATAATGTTTAGTTAAAGAATTATTGATAAAAGTTGTACTACTATGGTATAATTTTTAACATGTTTAAGTAGTAATTTGTTAAAAATTTGGAGGAAAAAAATTGAAAAATGCAGTAATAATAACATATGGTTGTCAAATGAATGTCAACGAAAGTGCAAAAATAAAGAGTATCTTACAAAATATGGGATATAATGTAATTGAAGATGTATCAGAAGCAGATGCAGTATTTTTAAATACTTGTACGGTAAGAGAGGGAGCAGCTACTCAAATTTATGGAAAACTTGGAGAGTTAATGGCTGTTAAAGAGGAGAGAGGAACAATCATAGGGATAACTGGTTGTTTTGCACAAGAGCAAGGTGAAGAGTTAGCTAAAAAGTTTCCAGTAATAGATATTGTAATGGGAAATCAAAATATTGGAAAAATACCAACAGCAATTGAGAAAATAGAATCAGGAGATTTTAAACATGTTATTTATACAGGTGATGAAGATGATTTACCACCAAGATTAGATGCAGAGTTTGATTCTAAAAAAACAGCATCAATTCCAATAACATATGGATGTAATAATTTCTGTACTTATTGTATAGTTCCATATGTAAGAGGAAGAGAAAGATCTGTTCCAATGCCTCAAATATTAGATGAAGTTAAAGGATTTGTAGAAAAAGGATATAAAGAGATTATGTTGCTAGGACAGAATGTAAATTCATATGGTAATGATTTAGAAACTGGAGAAAACTTTGCAACACTATTAGAGGAAATTTGTAAAATAGATGGAGAGTTTTTAGTTAGATTTGTTTCACCACATCCAAAAGATTTTGGTGATGATGTAATTGATGTTATAGCTAGAAATGAAAAAGTTGCAAGATGCTTACATTTACCTTTACAATCAGGGTCATCAAGAATACTTAAGCTAATGAATAGAAAATATACTAAAGAGCAGTATATAGAGTTAGCTGAAAAAATAAAATCAAGAATTCCAGGTGTAGCATTAACAGCAGATATAATAGTAGGATTTCCACATGAAACAGAGGAAGATTTCTTAGATACTTTAGATGTTGTAGATAAAATTGGATTTGAAACTTCATTTATGTTTATGTATTCACCTAGAAAAGGTACGGCTGCAGCAAAAATGGATGGTCAATTAGATCAAGAAGTGAAGAAAGAAAGACTTCAAAGACTAATAGATTTACAAAATAGAAAATCAAAAGAAGCAAGTGATAGTTATAAAGGAAAAATAGAAAGAGTTTTAGTTGAAGGGCCAAGCAGAAAAAATGAAGAAGTTCTAACAGGAAGAACATCAACTAATAAAGTTGTTTTGTTTGCAGGAGATAAAGAGTTAGAAGGAACATTTGTTAATGTAAAAATAAATGAGTGTAAAACATGGTCGCTATACGGAGAGATAGTAGACTAGTAACCTTGGAGGTACAATGGAGAAGTTAGAAAATTTTTTGCTAAAAGAGTTACAAGAGATTGCTAGACAAATGGATATTGATTATTCAAGTAGAACTAAAAAAGCAGAGATTGTAGAATTAATAAATGAGGCAATAGATGCTAAAGAAGGTATGCATTTGGCTTGGGGAAATCTTGAAGTAATGGCTGATGGATATGGTTTTTTGAGAAATACAAATGTAGAAAAAGATGTCTATGTATCAGCTTCACAAATAAGAAAATTTAAATTAAGGACAGAAGATTTTGTATTAGGTGAAGTAAGAGAAGCTGTTCAAGGTGAAAATAACTACGGACTTAGAAAAGTTCTTTTAATAAATAATGGAAGTATTCAAGAAGCTGAATCAAGAATACCATTTGATGAATTAATACCTGCTTATCCAACAGAACAGTTAAAATTAGAAACAGATGCAAAAAATATCTCTGGTAGAATAATAGATTTAATTGCACCGATAGGATTAGGACAAAGAGGATTAATAGTAGCACCACCAAAAGCTGGTAAAACAGTACTGATTAGTAATATCGCAAACTCTATAATAGAAAATAATAAGGATATAGAAGTTTGGATTCTTTTAATAGATGAAAGACCAGAGGAAGTTACAGATATAAAAGAAACTGTAAAAGGGGCACAAGTTTATGCTTCTACTTTTGATGATGACCCAAGAAATCATATAAAAGTTACTGAATCTCTTTTAGAAAGAGCAAAAAGAAAGATTGAAAACGGTGAAAATATAGTTATCTTAATGGATTCTTTAACAAGACTAGCTAGAGCATATAATATAGTAATACCATCAAGTGGAAAATTAATTTCTGGTGGAATAGATCCAACAGCTTTATATTATCCAAAAAAATTCTTTGGATCGGCAAGAAATATAAGAAATGGTGGAAGTCTAACTATTTTAGCAACAGCTTTAATTGATACAGGAAGTAAAATGGATGATGTTATATATGAAGAGTTTAAAGGAACAGGAAATTTAGATATACATTTAGATAGGAATTTAGCTGAACTTAGAATATACCCATCAATAGATATTCAAAAATCTGGAACTAGAAAAGAAGAACTTTTAATAGGGAAAAAGAAATTAGATTCTATTTGGAATATAAGAAGATATTTATCATCTCTAGATAAAGCTACTGCAACGAAAAAATTAATTGATACTATTTCATCAACTGAAAGCAATGATAAGCTTATTGAAATGTATGAGAAGTCCTTTGCAAGGGGGAAATAGTGAAAGAGATATTTAAAATATTTGCTATAATAATAGCAGCATTTATAGCTATGTTAATATTAGTTTTTAAACCTTATAAATCAGAAGTAGTAGATTTAAGAAAATTTACAGAATATTATTCAGAGACAACTACTGTTGAAGATGGTGGTGGATTTGAACTTGTTGATGGCAATTTTTATACGATAGAAAAAGAGTATAAAATAGGTGAAGACGAATCGATAGAAGGTGTTCCTTTAGAAGATTTAGACTTAAAGCAAGCATATGAAATCCCAAAGCTAGAAAGTTATGTAGTCGCTAGTGGAGATACTTTAGGTGGAATAGCAGATAAAAATGGAATATCTTTAGAAATTCTGAAAGCTAATAATCCAGGAATTTCAAATAATTTAAAGGCAGGACAGCAAATAAAAATTGTAAAGTCTAATGGTGTTTTTTATAAAGTTAAAAGAGGAGATTCTCTTTTTAAAATAGCACTTGCTTATAAAATAGATGTTGAAGATTTAAGAAAATATAATAATTTAAGAAATGATAATATAAGAGTTGGAGAAGAACTATTTATATATAATCCTAGCGAAGAAAGCTTAAAAAGACTTACTCGTAGTGGAAATGTTAATAGAGTAACCGTACAAAAAAATTTCACGATGCCAGTAAAGTGGGCTGGAATAACAAGTCCTTTTGGCAAAAGATTTCATCCTGTTTTAAAAAGATATATTCAACATGCAGGAGTTGATATGAGAGCAAGATATGTTCCTTTGATGGCTTCAAAGGATGGAACAGTGGTTTTTGCAGGATATATGACAGGTTATGGAAAAATAATTAAAATAAATCATGGCAATGGTTTTGAAACAAGATCAGCTCATCTAGATAAAATGTATGTAAAAACAGGTGATAGGGTTAAAGCTGGTCAAGTTATAGGAAAAACTGGAATGTCAGGAAGAGTAACAGGACCACATTTACATTTTGAAATTAGAAAGAACGGAAAAGCTAATAATCCAATGAATTATTTAGTTAGATAGCCCTAGGATTATACTAGGGCTTTTTTAAATTTTACGAGAGGTGAAAAATGAGAGAGTCTAAAGTTGTAAAAGTTGGAAATATATTGATTGGTGGTGGAAATGATGTTATTATTCAATCGATGACAAATACTCCCACAACAGATGTAGAAAAAACAGTTAATCAAATAAAAAAGCTTCAAGAAGAAGGGTGTCAATTAGTTAGAGTTACAGTTAATACAGAAGAAGCTGCGAAAAAAATAAAGGAAATAAAAGAGAAAATAGATATACCATTAGTAGCTGATATACATTTTGATTACAGATTAGCTTTATTAGCTATAGAAAATGGAATTGATAAGTTAAGAATTAATCCAGGAAATATAGGTAGTGACGAAAAAGTTGAAATCGTAGTTAAAAAGGCTATGGAAAAAGGTGTGCCAATTAGAATAGGTGTAAATTCAGGATCATTAGAAAAAACAATATTGGAAAAATATGGAAAGCCAACATCAGATGCGATGGTAGAGAGTGCTTTATATCATATGAGGCTTTTAGAAAAATTTAATTTTACAGATATAATAATTTCTTTGAAATCGAGTAATGTAAAGATGATGGTTGAAGCCTATAGAAAACTAGCTAAGTTATGTAATTATCCTTTACATTTAGGTGTTACAGAGGCAGGTACAGCATTTCAAGGAACTGTAAAATCAGCTATTGGAATAGGTTCTTTGCTAGTTGATGGAATAGGTGATACAATTAGAGTTTCTTTAACAGAAGACCCTGTAGAAGAGATTAAAGTTGCAAAAGAGATATTAAAGGTTTTAGGGTTAAAAGAGGTTGGTGTAGAGATTGTGTCTTGTCCAACTTGTGGAAGAACTGAGATAGATTTGATAGGACTTGCACATCAAGTAGAAAAAGAATTTGAAAAAGTAGATAAAAAAATAAAAATAGCCGTTATGGGGTGTGTTGTAAATGGACCTGGAGAAGCTAAAGAAGCTGATTATGGAGTAGCGGGTGGAAAAGGAGTTGGAGTTTTATTTAAAAAAGGTGAGATAATAAAAAAGGTTGATGAAGGGGATATTCTAAAAGAGTTAAAAAAATTAATCGAAGATGATTTTAATTAAAACTTTTTTAAGAATTTTGTAGTCTAAAATTATAAAGCTAAAATAATGAGGTATTTAAATGGATTTTGATCAGATATATAATGAGTATTTTGATAGAATATACTATAAAATACTATCAACAGTAAAAAATGCCGAAGATGCCGAAGACATAGCTCAAGAAGTATTCATTAGTGTTTATAAAAATCTTAAAGGCTTTAGAGAGGAGAGCAATATTTATACTTGGATTTATAGAATTGCTATAAATAAAACGTATGATTTTTTTAGAAAGAAAAAGCTAAATCTAGAGTTAAATGATGAGATTTTAAGTGTTGAAAGTAATGAAGACTTTAATATTCCAATCCTTTTAGAGGAGAAGTTAAAAGAACTACCTTTCCAGGAGAGAGAGATAGTTGTTTTAAAAGATATATACGGCTATAAACTGAGGGAGATTGCAGATATGAAAGAAATGAATATATCAACAGTAAAAACGATATACTACAAGGCAATTAAAGACATGGGAGGTGTGATATAAATGGTATCTCCAAAAGAGAGAGTAAGAGCGAATATTTATAAATCATTACTAGAAGAGGAGAAGAAAAGAAATAAAAAAATCTCATTTTTTTCTTTGTCTCTTTTTGTAGTTGGAGTCTTTACAGGGACTTCTTATGATTTAGTTAAAAGAAATATTTCTCCTACAGAGAAGTTAGTAGCTTTAGAAAGTGGAGAGCTACAGAGAAAAGTTTCAGATAAAAAAGAGATTGGTTTTACAATCGATGATTTATTTCAAGCTGATGAAATAAAAATAAATAAAAGAGATTTTAATACTGAAAATCTTTTTGTAACAGATCTACAAATTTAGTGGAGGATTTTATGAAAAAAATAGTGATGGGACTGTTGATACTTGTATTTAGTGTATCAGCCTATGCAACATCGGGAATAGGGATAGTTAAAGATGACGATTTCAAAGCTGTAGGGGTAAGTCAAGATAATATTGATAGAGTTAAAGTTATAATTGAACAAGCTAGTATTCAATATAAATTGAAAACATTGGATAAAAAAGCACTAGAGATTGAAATTAATAAATATATTTTGGATGGCACAGAAAAAAATCTTGAAAAATTAAATGAATTAGTAGAGAAGGTTGGACTTTTAGATGCTGAAATTATAAAGGATAGATTGAAGTATCAGATAGAAGTTCAAAAACATATAACAACAGATCAGTATTTGAAAGCTAGAGAGTTATCGTTAAAAAGAATATCACAATCAAGAGAAAAACAATAGTTAAAAATCTTCTTCCTTAATAATAATGGAAGAAGATTTTTTATTTTATTTTTAAAGTAAGTATGGTATAATTTATAAGTTAAAGTATAGATATAAAAAGGAGTGAAGATAGTGTTTACTAAATTAGAAGAAGTTGTAGTAAGGTTTAATGAGTTAACAGAAGCTTTAGGTTCTCCAGAAGTTTTAAGTAATCCTAAAAAAATGATGGAGTGTAACAAAGCATTAAATGATATAACACCTATCGTTGAAAAGTACAAAGAGTATAAAAGATATCAAGAAGATTTAGAATTTATAAAAGAAAATATCAGAGGAGAAAAAGACCCTGATATGAGAGAAATGATGCAAGAGGAATTAAAAGAGATTGAGGAAATAATTCCTAATTTAGAGCAAGATATGAAAGTGTTATTACTTCCAAAAGATCCTAATGATGATAGAAACGTTATAATAGAGATCAGAGGTGGAGCAGGAGGAGATGAAGCTGCTTTATTTGCTGGAAACCTATTTAGAATGTATATGAGATATGCTGAGAGACACAAATGGAAAGTTGAAATAATAGAAAAACAAGAGATTGGTGTTGGAGGAATAAAAGAGGCTGTATTCTCAATAAATGGTCAAGGAGCATATTCAAGACTTAAGTTTGAATCAGGAGTTCATAGAGTGCAAAGAGTACCTGAAACTGAATCATCAGGAAGAATACATACATCTACAGCAACAGTTGCAGTTTTACCAGAGGTTGATGAAGTTCAAGATGTTAAAATAAACTCATCAGATTTAAAGATTGATACATTTAGAGCATCAGGAGCGGGAGGTCAGCACGTTAACATGACGGACTCTGCAGTTAGAATAACACATTTACCTACAGGAGTAATCGTTCAGTGTCAAGATGAGAGATCACAGTTAAAAAATAGAGAGAAAGCTATGAAACACTTAGCTTCAAAACTTTATGAGATGGAGTTAGAAAAGCAAAGATCAGCTGTTGAAAGTGAAAGAAGACTTCAAGTTGGATCAGGAGATAGATCAGAAAAAATAAGAACATATAATTATCCACAAGGAAGAATAACAGATCATAGAATCAAATATACAGCACATCAATTAGAAGCTTTCTTAGATGGAGATATAGATGATATGATAGATGCTCTAACTACATTTGCTCAAGCAGAAATGCTTTCAAGTTCAGCGGAGTAATTATGAAATTATTAGATATATTAAAATTTTCTGAGGAGTATTTGAAAAAATACTCCTTTTCAAAACCCAGATTAGAAAGTGAAAAGATAATATCTCATGTATTAAATCTAGAAAGAATAACTCTTTACGCTTATTTTGATATGGAACTTAATTTAGAGCAAAAAGATAAAATAAAAAATTATTTGAAAGCTATGGCTAGAAATAGATTAACTTTTGATGAACTTCCAAAAGAAGAGATAAATCTAGTTGAAGAGAAAGATTGTAGTTCTGAAAATAGAGAACTTTTACAAAAGAGTATAGAATATTTGAATAAAAATGATGTAAAAGATAGTAAGTTAGACGCAGAATATATATTTGCTCATGTTTTAAAAGTAAAGAGAACAATGTTATTTATGAATTTAAGAAAAGAGATTACTTTAAAAGAAAAAGAAGAGATAAAAGATTTACTTTATAAAAGAGCAAAGGAAAAAAAACCTTTACAATATCTTTTAGGAGAGTGGGAGTTTTATGGATTACCTTTTAAAGTTGATGAGAGAGTTTTAATCCCAAGAGCAGATACAGAAATTTTAGTAGAGCAGTGTAAATTCATTTTAAACGAGATAGATAATCCTAAAGTATTAGATATAGGAACTGGAAGTGGAGCAATATCTGTAACTCTAGCTAAAGAGATTCCAAGTGCTATGGTTTTAGGAGCAGACATAAGTACAGATGCCTTAGAGGTTGCTGTAGAAAATAGAAAGATTAATAATGTAGAAAGTAATTTAAAATTTATTAAGTCAGATATTTTCTCAAATATAAAAGATAATGATTATGATATGATTATCTCAAATCCGCCATATATACCTAAAGATGAATACGAGGAGTTAATGCCAGAGGTTAAACAGCATGAACCTCAAGGTGCTTTAACAGATAATGGAGATGGTTATTATTTTTATAAAAAAATATCAGAGGAATCTTCAAAATATCTTAAGGATAAAGGTTATTTAGCTTTTGAAGTTGGATATAATCAGGCACATGAAGTAAGTCAATTTATGAAAAAGGCTGGATTTGAAATAATAGCAATTGTAAATGATTATAGCGGAATAGAGAGAGTAGTAATAGGAAGAAAGAGTGGTGAAGAGGATGTCAACAAAGTTAGTTGATTATGATTATCATTTACCAGATGAGCTTATAGGTCAAAAACCTAGAGAGCCTAGAGATCACTCTAAATTAATGGTAGTAGATAAAGAAAATCAAACATTAGAACATAAAACTTTTTTTAATATAATAGATTATCTAAAACCAGGAGATGTTTTAGTAAGAAATTCAACAAAAGTTATACCTGCTAGACTTTTTGGAAAAAAAGAAACTGGTGGAGTTTTAGAAATACTTTTAATAAAAAGAGTGAGTTTAGATACTTGGGAATGTTTATTAAAACCTGCTAAAAAATTAAAAGTAGGACAAAAGCTTGAAATAGGTGAAAATAAAGAGTTAGTAGCTGAGTTATTAGAGATAAAAGAAGATGGAAATAGAGTTTTAAAATTTGAATATGAGGGAGCATTTGAAGAAGTATTAGATAAACTTGGAAAAATGCCATTGCCTCCATATATTGTAGAAGCTTTAGAAACAAAAGATAGATATCAGACAGTTTATGCAATAAAAGGAGAATCAGTTGCAGCTCCCACAGCTGGATTACATTTTACAAAAGAACTTTTAGAGAAAATAAAAGAAAAAGGCATTGAAATATTGGATGTATTTTTAGAAGTTGGTTTAGGAACGTTTAGACCAGTTCAAACTGAAGATGTTTTAGATCATAAAATGCATGAGGAAATTTTTGAAATTCCTTTATATACTGTTGAAAGAATAAAAAAAGCAAAAGAAGAGAATAGAAGAATAATAGCTGTTGGAACAACAACTGTTAGAGCATTGGAATCATCTGTGGATATGGATGGAAACTTAATTTCTAAAAAAGGAAGTACAGAGATCTTTATATATCCAGGATATAAATTTAATGTTATAGATGCACTAATAACTAACTTTCATTTGCCGAAATCAACACTTCTTATGTTAGTATCGGCTCTTTCAAATAGAGAGTTCATGTTAGATGTATATAAAGAGGCTGTAAAAAAGGAATATCATTTCTTTAGTTTTGGAGATGCAATGTTTATTTGTTAATAAAAAAGAGGTGAAAAGATGAGAATAATCGCAGGAGAAGCAAAAGGGAAGAGATTAGAATGTAGAAAAGGTACAGATACAAGACCTACTCAAGATAGCATAAAAGAATCTCTATTTTCAATAATTGCTCCATATATAACTGATGCTAGATTCTTAGATCTTTTTAGTGGTACAGGAAATATAGCTTTAGAAGCTTTAAGTAGAGGGGCTAAAAGAGCTGTAATGATAGAAAAAGATCAAGAAGCATTAAAATATATAATAAAAAATATCAATAATTTAGGATATGAGAACAAATCAAGAGCTTACAAAAATGAAACTTTAAGAGCTGTTGAGATTTTAGGAAGAAAAGGTGAAAAATTTGATATAATTTTTATGGACCCTCCTTATAAAGATGAGGTTTGTGAGAGAGTTATGAGAGCTATATCAAAAGCTGGATTATTAGCAGAAAATGGATTAATAATTTGTGAACATCATATGTATGAAGATATGTCTGAAGAAGTTGGAGAATTTAAAAAGACAGACGAAAGAAAATATGGAAAAAAAGTTGTGACATTCTATACAAGATAAAAGAGGGAGGATCCATGAAAAAAGATAGTTTTGAGTATAATATTAATGAAATTGATATAATAATTGAAAAATTAGATAAGGGTGAGTTATCTTTAGATGAATCAATTAAAGAGTATGAAAAAGCTATGAAGTTATTAAAAAAATCCTCAGATATTTTGAACAAAGCAGAGGGAAAAATAATCAAAGTAACTTCAGAAAATGATAATATTCAACTAGAGGTTGATGAAAATGCTTAAAAATTACTTAAAAACTAAAAGAGAACTTGTGGATTCAAATATAGAATATCATTTAAATAAATTAGAATATCCAAATGTAATAGCAGAAGGTATGAGATATTCTGTTTTAAATGGAGGAAAAAGATTAAGACCAATTTTATTGTTAATGGTATTAGAACTTTTCGATAAAAAAATAGATTTAGGATTACCAATAGCTGTTGCAATAGAGATGATTCATTCTTATTCTTTGGTTCATGATGATTTACCAGCTCTTGATAATGATGATTATAGAAGAGGAAAATTAACAACTCATAAAAAGTTTGGAGAAGCAGAAGCAATACTAATAGGGGATGCTTTATTAACGCATTCATTTTCTATTATAACAGATGAAACAAAAGGAGTAGCTTCAGATAAACTTGTAAAAATAATAGGTATGGTATCAAGATATGCTGGAATAAATGGTATGATTGGTGGACAAACAGTAGATATAGAGAGTGAAAAAAAGAAAGTATCTTTGGAAACTTTAAAATATATTCATGAAAATAAAACTGGAAAATTAATAAAGTTACCAGTGGAAATAGGAGCAATAATTTCAGAAGCAACAGAAAAAGAGTATAAAGCTTTAGAAAACTATGCAGATGGAATAGGATTAGCTTTTCAAATTAAAGATGATATATTAGATATAGAAGGTGACTTTGAAAAAATAGGAAAACCTATTGGTAGTGATTTAGAACTTGAAAAGACAACATATCCAAGTATATTTGGAATTGAGAAAAGTAAAGAGATTTTAAAAGAAGTTATCTCAGATGCTAAAAGAAGTTTAAATATTTTTCCAGATGAAAAAATTAAAGTTTTTTTAGAATTAGCAGATTATATAGGAATTAGAGAGAATTAAAAAGGGAACCATTATTGGTTCCCTTTTCCTTTATTTTGTAATTCAGCTTTTCTAGTATTTTCACCATTTAAAATATAAATTAAATCACTTGCTAAATGTATTATATGATCTGATAATCTTTCAAATTTCTTATCTAAAAGCATAAGCTCAGAACCTCCAACAACATTATCTGGAGTTTCTTTCATTTTAGTAAGAAAATAATCAGTGTTAGCATTGATTAAGTCATCAATCTCTTCATCTAAATAAAGAACATTATATAGTAAACGTACATCTTCATTTAAAAAAGCATCAACATACATTTGAAAAAGACCTCTGATTTTTTTTGCGATTGGTAAAACTTTTTCACTTAGAGCATAAGCTAAGTTTGGAGATTTTTTTTCGATATCTTTAATTAAAGATAAATTCGCTTTTAAAAGATCACCCATTCTTTCAAGGACTCTTACGCTATTGATAATCATTACTAACTTTCTAAGATTTTTAGCTGCTGGTTGAAATCTAGCCATTGTAATAATAGAATCCTCTTTTAATTTTACTTCAAAAGAGTTAATAAAATCTTCTATCATTTTAGCTTCTCCATAAAGTGTAGGATTAAAACTATTGTTTTGTAACATCTCTAAATTTACATCAAAATTTCTACCAACATATTTTAATGTTTCTAAATAATGCTCGTCTAAAGCTTTTAAAGATTCGTTTAAAGTTCTCATAAAATCTCCTTTTTATCCAAATTTTCCTGTTATATAATCTTCGGTTTTCTTAACACTTGGTGTAGTAAATATCTTAGAAGTCTCACCAAACTCTTCTAAAACACCTTGATAAAAAAATCCAGTGTAATCAGATATTCTTGATGCTTGTTGCATATTGTGAGTAACAATAACTATACTATAATTTTTTGCAAGTTCAACAATTAACTCTTCGATTTTAGCAGTTGATATTGGGTCAAGAGCTGAAGTTGGTTCATCCATAAGAAGTATCTCAGGGTTGATAGAGATAGCTCTAGCTATACAAAGTCTTTGTTGTTGTCCTCCTGATAATCCAAGAGCAGATTGGTGAAGTTTATCTTTTACTTCATCCCAAAGAGCAACTGCTTTAAGAGACGATTCTACAATTTCATCTAATTTTTTCTTATTAGTTTCTCCGTGTAATTTAGGAGCATAAACTAAGTTTTCATAGATAGACTTAGGAAATGGATTTGGTTTTTGAAAAACCATTCCCACTTTTTTTCTAAGTTCAACAATATCAAATTGTTTATCAAAGATATTTTGGTCATCAAGTAAGATTTCACCCTCATATTTAACACTAGATATAAGATCATTCATTCTATTTAAAGATCTTAAAAATGTTGATTTACCACATCCAGATGGGCCAATAAGTGCCGTAACTTTATTCTTCATTATATCCATATTTATACCTTTTAAAGCTTTGAAATCACCATAATAAAAGTTAAAGTTTTTAACAGATATTCTAACGTCTTGTTTCATACTATATATTCCTCCAAAATTATACGAGATTATTATTTTTCAAATTTATTTCTAATATATGCACCAATAAGGTTAAATCCTACAGTTATAAATACCAGAACAAATAAAGTTCCATGCATATTGCTTTGTGGCATATTAGGTACCTGTGTTGATATAACATAAAGGTGATAAGGTAAAGCCATAACCTGATCAAATATTGATTGAGGTAAAAATGGCAAATAGAATGCTGCAGCTGTAAATAAAATAGGTGCAGTTTCACCAGCGGCTCTTGAAATACTCAAAATGACTCCAGTTGAGATTCCAGGCAATGCAGCAGGAACAACAACTTTAGAAATTGTTTCCCATTTTGTTGCTCCAAGAGCAAGAGATGCTTCTCTTAAACTATTTGGAACAGCTAAAAGAGCTTCTCTTGTAGCTGTTATAATAACAGGTAAGCACATAATACCTAAAGTTAATGATCCTGATAATATTGAAACACCTAATTTAAAGTATATAACGAATAACGCCATTCCGAAAAGTCCATATATGATACTAGGTATTCCAGCTAAGTTAATAATAGTTAAGTTGATTAATCTAGTTAATACGTTATCTTTTGCATATTCAACAAGATATACTCCAGTAAAGATTCCAAATGGAACAGAAACCGCAATAGTTCCAAGAGTTAGATAGATAGTTCCAACAATAGCTGGGAAAATTCCTCCTGCTCTCATTCCTCTCTTGGGAACTTCGGTTAAAAACTCCCATGAGATTGCAGGAACACCTTTATAGATAATGTACCCTAATATCAGAAATATTGGAACTACTGCTAATAAAGCAATTGTCTTAATAAATAATTCGATAGCGATACCACTTTTTCCTTTTAAAATTTTCATTTAAATATTCCTCCTATTTACCCATCAGTTTTCTTGATTTTCTAATATACTTATCTGCAACACTATTTGTTAAGAAACTTATTGCAAATAATACTAAACCGATAGCGAATAAAGCATGGTAGTGCTGACTGCCTTGAACAACCTCACCCATTTCAGCAGCGATTGTAGCTGTCAAAGTTCTAACAGGAGATAGTGGAGATGGTGCCATTATAGGAGCGTTTCCAGTTATCATAAGAACAGCCATAGTTTCACCAATAATTCTTCCGAATCCTAGCATAATACCTGCGAAAATTCCAGGAAATGCAGCAGGTAAAAGAACTTTAAAAACTGTTTCAAGTTTATTAGCTCCAAGAGCAAGAGAAGCTTCACGGTAAGATTTATCAAGGGCATTTAATGCATCGTCAGATAAACTTACTATAGTAGGAATAGCCATAAAAGAAAGCATAATTCCTCCAGTTAAAGCATTTAGTCCACTTGGTAAATTAAATGAATCTTTTATAAATCCAGACAAAACATATAATCCTAGATATCCTAAAACAACTGACGGTAAAGCAGACATTGTTTCAATAATAATTTTAATGATTTTTTTTGTTTTTTTATTAGCAAACTCAGATATATATATAGTAGTTATAATTCCAATAGGAATAGAGATACAAAGTGCAACTAGTGTTACCCAAAATGATCCAACTAAAAGTGGTAAAAGTCCATATTTACCTGAAAGAGATATCCATTCTGTTCCAAAGAAAAATTTTGAAAGAGGATAGTCTTTAAAAAAAGATAAACTATTAACTAAAATAAAAATGAATATAAGTATAACAATTAGAATGTTAAAAATTCCAACAATAGAGTGAACTCCATTCATAAAAGAATCTTTAACTTTTCTTATATTATGCATGATAACCTCCTAAATCTATGTTAAAAAATTAAAAAAAAATTAAACTAATTTTAAACTAAAATTAAACTACATACGAATATAATATATCTTGCTTGTTAAAATAAGATTAATTGTATGTAAAAAAACTGTAAAAAATTTTTTACAGTTTTTTTACATTAAATTTAAATTAGATTAACATTGATGTTCTATACTATTTTCAAGAATAGAAAAATAAAAATTAAAATAAAGATAAAATTTAGGAGGAGTTTAAGGATGAAAATGAAAAAGTTTTTTCTAATGGGGTTAATGGCTATGATGGGAGCGTATTCAACAACAGCGATGGCATCAAAAGTTGTCCAAGTGAAAGGTTCAGATACAATAGTAAATGTTTCTCAGTATATTGCTGAAGAGTATATGGGAAAAAATAAGGATGCTAGAATTGCTGTTACAGGTGGAGGGTCTGGAGTAGGAATATCATCTTTAATAAACGGAACAGCTGATATAGGGATGGCATCTAGAAATATTAAGGATAAAGAAGTAAAAGCAGCAGAGGAGAAAGGATTAAAATTAAAAGAAGTTGTTTTAGGATATGATGGGATAACAGTAATAGTGAATGACTCAAATAAAGTAAATGATTTAACGCATGAGGATTTAGCTAAAATATTTAGAGGAGAGATTACTAATTGGAAAGAGCTTGGAGGAGATGATGCTACAATAGTTGTTTTATCTAGAGATTCATCATCTGGAACACATGAGTTTTTTAAAGAGCATATTATAAGAGAAGAAAATACAAAGAAAGATGCGGAATACGGTAAAAATACTTTGTATATGCCTTCAAATGAAGCTATAAAACAAGAAGCAAAGAATAATAAATACGCAATTGGATATATAGGAATGGGATATATGGATAAATCTGTAAAAAGTTTAAAAGTGGATTCAATAGAACCTAGTGTACAAAATGTAGCAGATAAAAAATATCCAATAGCAAGAGAAATCTATTGGTATGTTATAGATACAGATAATAAAGATGTAAATGGATTAGTTGACTTTGCATTATCAGCAGATGGACAAAGAGTAGTTGCTGATGAGGGATTCGTTCCAGCAAAATAGTAAGTATAGGTGTCCTGATGAAAAAAGGACACCTTTTTTATATTTGTGATATAATAAAAAGAAAAAATAAGGAGAGATGATATGAAGGTACTAGTAGTTGAAGATGATTTAGAGATACAGGCGTTAATAAACTATTATTTCACAAAAGAGGGTTATAAAGTAACCGTAGCTTCTGATGGATTAGAAGGTTTGAAGTATTTGAAAAAAGATAAACATGAATTAATCATCTTAGATTTAATGCTACCTAATTTGGATGGAATAAATTTTACGAAGATTGTAAAAGAGATGGAAGATGAGTATGGAACTCCTTATATAGTTATGTTAACTGCTAAAACAGAAGTTGAAGATGTATTGAAAGGATTAGAAATTGGAGCGGATGATTATATGAAAAAGCCATTTGATCCAAGAGAGCTTCTGTTAAGAGGAAAAAAACTTCTTAATCAACAAGAAAAAAACAAAAAGATAAGAAATAGATTTTTAGATTTGGAAATTGATGAAGATAAACATTTGGTTACAAATAATGGTGAAGAGGTAGAATTATCTAAGAAAGAGTATGATTTACTTTTGCTTTTAGTTAAAAATAAAGGAATTGTAGTAAGTAGAGAGAAAATATTGGATAAAGTTTGGGGGAGTAATTATTATTCAGGCGATAGAACTGTAGATGTGTATATATCTAAATTGAGAGAGAAAATACCATTTTTAACAGAATGTATAAAAACAGTGAAAGGAGTAGGATACAGATTAGAAGAAAAGAGATAATTGCTTTATTTTTTATAGTTATGATTGAAATAATTTTTGTAATAACCAATATTTTATTTTTATCTCATTTGTATAAAGATGGAGTAAAAAATAGCTTAAAAGAAAATGTTTTTATCATATCTAATTTAATAAAGGAGTATGACAAAAAAGATTACCAACAAATATTTGAAAATTCTGATATGAGATTTAATATAATTGGTTTAAATGGAAAGGTTATATATGATTCGAGAAAATATAATGAAGAAGGAAAGTTAGAAAATCATAGTAACAGAAGAGAAGTTCTTGAAGTTAAAAATACTGGAATAGGATTTGATATAAGGAAAAGTTCTATTTCAGATGAGGTTATGGCATACTATGCAGTTGAAAGAAGTAATAAAGAGGGAGAAAAAGTAGTTGTAAGAGTTTCTAAAAATTATGGAGATACTTTAAGAATGTTAAAGATAATTTTAGTTGCAGAACTTTTATTTTTTACATTTTTAAACTTTATAATACATGCTTTTTATAAAAAATATTTAAAAAGAGACTTGTATAGAAAGATAGAAGTTATTGAAGATTTTTTAAAAGAAAAAGGAAATGGAGAAAACCTGTATTTTGAAAAAGACCCTTGGATTCTTAATTTATGGGATATTGTTCAAAAGTGGCAAAAACAAAATTTAGAAAATATAGTTAATCTTAATAGAGAAAAGAGAATTTTACATCAAATAATAACATCTATAGATTCTTCAATATGTCTTTTTGATGAAAATTTACAATTAATAATTAAAAATAGTAGATTTAATTATCTTTATGAAAAGGATAAATTGAATTATTTAAATTTAATAAAAGATATTGAAATTATAGATATAGTAAAAAAAAGTGTAAGAGAAAAACAGAATCAAAAATCAGAAGTTTATATTTTAAGATTAAAAAGATATTTTAGTGTAAGTGTTAAATTTTTAGATCAAGACCAGAGATACTTATTGTCTATAAAAGATATAACTCAAACTAAAGGTATGATAGAAGTTCAAAAAACCTTTATAAGTAATGTAAGCCATGAATTGAAAACACCTTTAACGAATATAAAAGGTTATGTAATTGCGTTAGAAGACGCACCTGAGCCGTTGAAAATTCAGTTTATAAAAACTATAAAAAATAATATAGACAAATTAGAGAATATAATTGCAGATTTTTTAAATATAAGTAAGATTGAAAGCTCGAATATTGTTAATATTGAAAAGATACCGGTAGCAAGATTAAAAGCGGAATTACATGCAATATTAAATGAAAGAATAAAAACAAGTGAAGCTAATATAACTTATAGCTTAAATCTTCTAAATAAAGAAGGAGAGTTAAAGATTGATTTTGAAAAAGTTTTAACTATTTTAAAAAATTTAGTTGAAAATGCAATTATATATAGAGGGGATTTAAAACCAGAAATAGAAATATCGATAATAGAAACAAAAAGTATGTATAAAATAGGTGTGAAAGATAATGGTGTAGGGATTGCTTCTGATGATGTTGAGAAGATATTCGAAAGATTTTACAGAGTAGACAAGGCAAGAACAAGTAATAAGGCTGGAACTGGATTAGGACTTTCTATCGTGAAAGAACTTGTAGAAAGATGTGGAGGAAAAGTGGATGTTATTTCTAAAGAGGGAAAAGGTACTATTTTTATATTTACAATCTTGAAATAAAAATTTACAAATTAAAATAGGTATGCTATAGTAAATTAGAACAAAACAACCAAAAAGGGGGATAAGATGGCTAAGGTAAAAAATATAATAGTTGCACATGCAGCTCAGATGAGTCAACAAGTAGGAGGAGCTGTAGATATATTTGGCTCTTTTGATAATATAATTCAACCAATTTTTCCTCATCCTATGATGAGATTGTCAATTGTTTTAACTTTCGAGGAGATTACAAAACCAACAGTGTTTGAAGTTAGATTAAATGGGCCTGATGATGATTTAATATCAAGAGGGGAACTAACACCAATGGTAGACCCTTTAGGTGTTGGAAAAAAGATTGTAGATATTGACAGATTTTTAGTTAAAACGAGAGGAAGATATACAATAGATATATTTGAAAAAGAGGGAGAAGAATTAAAGTTTTTAAAAACAGAAACTTTATTCATAGCAGAATATCCGCCACAAAGAAGATTTACTCCAGAACAAGTGGAGGAGATTTCTAAAAATGATGAGTTAATTAGAAGTGTAAAAACAGAATTTAAACCATTTGGATTTGAGAATGCTATAAAAATTCAGCATAACTTATTAAAAGATGCACCAATAGAGGATGGATTCCTAGCTATTCCTGAGAATGATAGATTAGAATTCGATGGACAAGTAGTAGAATTAACTGGAGTTAGAAGACAAATCGAGTGGATGTTTGGAAATCCTATTCCAAAAGAGGAAGAAAATAAAGAAGAAGTAACTGAAACAACAGGTACTGAAGAAAAATAGTTAATTAAAGCTGCTTTTAAGGCAGCTTTTTTTTAAAAAATAAAAAAAGTATTTGACAATCAATAAAAAAAATGATACTATCTTTGTGTACGGAAGGTTACCCTAACTGGTAAGGAACCGGTCTTGAAAACCGGCGTCGCAAGACTTCAGAGTTCGAGTCTCTGACCTTCCGCCATAAAGGATGGTGAAGTGGCAGAGTGGCCTAATGCACTCCCCTGCTAAGGGAGAGTACGGTTAATCCCGTACCGTGGGTTCAAATCCCACCTTCACCGCCATTATAAAAGTAGTTTAAGGTAGAGTAACTACCTTTTTTTTATAGATAAATATGCATCCGTGGCTCAATTGGATAGAGCACCTGACTACGGATCAGGGGGTTAGGGGTTCGATTCCTCTCGGGTGCGCCATAAAAAAATTAAAAGACAGTTTTCACTGTCTTTTTTTATTTGTTATATATATTTCCAATTAATCCGACAGCTTTTTTGGCAGCTGTTATTTGTGCTTTAGCAATTTCTCTAGCCTTAGCAGCTCCTTTAGCAAGAACTTCTTCAACATATTCCATATTATTTACTAATTCTTCTCTTTTTTCTCTAGCATCTTTGAAATATTCAAGTATAGCATTTAAAAGCTCAGTTTTAGCATGTCCATATCCATAATTTCCAGCAATAAATTTATTTTTCATCTCTTCAACTTGTTCTTTAGTTGCGAAAAGTTCATAAAGTTTAACAATGTTGTTATTTGGATCTTTTGGATCTTCTAGAGGAGTAGAATCAGTAACGATACTCATAATTTGCTTTTTAAGTTCTTTTTTAGATGCAAACATATTAATTGTATTACCATATGATTTACTCATTTTTTGTCCATCAGTACCAGGAATAACAGCTAAATCTTCTAAAATCTGAGGTTCAGGAAGTTTGAAAAGCTCAACTTCATATTGCTGATTAAATTTTAATGCAATATCTCTTGTCATTTCTAGATGTTGTTTTTGATCTTTTCCTACTGGAACAATATCAGCATTATACATAAGTATATCAGCAGCCATAAGAACAGGGTAAGTTAAAAGTCCTGTATTAGGAGTGAAGCCTTTAGCAACTTTATCTTTGTATGAATGGCCTCTTTCTAAAAGACCTACAGGAGTAATGTTAGAAAGTAACCACATAAGTTCTGTATGTTCAGGAACATCTGATTGTAAAAAAATTGTTGACTTTTCAGGATCAAGTCCTAAAGCTAAATAATCTAAAACTATATTATAAGAGTTTTCTCTAAGTGCTTTAGGATCAGTAAGAGATGTAAGTGAATGATAATCTGCAATAAAATAAAAACCTTCATATTTATCTTGGTTTTCTATAAACTGTTTCATGGCTCCAAAATAGTTTCCTAAATGTAATATTCCACTGGGTTGGATACCAGATATACTTCTTTTCATAAAAACTCCTTTTATACTATTATTATATTTTTATATATAAGTTTACATTATTTTACTAAAATTATCAATAGAACGTGAAAAATCTTGTTAAAGAGAGAAAAATTCAATATAATTAAGTAAAAGGGTAAAGGAGTGGAATTATGGAAGAGAAAATAAATAAATTTAGAGAAATGATAAAAGAGAAAAAAATAATAGATTCTATGTTAGCTTTACTTCAATGGGATTTGGAAACCCAAGCACCAAAAGGTGGTTATAAATTGATCTCTGAAATGATAGGAGAATTAAGCTTAAAGAGCTATAATTTAACTACTTCTAAAGAGTTTTTAGAGATGTTAAAAGAATTGAAAAAAAATGAAGAAAAATTAGATAATATAGTAAAACGAGAGATAGAACTTTTAGAAGAAGAAGTTGAAAAAATAAAAGTTATTCCTAGTGAAGAGTATAAAATGTATTCTGAACTTACAGCTAAAGCTCAAGGGATATGGGAGATAGCTCGAGAAAATAATGATTTTGAAAGTTTTGCTCCTATCTTAGAGCAAATTTTTAATTTTAATCGAAAGTTTATAGAGTATAGAGGAATAAAAGAGGATGTTTATTCAGAGATTTTGAATGATTATGAAAAGGGAATGAATGTTAAAAAACTAGATAATTTTTTTGAAGAATTAAAAAAAGAGATTGTACCTTTATTAAAAGAAGTAAATAAAAATAAAAGAGACTTTCAAAAGAAAGTGAAGTTTGAAGTTTCAGAATACAATCAAAAGCTTTTTTCAAAAGAGGTTTTAGAGTATATAGGGTTTGATTTGGAAAGAGGAGTTTTATCAGAAAGCGCTCATCCATTTACATTAACTGTAAATAAAGATGATGTTAGATTAACAACGAGATATTTAAAAGATCTTCCTTTTTCAAGTATTTTTAGCACTATTCATGAGGGTGGACATGGTGTCTATGAACAGGGAGTGGATGAGATATTAAAAGATACAATTTTATCTGATGGAGCCTCTATGGGTATACATGAATCTCAATCAAGATTTTATGAAAATGTTGTTGGTAGAAGTAAGGAATTTTGGTTTGGGATTCTAGAAAAAAGTAAATTTAAATATAGTAAATTATCAGAATTAACATTAGAAGAGATTTATAAAGGTATAAATGAAGTTTCGCCATCTTTAATCAGAGTTGAAGCGGATGAGTTAACTTATTCATTACATATAATGGTACGTTATGAAATTGAAAAAGGAATTTTATCAGGAGAATACCTGGTAAAAGATTTACCAAGAGTTTGGAATGAAAAAATGTATGAATATTTAGGGGTAGTTCCATCAACAGATTCTGAAGGTGTTTTACAAGATGTTCATTGGTCTTGTGGTCTTATTGGGTACTTTCCATCGTATGCTTTGGGAAATGTATATTCACTTCAAATTTTAAATGCTATGAAAAAAGATATAAATATAGAGGGGACATTAGAAAGAGGAGAATTAAAAAGAATTAAAGATTGGTTAAGAGAGAAAATTCATAGATATGGAAAGTTGAAAACACCTAAAGAAATTATGGTTTCAGTAACTGGAGAAGAATTAAATCCAGAATATTATATAGAGTATTTAAAAGAAAAATATAAAAATATTTATAATTAGGAGGGAGTTTTATGGAATATTTTGTAGGAATAGATATTGGAGGTACTAATAGTAAAATTGGAATACTAAATTCTAATGGTGATATTTTAAAAAGTACAAGTATAAAAACAGAATCAATAGAGGGAGTAGATTATACTTTAAATAAAATATGGACTTCTGTTTTAGAGCTAGCAGACGAATTAGATATAACTAGAGATTTGATAAAAGGTATTGGTATGGGGATACCTGGACCAGTTATTGATCAGAAAAAAGTTGGATTTTTTGCTAATTTTCCTTGGGAGAAAAATATAAATATTAGTGAAAAAATGGAAAAAATTTCTGGAGTAAAAACGAGATTGGATAATGATGTTAATGTAATAGCTCTTGGAGAAACTTTGTATGGAGCTGGAAAAGGGTACTCTAAAAGTGTAACAATAGCTCTTGGAACAGGAGTTGGTGGTGGAATATTTATAGATGGTAAATTAATTTCTGGTGCTACTGGTGCAGGTGGAGAAATTGGTCATATGAAATTAGAAAAAGAAGGAAAAGTGTGTGGGTGTGGTCAAAAAGGATGTTTTGAAGCATATGCCTCAGCAACTGGAGTTATAAGAGAAACATTATCAAGATTACAAATAAATAAAAATAATGAGTTGTACAAGTTAATAGACGGTGATTTAAATAAATTAGAAGCAAAACATGTATTTGATGCCGCTAAAAATGGAGATAAATTTTCTTTGGATATAGTTGATTACGTTTCAGATTATCTAGCTATGGGGATTGGAAATGTTTTGAATATTATAAATCCGGAAGTAATAATTTTATCGGGAGGAGTAGCTTTAGCTGGAGATATTTTATTAGATAAAGTTAAGGAGAAATTGCCTAATTATGCATTGGGGATAACAATTGAAAATCTTCAGATTAAGTTAGGGCAACTTGGAAATGATGCTGGAATAAAAGGTGCATCAGCACTAACAATATAAAAAATAAATAAAGTTAAGTATTTGTTGACAAAGTTTTATGAAAAGGTTAAAATACTCCTTGCGTAAAAAAATTAATTAAGGAGTAAGAGAAAAGAAAATGAATCAAAACAATCATGTAAAAATTGAAGTAGCAGACCCTTCAGCATTAGGACTATTAGGTCTTGCAATTGTTACATTAGTAGCATCGGCAAATAAATTTGGAATTGTAAGTGGAGTATCGTTAGTAATTCCTTGGGCAATATTCTTAGGAGCTTTTGTTCAATTAATAGCTTGTTTAAATGATATTAAACATGGAAACGTATTTGGAACAACAGCATTTGGTGGATATGCATTCTTCTGGTTTGGAATGGCTATGAGCTGGATGATACAACTTGGAGTATTTGGTGAAGCTATGAAAGCTGCAGCGGACCCTAAAGCTTTTGGATTTGTATTTATAGGATATTTAATATTCACATTGTACATGACAGTTGGAGCTATTGAGACTAATAAAACATTATTGATAATATTTATATTAATTGATTTCCTATTTATAGGATTAGCTGGAACAACATTTGGAATTGCTCCTCATGCAATGCATACATTAGCTGCAGTATCAGAGTTTGCAATAGCTATGATGTCATTCTATGGATCAGCTGCAAATGTTTTAAATAAAACTTTTGGAAGAGAGTTTTTACCACTAGGAAAACCTTTAGGAATCTTC
Source organism: Cetobacterium somerae (assembly GCF_022430525.1). Lineage (NCBI taxonomy): Bacteria > Fusobacteriati > Fusobacteriota > Fusobacteriia > Fusobacteriales > Fusobacteriaceae > Cetobacterium > Cetobacterium somerae. Next base: position 1,626,430 of record NZ_CP092519.1, on the reverse strand, counting down.
AAAAAGTAATTGACAAAAAAGGAAAAAATAGATATAATATATAGGTATAATAAATCCTTTCCCACAAAGGAACGCCGTTCGTTATATTAAAAAATATAACTATTTTCGAGGAGGAAAAAAAACGTGAAGAAATACACTGCAATGCAAAGAAAAGAAGACGTTGTAAGAGAATTCGTTCAATACGACGCAGAAGGAAAAATTTTAGGAAGATTAGCTGCAGAAATAGCTAAAAAATTAATGGGTAAAGATAAAGTTTCTTACACTCCACATATTGACGGAGGAGACTTCGTAATCGTTACAAATATCGAGAAGGTAGCTGTAACTGGAAAGAAATTAACAGATAAAGTTTACTATAGTCACTCAGGTTTCCCTGGTGGATTAAAAGAAAGAAGATTAGAAGAGATTCTTGCAAAGAATCCTAAAGAAGCTTTAATGCTAGCTGTTAAGAGAATGCTTCCAAAGAACAGATTAGGAAGAGAGCAGTTAACAAGATTAAGAATATTTGTTGGAGCTGAGCACGCTCATACTGCACAAAAACCAGTAAAGGTAGAATTTTAATTAGGAGGGATTGACAGTGGCAGAAATGATTCAATATAGAGGAACTGGAAGAAGAAAAACTTCAGTAGCAAGAGTAAGACTTATTCCTGGTGGAAAAGGAATTGAAATAAATGGAAAAACTATGGCAGACTACTTCGGTGGAAGAGAGTTACTTTCTAAAATCGTTGAGCAACCATTAACATTAACTGAAACTTTAGATAAGTTTGAAGTTAAAGTAAATGTAATCGGTGGAGGAAATGCTGGTCAAGCAGGAGCTATCAGACACGGATTATCAAGAGCTTTATTAGAAGCTGATGAGACTTTAAGAGGAGCTTTAAAAGAAGCTGGATTCTTAACAAGAGACTCAAGAATGGTAGAGAGAAAGAAATTCGGAAAGAGAAAAGCAAGAAGATCTCCACAATTCTCAAAGAGATAATCACTTTTTTATTCAAAAAAATTATTGCAGATACAATTATGTATCTGCTTTTTTTTATTTTATGGCATAAAAAAATAAATATATATAATAAATTTAAAGATAAAAAAAATATATATATATAAATTAATGACTGTAAATTCAGTGAAGTACAACTTGAAAAAAAGTTGGAAAAATGAAGTTTGAATTTACAAAAATGATTTTTTAACTAAAAAAATGATTTAAGATTAAACACAGTAGACGTAAAAAGCGAGTAAAAAGTTTGGAAAAAAATAAAAAAATATTTACAAAAAGATTAAAATATTGTATAAACTAGGTAACGGGAGAAATTCAAAAACGGGGATTTCTAAAAAAATAATAACTGGAGGGAATTTATATGAAAAAGTTAGCACTTTTATTAGGTTCTTTATTAGTAGTTGGAGCAACTGCATCAGCAAAAGAGGCTGTAGTAGCGCCAGTAGAAGTATCGAAAGAGGTAGTAGTAGTAGCAGACGTGGTTGAAGAAGTAGTAGTAGAGGAAGCACCAACTTTAAAATTAACATCAATTAAAACTGGTATTTGGTCAGAAAATAGATCTGGAAAAGCTGGTGGAGATTTAGGAAACAATTCGTTAAGATTATATACTAACTTCTCTTATGGAGCTGACTGGTATGGATGGTTTAATGCAAGAAGATATTTCAACTCTAATACAAATGGATCATATGCAGAAAAAGATTTATTTGACAAAGTGGCAACTAGAACATATGTAGGAGTTGGAAGAAATTTATTTGAAAATTATTCTGTAGAATTACAATATGCAGCTCAAGGATCTTGGGATAAGTATGCAATAACAGGAAATTTTGCACCAACTTCATGGTTATCTGGATACTTAATGTATGAATATAAGGCTGATGACGGGAAGAAGTTTGATAATAAAGACTTTACGGTGAATGAAGAAGGAATTGTATCAGTAGTTCAACACACTAATTCAGATTCTAATTATGTAGAGTTCCAACCAAAATTATCATATAATGGGTGGGGAATTTCTTACTACTTTGAGGGAGAGTACGCAATTAGTAATGATTCAGAAGTTCAATATCAACAAGTAAGATTATTTACTCCAAAAGCAAAGTATGGAGATTTTGCTGTATCAGGAGAATATAGAGGAACATTACAATATGAGTCTAAGAAAGAAAATGGTTCTAAAGACTATGGAGTAGGAACTAGAATGAAAGATGCATTTGATGTAAATAGAATATATGCACATGGAACATATGCATTAACAGAAACAACAACTATTTTCACAAGCTTAGGATATGAGTTTGGAAAGTGGGAGCAAGCAGATGGATCTAAAAAAGATTCATATATGACAATAGTTGAAGCTGGAGTTAATGTAAAATTCTAGTTAATTAAATCCTTGTAAGTTTACTTGCAAGGATTTTTATATATATAATGATATTATAGAAGAACTAAGTTTTGGTATAAATTAATATAATTGTTTAATGAAAAAATAAAAAAAATATTTTTAAAAAAAATAAAAAAAGTTATTGACATAATGTAAAAAAAATGGTATTATTATTTTTGTCAGCGGGAAACACCGCAGACGAAAGTTAAAAGATAAGGACATTAACAACCGAATAGAGAAAATAGTCAGAAGTTATGAAAATAACAAAATGCCAGAAATGGCAAACCAATAAATGGTGTAAACGTAAGTCTTAGGACTTTAAATATATTTGAATGAAGAGTTTGATCCTGGCTCAGGATGAACGCTGACAGAATGCTTAACACATGCAAGTCGATTCAATTTACCTTCGGGTAATGAGGATGGCGGACGGGTGAGTAACGCGTAAGGAACTTGCCTCTTGGTCTGGGACAACTGTTGGAAACGACAGCTAATACCGGATATTATGAGATTCTCGCATGAGAAACTTATGAAAGCTATATGCGCCAAGAGAGAGCCTTGCGTTCCATTAGCTAGTTGGTGGGGTAACGGCCCACCAAGGCGACGATGGATAGCCGGCCTGAGAGGGTGAACGGCCACAAGGGGACTGAGACACGGCCCTTACTCCTACGGGAGGCAGCAGTGGGGAATATTGGACAATGGACCAAAAGTCTGATCCAGCAATTCTGTGTGCACGATGAAGGTCTTCGGATTGTAAAGTGCTTTCAGTTGGGAAGAAGCAAGTGACGGTACCAACAGAAGAAGCGACGGCTAAATACGTGCCAGCAGCCGCGGTAATACGTATGTCGCAAGCGTTATCCGGATTTATTGGGCGTAAAGCGCGTCTAGGCGGAAAAATAAGTCTGATGTTAAAATGCGGGGCTCAACTCCGTATTGCGTTGGAAACTGTTTTTCTAGAGTACTGGAGAGGTGGGCGGAACTACAAGTGTAGAGGTGAAATTCGTAGATATTTGTAGGAATGCCGATGGAGAAGTCAGCTCACTGGACAGATACTGACGCTAAAGCGCGAAAGCGTGGGGAGCAAACAGGATTAGATACCCTGGTAGTCCACGCCGTAAACGATGATCACTAGGTGTTGGGGGTCGAACCTCAGCGCCCAAGCTAACGCGATAAGTGATCCGCCTGGGGAGTACGCACGCAAGTGTGAAACTCAAAGGAATTGACGGGGACCCGCACAAGCGGTGGAGCATGTGGTTTAATTCGACGCAACGCGAGAAACCTTACCAGCGTTTGACATCCTAAGAAGTTTCCAGAGATGGATTCGTGCCGGCTTGCCGGAACTTAGTGACAGGTGGTGCATGGCTGTCGTCAGCTCGTGTCGTGAGATGTTGGGTTAAGTCCCGCAACGAGCGCAACCCCTATTGTATGTTGCTACCATTAAGTTGAGCACTCATGCGATACTGCCTGCGATGAGCAGGAGGAAGGTGGGGATGACGTCAAGTCATCATGCCCCTTATACGCTGGGCTACACACGTGCTACAATGGGCAGTACAGAGAGTTGCCAACCCGCGAGGGTGAGCTAATCTCTTAAAGCTGTTCTTAGTTCGGATTGTACTCTGCAACTCGAGTACATGAAGTTGGAATCGCTAGTAATCGCAAATCAGCATGTTGCGGTGAATACGTTCTCGGGTCTTGTACACACCGCCCGTCACACCACGAGAGTTGGTTGCACCTGAAGTAGCAGGCCTAACCGTAAGGAGGGATGTTCCTAAGGTGTGATTAGCGATTGGGGTGAAGTCGTAACAAGGTATCCGTACGGGAACGTGCGGATGGATCACCTCCTTTCTAAGGAGACTAACTTTTTCTCTATTCGATTGATACTGTTCTTTGTAAGTATGGGGATATAGCTCAGTTGGGAGAGCGACGCACTTGCACTGCGTAGGTCAGCGGTTCGACTCCGCTTATCTCCACCAAAACATTATCAAACTTGGACATTGGAAACTATATAGTAGATATTGAGAAAATATTCTAAATTAACTAACAATTCATTTTTAAGTCAATCTTAAATTGAGTAGTTAGTCTGTCTAAATAATATGAATTATATTACAAGGTTAAAATATTAAGGGCACACGAAGGATGCCTAGGAAGTAAGAGCCGATGAAGGACGTGGTAAGCTGCGATAAGCTTGGTGGAGTTGCAATCGAACTGTGATGCCAAGATTTCCGAATGGAGAAATCTGCTAAGATGGAGTCTTAGCACGAAAGAGGGAACCGCGTGAACTGAAACATCTAAGTAACGCGAGGAAAAGAAAGTAAAAACGATCCCCTAAGTAGCGGCGAGCGAACGGGGGTGAGCCCAAACCGTAGATGTGCCAAGGATGCAGCCGTTGCATCTACGGGGTAGCGGGAAGATCGTCTGAAGAACTGCAAGGTATTCGACATTATGATACGCCGAACTGGAAAGGTCTGGAAAGGCCTGCCGTAGAGAGTGAAAGCCTCGTACAGGTAAACCGTATCAAATGTATGATCTCTCCCAAGTAGCACGGAACACGAGGAATTCTGTGTGAATCTGCGAGGACCATATCTCGTAAGGCTAAATACTCTTACTTACCGATAGCGCATAGTACCGTGAGGGAAAGGTGAAAAGAACCCCGGGAGGGGAGTGAAATAGAACCTGAAATCGTGTGCTTACAAGCGGTCAGAGCCCTTTGGGGTGATGGCGTGCCTTTTGGAGAATGATCCTGCGAGTTACGTTCAGTGGCAAGGTTAAGTTTAACGGAGCCGAAGGGAAACCGAGTCTGAATAGGGCGACATAGTCGCTGGGCGTAGACGCGAAACCTGGTGATCTAAGCCTGTCCAGGGTGAAGCTGTGGTAAGACACAGTGGAGGCCCGAACTCACCGCCGTTGAAAAGTTGGGAGATGAGGTAGGTTTAGGGGTGAAAAGCCAATCGAACCAGGAGATAGCTCGTTCTCTCCGAAATGCATTTAGGTGCAGCCTTGAGTGTTCAATTATGGGGGTAGAGCACTGAATGACCTAGGGGGCATACTGCTTACCGAAGTCAATCAAACTCCGAATACCATAATTCTAGAGCTCAGGAGTGAGACTATGGGAATTAACTTCCATGGTCAAAAGGGAAACAACCCAGACCACCAGCTAAGGTCCCTAATTATAACTAAGTGGGAAAGGAGGTGGAGATTCACAAACAACCAGGAGGTTGGCTTAGAAGCAGCCATACCTTTAAAGAGTGCGTAATAGCTCACTGGTCGAGAGTCTCTGCGCCGACAATGTAACGGGGCTAAGTTATAAACCGAAGCTGTGGAGTTGCGTAAGCGACTGGTAGGAGAGCGTTCTGTAGGCCGTTGAAGGAGAATCGACAAGAAACTCTGGAGGTATCAGAAGTGAGAATGCAGGAATAAGTAGCGAGAATGGGGGCGAGAATCCCCCACGCCGGAAGACCAAGGGTTCCAGGGTAAAGTTTGTCTCCCCTGGGTAAGCCGGGTCCTAAGCCGAGGCTAGATTGCGTAGGCGAATGGAAAACAGATTAATATTTCTGTGCCACTGATATCAAGTGATGGAGGGACGCAGGAGGTTATGCACGCTGGCGAACGGAAGTGCCAGTTCAAGCATGTAGCGTGGTCTAGTAGGAAAATCCGCTAGACTAAACGTGAGGTGTGATGAGGAGTCGTAAGATGGAAGGTGCAAATACCACACTGCCGAGAAAAGCTTCTAAGCGTTTTAAAGATATTAGTGCCCGTACCCCAAACCGACACAGGTGGTCAGGATGAGAAATCTAAGGCGGACAGGCTAACTCTCGTTAAGGAACTCTGCAAAATAGCCCCGTAACTTCGGGAGAAGGGGTGCCTTTTATGGTGAGCGTACACGCGACGCAAAGCTATGAGAGGCCGCAGTGAAGAGTCTCAGGCGACTGTTTAACAAAAACACAGGTCTATGCTAAGCTGTAAGGCGACGTATATGGGCTGACACCTGCCCAGTGCCGGAAGGTTAAGAGGAGGAGTGAGAGCTCCGAATTGAAGCCCCGGTGAACGGCGGCCGTAACTATAACGGTCCTAAGGTAGCGAAATTCCTTGTCGGGTAAGTTCCGACCTGCACGAATGGTGTAACGATCTGAGAGCTGTCTTGACGGGAGGCCTGGTGAAATTGTATTACCGGTGAAGATACCGGTTACCTGCAGTAGGACGGAAAGACCCCATGGAGCTTTACTGTAGCTTGGTATTGGGTTTTGGCATCGTATGTATAGGATAGTTGGGAGACTATGATGCGTGGTCGCTAGATTACGCGGAGTCACTGGTGGAATACCAACCATACTATGTCGGAATTCTAATTTGAGGTTTGTACCCTCGAAGACAGTGCTAGGTGGGCAGTTTGACTGGGGCGGTCGCCTCCGAAAGAGTAACGGAGGCGTTCAAAGGTTCTCTCAGGTTGGATGGAAATCAACCGCAGAGTGCAATGGCATAAGAGAGCTTAACTGCGAGACTGACGGGTCGAGCAGGTGCGAAAGCAGGACATAGTGATCCGGCGATTCCGAATGGAAGGGTCGTCGCTCAACGGATAAAAGCTACCCTGGGGATAACAGGCTGATTCTACCCGAGAGTCCATATCGACGGTAGAGTTTGGCACCTCGATGTCGGCTCATCGCATCCTGGGGCTGGAGAAGGTCCCAAGGGTTGGGCTGTTCGCCCATTAAAGCGGTACGTGAGCTGGGTTCAGAACGTCGTGAGACAGTTCGGTCCCTATCCACTGTAGGCGTTAGAGTATTGAGAAGATCTGTCCTTAGTACGAGAGGACCGGGATGGACAAACCTCTGATGTACCAGTTGTCACGCCAGTGGCACAGCTGGGTAGTCACGTTTGGAACAGATAACCGCTGAAAGCATCTAAGCGGGAAACTGACTTCAAGATAAGTACTCTTTAAGATACCTTCGAGACTAGGAGGTTGATAGGTTGGGGGTGTAAGAGTTGTGAGACTTTTAGCTGACCAATACTAATATATCGAAGTTTTAACCTTAATATACTACTATATAGTTTCAAGTGTTCAAGAACACAAATAAATATTGATTGGCAACGATAGCTATGGAGGTACACCCAGTAACATTTCGAACCTGGAAGTTAAGCCCATAAACGCTGAAAGTACTTGGGGGGCAGCCCCCTGGGAGGATAGGAAGTTGCCAATCTTTTTTTATTTTTTGTAAAAAATTAAAAAGAGAGTTTTTAAGACTCTCTTTCATTTACTTCTTCAAGACGAAGTTTTAATTTTTTTAATAAATTATTAAAGAATTTAGATTCCTCATTGGTAAAAATATCTTTAAATTTCTCTTGTAAATCAGGAATAAAATCATCAATAAACTTAATGGCTTTTTGACCATCTTCTATTAAATACAATCCTTTTTTTCTTTTATCAAGTAATTTTTTTTCTATTAATCCTTTGTCTTCTAGATTAGTTATATATTTTGTAACTAAAGATTTTTCAATTTTTCTTAATTTTGATATTTCATATTGTGTTATACCAGGATTATTATAAATTAATCTTAGATACATGCTTTCTGTTTTAGTTATTTCTAGTTCAGAAAGAAAATTATCAAAAAGGAAATTTATTTCTTTATTAATTGCAGATATAAGGAAAATAGAACCTTCATTATTTTTCATAAAACCACCTCGATTTAATTATCTTAATATACTTTATAATACCTTTTAATATCGCAAAAGTAAATAAAAAGGGTGAATTATTCATATATGAACATACTATCTATTTGTTTGTTCTAAAATCAGTTAAAATAGTTGTAGATAAGAAATGAAAAATGTAAGTATTTCATATTGTGTTTAATAATTGAAAAGGTTATATATCAGGAGGAAAAAATGAAAAAATTTAATTTAATAATGAAAAAATTTAATTTAATGATGTTAGTTGGAACTTTATTAGTAGGAAATTTAGCTTTTGGTGAAAGTGAGAAATCTTTTGATTATGAAAGAAATTTACAAGAAAGACAGGCGATAGATCAAAAAAATATAGAAGCATATTCACAAAAAAATGGGGTTTCAATTCAAGAGGCTACTCAAAAATATTATGAGAAATTACAGGATGAATTTAAAAATAATGATGAGATAAGAAATGAAATGATAAAAGATAATTCAAAAGATTAAGTTTAGTTTATTCTAAGATTTGATAATCAAATTTTTAAGAAAAAAATGTATTTTTTTCAACCAAATTATCTTGACTTTTTCCATTTAATTGGGTATAGTAAGTATAGAAACATAAAAAATCAGGAGGTATTTAGAATGCACGTAATAGATAAAGATACTTGTATTGGATGTGGAGCTTGCGAAGGAACTTGCCCAGTATCAGCAATATCAGCTGACGCTAATGGAAAATATGAAATTGGAGAGGCTTGTGTAGATTGTGGAGCTTGCGCAGGAGTTTGTCCAGTATCAGCAATAACAGCATAGTTATAAACAGAAGTTTAAAGCTTAGGTAAAACCTAAGCTTTATTTTTTTTGTATTTTTTTGTATACTAAAATAAAAAGGACGGTTATTATGAATTTGAATTTAAGTCAAAAAGAAGCAGTAGAAAATATTGATGGACCATTACTAATAATAGCTGGTCCAGGTTCTGGGAAAACAAGAACTTTAGTAGAGAGAATGGTTTATATGATAAAAGAAAGAAACATAAAACCAGATGAAATATTAGTTTCTACATTTACAGAAAGGGCTGCAAGAGAGTTAACAACAAGAATAGGAAATAGATTAAAAAATGAAAAAATATATTTAGAAGGATTGTATATAGGAACCCTCCATTCCATTTGCTTAAAAATAATAGATGAAAATATAGAATACTCAAATTTAGAAAAAGGATATAGAGTTTTAGATAATGTAGATCAAAAATTTTTTATTTTTTCTAAGTTAAAATTTTTTAAAGATATTAAAGGCTTTAAAGAATTCTTTCAAAATAAAAGTTATCTAACAAACTGGAAAATTGGAGAAAGTTTAATAAAATGGTTTAATAGATTTAGTGAAGAGGGATTAGAAGTAAATGATGATAGTTTTTTAGCAAAAAGTTATCAAATATATAAAAAAATTCTTTTTGAAGAAAATGTTATAGATTTTTCAATGATTCAATGTGAAGCTTATAGAATTTTAAATGAAAACTCTAAAATTTTAAAAAATTTTCAAGAAAAAATAAAATATATTATGATTGATGAATATCAGGATACTAATACAATACAAGAAAAATTAATTTTTTTAATAGGTGGAGAAAATCAAAATATTTGTGTAGTGGGGGATGATGATCAAGGAATCTATAGATTTAGAGGAGCTACAATTAGAAATATTCTTCAGTTTGAAGGAAGAGTAGGAAAGGTTTGTAAAATTGTTAAATTGGAAGTGAACTATAGATCTGAAAAAGATATTGTTAATTTCTGTAAAGAATGGATAGATAGTCTATATTGGGATGAATTTAGACATTCAAAAGAATTGATTGTGCCTAAAGATAAAAATATTGACAGAACAAGAGTTGTAAAATTATCAGTAGAAAATTCTGAAAATAAGTGGCAGGAAAGGATTGCTAATTTTTTAATTTTTATGAAAAACTCAAAGAAGATAACTGATTATAATCAAGTAGCTTTTTTATTCAGATCAGTAAGGAACAAAAGAATAATTTCCTTAGCCCACTATTTAGAATATAAAGGAATTGGTGTCTATTCACCTAGATCAAATTTATTTTTTAATAGAGAAGAAATTATATTGATTATAGGTATTTTTCTATATATTTTATTGAGAGCAGATAGCAAGATTTATAATAATGAATATAAATTAGAAATTTTGGATTATTATAAAAAATGTTTAAATTCTATAGAAAAAAAGATAAAAATAGATAATGAGTTAAAAAAAGATTTAGATATTCTTAAAAATGAATATGAAAATATAAATAAAAACAAAGGAAATTTATTGAGTTTATATTATGAAATAATAGCGTTAAATTGTTTCAAAAATATATTTGAAAATGAAGAGAATAGTGTTTTACAAAATAGAGCATTATATAATTTAGGAATATTTTCTAAAATTATTGAAAAAGCAGATAAAATTTCGAAAATTCAAAATTTAACTAGTGAAAATATATTAAAAATTGGGGACTATCTGTTTACAATGCATTTAAAATTTTTAAAGCAAAATGGTGTAGATGAATATGAGGATATAAAAGAATATGCTCCTAAAGGTGCTGTATCATTTTTAACAATTCATCAATCAAAAGGATTAGAGTTTCCTGTTGTTATAGTAGGTTCTTTAGAAAGCATTCCTGAAGTTGATAGAGATGATGAAGGAGAACTTGAAAAAAAGTATATACCATATAATAATTTTGAACCAGAATATAGAATAAAAGATTTTGATTTTTGGCGATTATATTATACTGCTTTTTCAAGAGCTAAAAACTTATTAATACTAAGTTGTGTTGAAAGTAATAAAGGAAAAAGGCAAGTCCCTTCACTGCCATTTAAAAGAGTTTACGAAAGTATTCCAGATATTTTATCAGGAGATTTAAAATTTTCAGAATTAGATATTGAAAATACAAGTACTATAGATATAAAAGATAGTTACTCCTATACTGGAGATTTACTAAAATACAAAGAATGTCCTTATAGATATAAATTGAATAAAATTTATGATTTTCAAAGAAAGAAAACAATTGAAAATTTTTATGGAAACTTAATTCATGAAAGTTTAGAGTATATAAATAAAACTATAATTAATAATAAATATTTAAATATTGAAGAAATAGAGAATAGATATTACTCTAGTTATGAAATGATGAAAAAGAAAGAAAATTTATATTTAGATAATGATGTTTTAAAAAAAGGACTAAATCAAATATTGAATTATTATAATAATGATTTGATAAAAATGAAAATAGTAGATGTTGAAAAAAATTTATTTGTATTTAGAGAAAATTACACAATAGAAGGAAAATTAGATTTGATTATACAAGATGGAGAAAATTTAAAAATAATTGATTTTAAAACAGGGTCAGATAATTTAGATAATGAAAGTCTAGAAAATTATATAGCTCAAATAAAGCTATACTGTTATTTATTATCAATGAATAGTGAGAAAAAGGTTTTGGGTGGCTATATATATTTTGTAAAAAATCAGAATAAAATTGAAATACCATATACTTTAGGTGATGAAGAAGAAATTTTAAAAGATTTTGATTCAATAACAGAGCAGATATCTAACGGTATGTTTTCAGAAAAAAGATTATCTGAAGAAAAATGTTTAAAATGTGAATTTAAAAAGCACTGTTTTGGTATAAATATGATATAATAATAATAAAAAATTAGGTGATAAAAATGTATGTAGTGTTAAAAGAAAGTGCTACATCTCAAGAAATCTTAGAGCTGAAGAAATTTATACAAAAAACAGGACATGGAGCTTTAGAGATTTTAGATGGTAGCATAAAAAAAATAGGAATAATGGGAAAAAAAGATGGGCTAACTAAGGAAGAATTGAAGGAATTCTCAATAGTTAAAGAGATTATAAAGATAGGAAAACCTTTTAAGTTCGTTAGTCGAGAATTTAAAAAAGAGGATACCCTTATAGAAATAAAAGGTAGGAAAATAGGTGGTACAGATTTAATTCTAATGGCAGGGCCATGTTCAATTGAAAATAAAGAGATGATAATGGACATTGCTAAAGTTGTAAAGGAAAATGGAGGAGAATTTTTAAGAGGTGGAGCTTTCAAGCCAAGAACATCTCCATATGACTTCCAAGGTTTAGGAGAAGAGGGCCTAAAATATATGAGAGAAGCATGTGATAAATATGACCTTGTAATGGTAACAGAAGTAATGGATACTAGAGATATAGAGTTGATAGAAAAATATACAGATATATTTCAAGTTGGAGCTAGAAATATGCAAAATTTTAGCTTATTAAAAGAACTAGGAAAGACAGATAAACCTATTCTTTTAAAAAGAGGATTAAGTGCTACAATAAGAGAGTTTTTAATGGCGGCAGAATATATAGTTGCTTTTGGTAATGAAAAAGTTATTCTTTGTGAAAGAGGAATTAGAACATTTGAAATCGCAACTAGAAATACTGTTGATATAAATGGTGTAGCACTTTTAAAAGAAAAATCTCATCTTCCAATTATAATAGATGCAAGTCATGGAACGGGTAAGAAATCTTTAGTTGAACCAGTGACACTAGGATGTATATTAGCAGGAGCAGATGGTGCAATGGTAGAAATACATCAAAACCCAGCATGTGCTTTATCAGATGGAGAGCAAAGTTTAAATTTTCAAGAGTTTGAAGTTTTATGTAAAAAAATGAAAAAAACATTGGAATTTAAAGAGAGTTTAAAATGTTTATAGATAAAGAATTTTATTATGAGCTTGAAGAGTTTTCAAAGTTAGGATTAAAGGCAATTTATACAACTAAAAGTTTTGGAGATGTGAAAAAAGAAGAGGATAGAAATAAAATTAAGTCTATATTAAATATAGAGGATAAAAAAATTTATTCAGGATTTCAAACACATTCGTCAAATATTGTGGTTATAGATGAAGAAACGATAATTTATTCAGAAGATACAGATGGATTTATAACTAAAAGAGATGATGTAGTTATATTTACAAAATATGCAGATTGTTTACCCATATACATATATGATACTGAAAATGGTGCTTTTGGATGTGTTCATTCAGGATGGGCAGGAAGTTTTGAGAATATTGGTTTAAAAGCTATTGAAATGATGAAAAAAGAATTTAATAGTAAAATAAAAAATATTGTAGTAGCATTTGGAGTAGGAATATCTCTTGAGAATTATGAAGTATCAGAAGAGTTTTACTTGAAATTTAAGAGGAAGTTTAATGAGAAACTGTTAGAAAAAGTTTTTTTAAAAAAAGAGAATAAATATTATTTTGATAATCAACAATTTAATTATAATCTTATGAAAGAGAGTGGAGTACAAGAAAAAAATATTATAACTAATAACCTATGTACATATAGAGATAACTTTCATTCTTATAGAAGAGAAAAAGAAGATTCAGGAAGAAATGGAGCATATATATTTGTTGACAAAAATAGAAAAAAGTGATACAATAATTTGCTAATAAAATGCACATTGATTATTTCTAAACAAGGTGCCCTTAGGGGATGTTTAGTTTTGAGATCAGTGGAAGAAATAACCAAAATTAGGAGGAATTAAAAAATGGCAGTAATTACTATGAAACAATTACTTGAAGCTGGAGTTCACTTTGGACACCAAGCTAAGAGATGGAATCCAAAGATGTCTAAGTACATCTTCACTGAGAGAAACGGAATCCACGTAATCGATTTACACAAATCTTTAAAGAAAATTGAGGAAGCTTATGCTGTAATGAGAGAAATCGCAGCAAACGGTGGAAAAGTTTTATTCGTAGGAACTAAAAAGCAAGCTCAAGAAGCTGTAAAAGATCAAGCTGAGAGATCAGGAATGTACTACGTAAACAACAGATGGTTAGGTGGAATGTTAACAAACTACAAAACTATCCAAACTAGAGTAGAGAGATTAAAAGAGTTAGAAAGAATGGATGCTGATGGAACATTAGATACAGCATACACTAAAAAAGAGGCTTCTAACTTCAGAAAAGAGTTAGTAAAACTTTCTAAAAACTTATCAGGAATTAAAGATATGAAAGAAGTTCCAGCTGCTATATTCGTAGTAGACGTTAAGAAAGAAACTTTAGCAGTAGTAGAAGCTGCTAAATTAGGAATCCCTGTATTCGCTATGATCGATACAAACGTAGATCCTGATTTAATAACTTACCCAATTCCAGCAAATGATGACGCTATCAGATCAGTAAAGTTAATCGCTTCTGTAATGGCTAACGCTATCATCGAAGGAAACCAAGGAAAAGAAAACGCTGCAGTTTCAAACGACGAAATCGTTGTTGAAGAAGGATCAGCTGAGTAATAAATACTTGAATTTAATGGAATTGAGGGCATAGCCCTCAATTCCTTGTACTATATAGATATGTAGAAATTCTAAAAATTTAGGAGGAAAAAATGGCAGAGATTACAGCAAAATTAGTAAAAGAACTAAGAGATAGAACTGGTGCTGGAATGATGGATTGTAAAAAAGCATTAGGAGAAACAAACGGAGATATCGAAAAAGCGATAGACTTACTAAGAGAGAAAGGAATTGCTAAAGCTGCTAAGAAATCAGGAAGAACAGCTGCAGAGGGATTAATATTTGACGGTGTTTCTGCTGATAACAAAACAGCAGTAGTATTAGAGTTTAACTCTGAGACAGACTTCGTTGCTAAAAACGATGAGTTCAAAGCTTTAGGAGCAAAAATGGTAGAGATCGCTTTAAGACCAGAGATCAAAACTGTTGAAGATTTAAAAGCTGCTGAGATTGATGGAGTTACAGTTGAAACAACTATAACTAACTTAATCGCAAAAATCGGAGAGAACATGTCTCTAAGAAGATTTGAAAAAGTAACTACTGAAGGGTTTGTAACTACTTACAACCACTTAGGAGGAAAATTAGGAGTTATCGTTGAGATGACTGGAGAAGCAACAGAAGCTAACATTACTAAAGCTAAGGATATCGCAATGCACGTAGCAGCTATGGATCCTAAATATGTTGACAGATCAGTTGTAACAACAGATGATTTAGATAGAGAGAGAGAGATTTCTAGAAAGCAATTAGAAGCTGAAGGAAAACCTGCTCAAATTATCGAAAAGATTTTAGTTGGAAAAATGAACAAGTTCTATGAGGAGAGCTGTTTAGTTGACCAAATTTTCGTAAAAGCTGAAAATAAAGAGACAGTTGCAGAGTACGCAGGAGATATTAAAGTAGTTTCTTTCGCTAGATACAAAGTTGGAGAAGGAATCGAAAAAGAAGAAGTAGATTTCGCAGCAGAGGTTGCAGCTCAACTTAACGCGTAATACAACAAAGTATAGGGGTGCGACTTAGCACCCCCTTTTTTTAAGCTAAATATGATAATAGAGGAGAGTTTTGAGATGAAGCCAATTTATAATAGAATTCTATTAAAATTAAGTGGAGAAGCTTTAATGGGAGACCAAGAATTTGGAATCTCTTCAGAGACAATAACTTCATATGCTAAACAAATAAAAGAGATAGCAGACTTAGGAGTAGAAGTAGGAATAGTTATCGGTGGTGGTAATATATTTAGAGGATTATCTGGAACTGAACAAGGAATAGACAGAGTAACTGGAGATCACATGGGTATGTTAGCAACAGTTATAAACTCACTGGCTCTTCAAAACGCAATTGAATTATTAGGAGTACCTACAAGAGTACAAACTGCAATCGAAATTCCAAAGGTAGCTGAACCTTTCATAAAAAGAAAGGCTCAAAGACATTTAGAGAAGGGTAGAGTTGTAATATTTGGTGGTGGAACAGGTAACCCTTATTTCACAACTGATACAGCAGCAGCACTTAGAGCGATAGAGATTAACGCAGATGTTGTAATAAAAGCAACTAAAGTTGATGGAATCTATGATAAGGATCCTGTAAAGTTTGCTGATGCAAAAAAATATACAGATGTTACTTATACAGAGGTTTTAAATAAAGATTTAAAAGTTATGGATGCAACTGCAATCTCTTTATGTAGAGAAAATAAGTTACCAATAGTTGTATTTGATTCATTAACAGAGGGAAATATAAAAAGAGTAGTTCTTGGTGAAAAAATAGGAACAACAGTAATAAACGGATAATTTTAGGAGGGTAAAATGAGCGCACAAGTAATAATGAATGATTGTAAAGATAAAATGAATAAAGCTATCGAATCTACAAAGCATAAATTTGCATCAATAAGAGCAGGTAGAGCTAACGTTTCAATGTTAGACGGAATAAAAATAGAGCAATACGGATCATTAATGCCATTAAATCAAGTTGGAACTGTATCAGCTCCAGAAGCTAGATTATTAGTAATTGATCCTTGGGATAAATCAGTTATACCTACAATTGAAAAGGCTATAATGACTTCAAACTTAGGATTAACTCCAAACAATGATGGAAAAGTTATTAGATTAATGATACCTGAGTTAACTGCTGATAGAAGAAAAGAGTATGTAAAATTTGCTAAGACTGAAGCAGAAAATGGAAAAGTTGCTGTTAGAAATATCAGAAAAGATATGAACAATAACTTAAGAAAGTTAGAGAAAGAAGGAGAAATAACTGAGGACGATTTAAAGAGATTTGAAGATGATGTTCAAAAGTTAACAGATGCAACAATTAAAACAATTGATCAACTTCTTGCTTTAAAAGAAAAAGAGATTACAACTGTATAATATTGAAAAGAGAGCTAAACTTAGCTCTCTTTTTTTGTAAGTAAAATATATAATATTAAAAATAAACCACTAAAAAATAATAAAATTATTAAAACTTCATTAGCTGAGGAATAATTGCCAGACTCAATAGCAGAGTATAGAGCTAATGGTAAAGTTTGTGTTCTTCCAGGAATATTTCCGGCAATTAAAATAGTTGCACCAAATTCTCCAAAAGCTCGACCAATTCCCAAGATAACACTAGAAAAAACTTTTCGATAACTTAGTGGAAGGTAAACGTACTTAATCATATTTAATTTAGAAATCCCAAGGCATTGTGCTGTTTCTATATAAGCTTTGTCAATAGTATCAAACCCAACTTTAACACCTTGATATATTATAGGCAGAGAAACTATTATTGCAGCAATAGCTGCTCCTTCAAAAGAGAATATAAATCTAAAGCTAAAAAGATTATAAAAAATTTTTCCAATAAAACTATTTTTTCCTAAAAAAATAATCAACATATATCCAATAACAGAAGGGGGTAAAAAAATAGGTAAAGTAACTATAAATTCTATTATTTTTTTTAGATTATTTTTATTATTAAAGGAAAAATAAAGTATAATACTAAAAAGTAAATTAAATATTAGAGATAAAAAAACAATACTTAAAGATAACTTAAGAGGTGTAATCATTCCCAACCTTTTCCTCTTAAAAATTTTAAAAATTTCTCAGCATCCTCTTTATTTTTAGTTGTTTTTGAAATACCAATTGAATATTCAATTGGTTTATGAAGATTTGTTGGAAAAACTTCAATAACTTTAGAATTTTTTAGCAACTTTGCATCAGTTAAATAAACTATACCAAAATCAGCTTCTCCTAATTCAACATAGGAAAGTACACTTCTAACATCTTTTCCGTATACTAAAGAGTAATCTTTTAATGGAAGATTATTTAAAACTTCAGTTGCATATTGACCAGCAGGAACATACTTAGGGTCACCAATAGCTAAAACACCGTTATTTGAAGATGTATTGTTATTTTTTATTAAAACTAAAGAGTTTTCTAAAATAACTTCTTCATTGAATATGTAATTATTATTTTTTAAATCAATCATATAATCTCTGTTAGCAAGAAAAATAATATCAACATCTCCACCCTGTTCTAGTTGTCTTTTTAAAGTTCCAGAACCTCCTAAATTTAAAGAGATAGTTAATTCAGGATCTATAGCTTTGTATTCTTGAATATTTTTTTCTAAATACTCTTTTAAAGACGCTGCACCACTTACTAAAATTTCTTTAGAAAAAATAGATTGAAATAAAATAATGAAAATAAAAATAATATTTTTCATAAATCCCCCCATTAGTTAATATTATTTATTCATTTGATAAAGAGTATATAAGCCTCTAATACTTAATTCTGGACAATACTCATCGATTTCTTGAATCTCTGCAAAAAGAATTTTTCCTAGGCCTCCTGTAGCTATAATATATGGATCAGGAACAATTTTTTTTATTTCATGTATAATATTTTTTAATTGTCCAGCGTATCCATAGAAAATTCCAGCTTGAATTTGTTCAGCAGTATTTCTACCAAGAACACTTTCCGGAGTGCTAAATTTAACTTTAGGAAGCTTAGCAGTATTTCCAAATAAGGCATTAATAGACATCTCTATTCCAGGTAAAATTCCACCTCCAATATAAACTCCATCTTTTAAAACCTCATATGTAGTTGCAGTTCCAAGATCGAATATAACAAGGTTTCTCTTTGGATAATCAATTATAGCTTGGGCAATATCAATAATTCTATCAGCACCAAAACCGTTTATTTGAAGATTTTCAGCAAAAGAAAATGGAAGTTTTAAATTTAAATCTATGATCATAGGTTCAATTTTAAAGTATTTTCTTCCTAGAAATTGAAATATTCCAATTAAATTTGGAACGACAGATGAAATAACAATTCCATTTAATTCTTTAATTTCAACACCATTAAAATCACATATATTTTTCAAGTATGAAAAGTATTCATCCTCAGTTAATTTTTCGTTTGAAGATACTCTAAAGCTAAGTAGAACTTCTCCTTTTGGATTAAGTAAACCAGTAACAATATGAGTATTTCCAATATCTACAGCTAAAAGCATGTAATCACCGCCTAATAAAAATTTAGATAATCCATATTATAAACTATATTTTAAAAAATGTAAATTTTTCTCGGATAAATTATTTAAATGAATTATAATGTAGTAAATAGAGTAAGAGGTGTTTATATGAAAAAATCAGTAGGAATAGTTGTAGAATATAATCCCTTCCATAATGGACATAAATATCATTGTTTAAAGGCTAAAGAGCACGGTGATATTGTAGTTGCTGTTATGAGTGGAGATTATGTCCAAAGAGGAGAACCAGCTTTTATAGATAGATGGACAAGAGCAGAGTTAGCTTTAAAAAATGGTGTTGATATAGTAGTGGAGTTGCCGATATTCTATTCAACACAAAGTGCAGAAATATTTGCTAGAGGAGCAATAGGAATATTAAATTTAATGAATATAGAAAAACTGGTTTTTGGGTCTGAAACTGGGGATGTAAAAAAACTAATAGAAAGAGGAGATTTAGAAGAGCAAGAGGAGTTTAAAGTAGAACTAAAAAAACAATTGAAAGAGGGACATTCTTATCCAACAGCTTATTCAAATACTTTAAAGATATTAGATAAAATAGATGAGTTAGATTCTAATGATATTTTAGGTGTTGAATATATCAAGGCTTTAAAATTTTGGAAAAGTAAAATAGAACCAATTGCTATAAAGAGAGAAAAGAGTGGATATTATTCAGAAGAGATAAAGGACGGAATTGCTAGTGCCACTGGTATTAGAAAAAAAATTCAATCTGGAGAAGAGATAAAAGATGTTGTACCAACTACAACATATGAGATACTAAAGGAGAGTTTAGAAAAAAATAGCTTTGCAAAACTACAAGATTTCTATCCACTTATAAGACATAGAATACTTTTAGAAAAAGAAAAACTAGAAAGAATTCAAGATATTGAACAGGGATATGAAAATAGAATATATGAGGCAGCTTTTTCTTGTAAAGAATTTGAAAGTTTTTTTGAAAAAATAAAAAGTAAAAGATATACTCAGGGAAGAGTTCAGAGAATTTTAATTCATATACTGTTAGGAATAGAAAAAGAACAAATAGAAAGAGTAAAAGAAAAAATTCCTTATATAAGAGTTTTAGGATTTACTAAAAAAGGGCAAAATTATTTAAAAAAATTAAAAGATGAAGAAGTGGAAGTTTTGACTTCATTAAAAAATATACAAAAATATTTAGAGAAAGATTCCTTAGATTTATTAGAACAAAATGAAGTAGCAAGTAAAATTTATGCAATGGTAAATCCGTATGAGGATAGAAAAATACCTATAATTATAAAGTAGAGGTACTATGGATAGAATAAAATTAACAAAAGATATAAAAGAAATTTTAAATATTTTAAATACTCATGGTAAGGGATATATTGTAGGAGGTTATATAAGAGATTATCTATTAGGTTTAACTCCTAAAGATTGTGATTTTTGTACAGATATAGATTATTCAAAGTTAAAAGATATTTTTAAAGATTATTCACCAAAAGAGATTGGAAAAGCTTTTGGAATAATTCAAATCGTTTATAATGGGAAAAGTTACGAAATTGCAAAGTTAAGAAAAGATGTAACATTTACATCTTTTAGAAATATAGCCGAAGTAGAATTTATTAATGATATCTATGAGGATTTAAAGAGAAGAGATTTTACGGTTAATGCTATAGCTTATAATGGAAGTAATCTGATTTATTTATCACAAGTAGAAATAGATGATATAAAAAATAGAGTTTTAAGATTTGTTGGAAATGGAAAAAAAAGAATAGAAGAGGACCCGTTAAGAATATTAAGAGGTATAAGAATAGCAGGGGAAAAAAAATTATTGATATTAGAGAAAACAAAACAAGAGATAAAAGAGTGTAAAAATGAGATAAAAAGAGTTTCTATTGAAAGAGTTCAAGATGAGTTTTTTAAGATGCTAAAAGGAGAAAATTCAAGTAATTCTTTTAAATCTTTATATGAATTAGGAGTTTTTGAAGAGTTATTTCCAAAGACACATAAAAATATAAAATTAAATGAGGTATTAGAAGATTTAGATAAAATAGATAGCTTATTTTTATTGGAAGAATCTTTAGTACTAAAATTAGTAGTTATTTTTAATAAAAGTAAAGATGAGTTAAATTATTTAAAATTGGATAATAAAAGTAAAAAATCAATTTTAAATATAATTGAAAATTTAGAAAAAATAAAAAATATTAGTAGTAAATATGAAATAAAAAAGATGATTATGACTATAGGGTTAGAAGATTTCAAAAATATATTAAAAATAGAAAATTTGAGAGATAATATATCTTTAATAAAAGAGAAATTCAATGAAATTCTAATAAATAATGAACCTATTTTTATGAAGGCGTTAGCAATTTCGGGAAAAGATATATTAGATTTAGAAATAAAAGATGGAAAAAAAATTAAAGAGTTATTGGAAAAATCTTTAGATATAGTATTGAAAAATCCTGAATTAAACCAGAAAAATTATTTACTAAAATTGATAGAGGAGGAAAAAATTTGAAGCGAAGAATACCTTTAACAACACAGATATTTTATGGAGTAGGAGTAAGTTATGCCATTGTGGATCAAATATTTGCACAATGGATCTTATATTTTTATCTTCCACCAGAAAACTCAGGTCTTAAACCATTTTTAACACCTGTTTTAATATCATTGGCATTAGCTATTTCAAGAGTAGTAGATATGATTTCAGATCCAGTAGTAGGATATTTATCAGATAAATTTAATAGTAGATGGGGGAGAAGAATACCATTTATTGCTGTGGGAGCCATTCCTTTGGCTATAACAACAGTAGCCTTTTTCTATCCACCAATGATAAGTGAAAAAGGGACATTTATCTATTTAGCACTTATAGGATCTTTATTTTTTACATTTTATACAATTGTAGGAGCTCCGTATAATGCTTTAATACCAGAAATTGGAGAAAATTCAGAAGAGAGATTGAATCTATCAACGTGGCAATCAGTTTTTAGATTATTATATAGTGCTGTTGCAATGATTTTACCAGGGGTTCTAATTAAGTATTTTGGTAAAGGAGATACATTAGTTGGGATTAGAGGAATGGTTATTTCATTAAGTATTTTATGTGTTTTAGGACTGTATGTAACTGTTTTTTTAGTTCCAGAAAAAAAATACTCAAGACCTGTTGAACATGTCGGGAATATTAAAGAAATTTTAAAAGAAGTAGTAAAAGATAAAGATTTTAGGAATTATTTATTAGGATTACTATTTTTCTTTGTAGGATTTAATTCTTTAAGAGCCATGATGAACTATTATGTAGAGGATATAATGGGATATGGAAAAGAGACAATAACGATAGCATCAGCTTTATTATTTGGAGCATCAGCTTTATTTTTTTATCCAGTAAATAAATTATCTAGAAAATTTGGATATAGAAAAATTATGTTAGGATCTTTAGTTGGACTAATAATATTAACAATAGCTTTATCATTATTAGGAAAAGTAATACCTGTAAAATATGGATTTTTAATATTTGGACTTTTAGGAATACCAATATCAGGAGCAGCATTTATATTCCCACCAGCAATGATGAGTGATATAAGTGAAAAAATAAGTAAAAGAATAAATAATAGAATCGAAGGAGTTTGCTTTGGAATTCAAGGATTTTTCTTAAAAATGGCATTTTTAGTATCAATAGTTGTATTACCATTGATGCTTGTTTTAAGAGGAAGTGGAGAGGTAACGAAGTTTGGTATATACTCATCGGCAATATTTTCAGCAGTATCTTTTGTAATCTCATATGTATTTTATTTTAAATATAATGAATAGGAGGAGTGTTGAAAAAAATAGAAATTGGGGCATTAATTATAATTTTTGCCTCAATTTTCTTTTTTAGGTTGCATTGGACAACATTTAAAGAGAAAATTGAGATAGGAGATATCATTGAATTAACTGGTAGAGTAGATGCAGGAAAAGGAAAAGTTGAAAATATAAATGGAAAATATCCAGTAAAAAATATGTATTTTACAGTAAACAAAGTAGAAGATGGAGAAAAAATTATTTTAGGAGAAGTAAAGAAAATAAAGTTTTCAAAATGGGGAGTTCAATATAATATAGAGGCAGAAGAGGTAAATAATAAAGAGAATATATTGAGAACTTTTTTTATAAAAAAAATAAAGAAAATAAGTGCAAATTATTCCTTTGGTTTAGAACATTTTTTGAGAGCAACAGTTCTAGGAGAGGGATATTTATTAGATGAAGATGTAAAAGAAAAGTTTAGATACACAGGAACAGCTCATTTATTGGTAATATCTGGATTACATATTGGAATAATTATTACAGGAATGTCATTGTTATTTTTGAAATTAAATATTCAAAAAAGAAATAGATATATTTTAGTTTTTATCATTTTAACATTATATGTTATTTCCATTGGAAAATCTCCATCAATATTTAGAGCATACATAATGGGATCAATTTATTTATTAGGAAATATTTTATATGAAAAGGTAAATAGTAAAAAAAGTTTTATGCTAGCTTTTTGTTGTTCACTTTTAATTTTTCCAACATGGATTTACTCCATATCTTTTTGGATGTCATATATAGCAGTATTTTCTATAATTTTTATTTATGAAAAAATTCCTAAAATAAAAAAATACAGAAGTAAATACTTTAATAAGATATTAAATACATTATTAATGACATTAACAATTCAATTTTGTATGACACCAATTTTTTATATATTTTTTAATACGATTCCTTTATTTTCAGTTTTTAGTAATTTAATTATAATTCCAATAGCATCAGTTTTTATAATGATAAGTTTTATGACAATATTTTTATCAAATTTTTATTTAGAATTTTTAACAATTTCATTAGTAAATTATACTTATATAATTTTAATAAAGAGTATTGAATTACTAAGTGAAATTCCATATTTGACATTAGAATTATAGTTGTGTTAAGCTATTTATACGAGGTGATAAGAATGATTGTTTTAAAGGTTATAATTTTACTATTTTCTTTGGTATTACACGAATTAGCTCATGGATATATGGCTTTATTTTGTGGAGATAAAACAGCTAAATATTCAGGAAGACTATCTTTAAATCCATTAAAGCATTTAGATCCAATAGGAGCGTTAGTACCAATTTTTATGTTGTTAAGTGGTTCAAATTTTATAATAGGATGGGCAAAACCAGTACCAGTAAATTATTTTGCTTTTAGAAATGGAAGAGTTGGAGAATTTTTAGTTTCAATAGCAGGTGTTTTAACAAATTATTTATTAATGATACTAGGAGCTATTTTAATAAAATATGGAGTAGTACCTTTTAATGATATATCAATTTATTTTATAATAATAAATATGGCTTTAGGAACATTTAATCTTCTACCAATTCCACCATTAGATGGATCAAGAGTTATAGCATCATTTTTAAATGATGAAAATAGAATAAAGGTATTTACTTTAGATACATATGGAATTTTATTTATAATAGTATTAAGTTATTTTGGAATATTAAGTAAAATGATGTCTCCTATATACAATATTTTAGTGAGATTTATAGATTTGATAATTAGGAGTTAGTTAAATGAAAAGTATAAAAAAAGCTGTAAGGATAGAGTTTGAAGAAAGAAAATCAAAATTTATAGGTTATGCTAAACCAATTTCAACAAAAGAAGAGGCTGAAGATTTTATAAGTATGATTAGAGAGATGCATCCAGATGCTACTCATAATTGTACTGTTTATAGAGTTATTGATAATGGACAAGAGTATTTTAAGGCTGATGATGATGGAGAGCCTAGTGGAACTGCTGGAAAACCTATGGGTGAAATACTGACTTATATGGAAGTAAATAATGTAGTAGTAGTAGCGACAAGATATTTTGGTGGCATAAAATTAGGAGCTGGTGGTTTAGTAAGAAATTATGCTAAAACTGCAAAGTTAGCAGTTTTAGAGGGAGAGATTGTAGAGTTTATAGAAAGAGTTGAGTGTTTATTAGATTTTTCTTATGAGAAAATAAATGAAGTAGAAGCGTTACTTGTAAGTGGTAATGAAGAGTTATTAAATAAAGATTTTAATGAACGTGTAACATATAGAGTAAAAGTTTCAAATGAAACCTTAGAAAAGTTAAAAGATATTAAGGATATATTAGTAATTATGTAAAAAACAGGTAGATTACTCTACCTGTTTACTTTTATTTTATAATCTTTTTTTTTGAATAAAAACAATAATAGTAAGGTCAAAGTAATATAAGCAAACTCAACAACTATTATATAATATGGCCATTCTCCAAAATAATTAAGAGGAGATGAGAAAGTTGGTTTTCTATTAATATAAAGATAATTTGTTCCAAGAACTGTATTGACAAAGTAAACACCAGTTGCAATAATATTTAAACCAAGAAATGAAGCTGTCCAAGATTCTAGAGATGGTCTTAATTTAAAAACTTTATACTCTACGATTGCAACAAAAATTATATAAAAATGTGTTGAAAAAAAGCTTATATTGAAGAAATGAGGAAATGTTTCTCTCACTTCAGGTGTTAATAAAGCAAAAATTGCTCCAATAGACCAAAAGAATGTTGCATATAAAAAAGGTGGAAATCTAAATATAGATCCAAATACTGCAAATATAAGAGTTATATTGCAAAGGTGTAGTGGAAGTAATTGATACCAAGCTTCACCAATTAATTTATATCTAATAAAAAGTTCACCACATTTAATTAATAAAATGACAAAAGATATAATCCTCATAATTTTTTTAGGCTGTGGATTGTATGCAACTCCAAAATAAAGAAACAGAAAAACCAAAGAATATCCCAAAAGATAAAAAAGATGTAATTTATCAAATAGTTCGAACTCCATGTACTCCTCCTAATTTATTTATGAAAACCTAAATCTGCAGGATTGATATCCCCAGAAACATGCTGAATAGTTCCACCTAGACTTTCAAACTGTACTCTTTTTTCAGCGGTTTTCATAATAAGATTTATAGTTTTTTCATTTAGTGACGATTTATTATAATGCCCTTTAGACCAATAATCAATAATTAATTTACTATCTCCAAAAATTTTAAAATTTCTTTCTCTTAAAGCAATATCAATAGCTAAAAAAATACCGATTAATTCCCCATAGTTATTTGTACTGCCTTGAGGAGCGAGATAGTTTCCAAACTCGTTTATCATTTTTTCAGGAAGAATATTATCAAGTAAAGAGATTCCTAAACGGTTAGTAACTCTCACTTCGACACCAATACCTCGTCCAGTTCCAGCATCAAAATAGATACCATCTTCTAATTTATTTTTAGCCTCTTGAATTTTTAATTTTTTATCTTCATATAGTCCACCATTTTTTAACCATTCTTTAGCTTCAAGCTCTGTTTTAAATGATTTATAACGAGCATTTTTTCCTTTAGTAGCACTTTGACATTCAGGCCAAGAAGTTACAATTTTTGAGTAATTTTCATTGTCTATAATAAAAGCATAATATTTTGTAGCCATAATTCTCCTTCTAAAGTTTTATACTATTTTATCATAAAATTAAAAAAAATAAAAAGGAAAGAGAAGAAAATACCAAAAAAACTTCGGATCATTAGCAAAAAAATGTTGCAAAAGTTAAAAAATTATGATAAAATCTTTACGATAAATAGAAAGATTTTAGGAAGGTGAAATTAATGAGAAAAGGAATTCATCCAGAGTACAAAGTAATAACTGTTGATTGTACATGTGGAAACAAATTTGAAACAAGATCAACTTTAGCAAAGGGAGACGAGCTTAAAATAGCTGTTTGTTCAAACTGTCACCCATTCTATACTGGAAAAGCTAAGTTCATAGACGCAGCTGGAAGAGTAGAGCAATTCAATAAGAGATTTGGATTAAAAAAATAAGAAAACGGGACTATGTCCTGTTTTTTTTTAAAGAAATATAACTAGGGAGGTTAAAATGGCTGTAATAGAAATAAATCATCCGCTAATACAACATAAATTAACATTATTAAGAAATAAAAATACGGATACAAAATCATTCAGAGAAAATTTAAATGAGATATCTAAGCTGATGACTTATGAAGTAACAAAAAATTTAGTTTTAGATGAAATTGAGGTTGAGACTCCTCTAATGAAAACAACTGGACATACATTAGGAACAAACATTGCAGTTGTACCTATTTTAAGAGCTGGATTAGGAATGGTAGATGGAATAGTATCTTTAATTCCAACAGCAAAAATAGGACATATAGGAGTTTATAGAGATGAAGAAACTCTACAACCAGTATATTACTACTGTAAACTTCCTGTAGATGTTCAAAATAAACAAGTTATATTAGTAGATCCAATGTTAGCAACAGGTGGATCAGCAATTTATGCTATAGATTACTTGAAAAATGCTGGAGTAAAAAATATAGTATTTATGTGTTTAGTAGCAGCTCCAGAAGGAATTGCAAAAGTTTTACAAACACATCCAGATGTAGCAATTTATACTGCTAAAATAGACCAAGGATTAGATTCAAATGGATATATTTATCCTGGTTTAGGAGATTGTGGAGATAGAATATTTGGAACAAAATAAATAAAAATAGCTGAAGTTACTTCAGCTATTTTTTTATTGATTCATTTTCAAGAAAAACAAGTAAAGTTTCTAATTCTTTTAAACTGTTATTATTTAAAATCATTTTAAATTTATTATTTAAATCTTCAATAAAGTCGTTAACACAGCTTTCAATCATTTCACCGTTTTTGGCTAAACGAACAGAGAAACTTCGAGCATCTTTTAATGAGGGAATTTTTTCGATATATCCAAGTTTTTCTAGTTTCGCTAAAGTTTTGCTAATAGCAGGTTTTTCGATAATTCCCATTTCAATAAGTTCTTTAGGAGTACTTTCTCCTAATTCTTTAATTTTAAAAAGAATTATACCTTGTGAAGCTTCTAAATTAAAATCTTTTAATTTTTCGTTAAGAATTTTTCTTTGAAGTTTACTTATTCTTGAGATTAAAACAGGTATTTTAATTTTATTCATTTGAATCTCCTTCTATAAATAATATAAGTCTAGTTAAAAGCATTGAAAATAAAAGCATAATAGTTATTTGAATAGCCCTTGAAGAAGCTTTAGTTACAATATCACCATAAGGAGATAGATATAAACAAATTGGCAATATAGTGGCTCTGACAACTCCGAAATAAAAACCTCTTTTATAAGGGGTATCACCATAATAACCTAAATAAATTAACGGATAAAAAAATAACATAATTCCTAAAGAAAAAATAATAGGATTATTTCCAATACCATTAATTAAAAAAGAAAAAATAATGGCTATAGTACACCCCAGAACATGAATAAAAATATTTAAGAAAGATAATTTATGAATTTTATCTAAATTTAGATTTGTATATATACCTGCTAGAGTTGCATATGCAAAAAAGGTATCACGAATATCAAAAATCATATATAAAATCCAAATAGTAAAAACGATAATAGTTATTTTTAATGCAGTTAAAAAACTAGGATGGATATTTTCATTAGAAGTGATTGCAGATATTTTATACTCTTCTTTTTTCTTAGGAAAAATATATAAAAGTAAGCATCCTATCATACCACCTATAAAGGTAACAGTAAAGATATCTGTAACCATATTTTCTACAATCTTATCACTATAGGTTGAATATATAGTTGTAAAAGAGTAGCCTAAAATACCACTTCTAACAGCATTTTGATATCTACTAGACAAAAAAAAGCAAGTAAAGAAAAAAATAAAAGTTGCTAATGAAAATAAAAGAAATTTATCTCGAAATATCTCTGAAACAGAAAGACCAATAGTGGCAAAAATACCAGTCCATAAATAATTTTTTAAAAATATTTTTAAAGAAAAATAAGTCATACTAGTAACAACTCCAAATGCTACCACAGGGATTTGAAAATTAAAAGAAAGATTTGTATATTTACTTATTAAAAGTCCAATAGTAATAGCAAAAATAGTCCTTAAAATATCGTTGGAATAATCTTTAATACACATAGTTGAATACCTTTATAATATGGATCCAAACTTTAGCCATAAAGTTATAAAAAATATTGTCATCTTTTGAAAGAAGAATAACTGATGCCATAGAGCCACTAGATAAATTTTTAATGCTTTGAGAATTTTCAACAAGAATAGATACTCTAATTTTACCGTTATCTCTTATCCAACGATTATCTTCTGGAATATTAACTAAAGTATTTGAAGCTGTGTAACCTTGAGCTAAGATAGGACTAATATTTTCAACTTTGCCTTTAAAAATAATACCAGGGATACCATCAAATAGTATAAGAGCTTTCCTTCCAGAAGTTATTGAGTTAATATTTTTTTCTTTTAAATCAACATTTACCTTTAAGATATCATCATTTTTTATATAAAAAAGTGTTGTATTCTCTTTAACAAAGGTATTTTCATAAAAATTATCCATAACTATTTCTCCTTTCATTGGGGATAAAATAGTTGTGTTATCTAGATTAATTTTAGCTTGGTTTAGAGATCCTTTTGCTATTAAAAGAGAAGGGATTGAATCTTCATTTTTTTTATATTTAACTTGTAAATTTTTTAATTCATTTTCACTATTATTTAAAGTTTTTTCTGAATCTAAAAGTTTATTTCTCATATTATCAAGATCAAGTTCACTTATAAAATTTTTCTTATAAAGAGTTTGAAATTTTATAAGTTCTTTTTTATTTTGAAGGAATATAATTTTATTTTTTTCTATGATTTCTTTAGTTTTGTCGATATCATTTTTTAAATTTTTAATTGAATCAAGAACTTCATTATATTTACCTAGAGCTGAAATATATGAAGCATGATAAACTTTATTATCAATTGAAAAAAGTGGTTGTTGAGAGCTAACAATCTCTCCATTTTTAACAAATATTTTATCAACACTACCAGATACTTTACTATATACAGGAGAAATTTGATATTCTAAATGTGCTCTAGAAGAATAGGGAATATTCATTTGTACAGCCACTGTTCCTATTAAGATAATAAAGAAAGAAAGAAAAATAATGAAATATATAAGTATAGATTTTTTATGAATTAACATATAATCACTCCTAAATTGAAATTAGTTTCCTAGGAAACTAATTTCAATTTTACTATTTTTGGAAAAAAAATACAAGATAAATTTATTTGAATTATTATATTTATCATTATATAATTTAAAACAAAATTAAAAGTAACGGGAGGAAAAGTGTTAAGTGTTATAATTCCAGCTTATAATGTTGAAAAATATATTGAACGATGTATAAACTCTGTTTTAAATCAATATTTAAAAAATATTGAAATTATAGTTATAGATGATGGATCAAAAGATAAAACATCAGATATTTGTTTAAAAATGTCTGAAAATAATAAGAGTATAATATATAAAAAAGTTCAAAATAGTGGGTGTAGTGCTGCTAGAAATTTAGGGATTTCAATGGCCAAAGGAAAATATATAGCTTTTTTAGATTCTGATGATTGGGTGGATTCAGATATGTATGTAAACATGGTAGAAGAAGCTGAAAAACATCAAGCAGATATTGTAATATGTGGATTTAAAAAACTAGATGAAAATAAAAATCTTCTTTCAACAGTTAAAATTCCTAAAAGAAGTACTAAAAATGATTATATAGATTGTACTACAGAGTGGTTCGCATCACCATGTAATAAAATTTATAAAAAAGATTTATTAGAAAAAAATAATATTAGATTTTTATTAAATATCTATACTGGAGAAGATATGTTTTTTAATTTTATGAGTTTTTTTTATAGTGAAAATATAATTTCTGTAGATAAACCTTTTTATAATTATTTTATGAATCAAAATTCAGTTTCAAATAATTATAAAAATAGAACAGATATTTATATTGTTCTAAGAGAATTAATCTCTTTTTATAAAAGAAACGAGGCATACGAGGAAAATATAAATAAAGTTAGGGAATGCTTTAAATATCATGGTATAATGTATCCCTTTGATGTACTTCAAAAATTAAGTGAAAATAAAGTTGAAAATTGGAAAAGGTTTTATATAAAGATAAAAGAAGAAATAGATAGTTTAAAAGAAATTGAAACTATAGATATAAAAACATATTATTACTATAGAATTTTTAGATTAAAAATGATGTGGCTTAAGAAGTTAAAAAAAATGTTAACAATAAAATAGGGTGAGGGACAGTGAAAAAAATATTAATAAAGGCATATGCACAATTAAATTTAGGAGATGATCTTTTTATAAAAATGCTTTGTGAAAGATATAAAGATACAGAGTTTTATCTTTTTGCTACTCCTGAATATGAAAATTTAAAGGGGATTGAAACAAATAATTTAAAGATTTTATATAATAACACTTTTGCAAAAAAGATATTATTTCGTTTAGGAAGAAAATTTGGAGTATCTAATATATTGGAAGATTTAAAAGCGAAAGAGTTGGATGGTGTTGTTAATATAGGAGGATCAATTTTTATAGAAAATGATTTTTCAAAAGAGGACTTTAAAATAAGAGAAAGAAATTTGGAATTTGGAAAAAACTATTTTATTTTAGGAGCAAATTTTGGTCCTTATAAAAGTGAAGTATTTAAAAGCATGTATCATGATTTTTTCAAAAAATGTAAGGATGTATGTTTTAGAGAAAGATATTCATATGAGCTTTTTAAAGATTTAGAAAATGTAAGATTTGGAAAGGATATAGTTTTTAGTCTAAAGCAAGATGCTGTAGCAAAAGAAGATTATGTTTTATTTTCTATAATTTTGCCATCAGCAAGGTCAGGTTTTTCTGGAATAGAGTCAGAATATTTTAATAGATTGAAAACATTAACTTTAGATATTATAAAAAGTGGAAAAAAAGTTAAATTTATGTCATTTTGTCAAGGTGAAAAAGACGAAGAAGCTATAAAAAAATTATTAAATATGATACCAAATGAGCAACATAAACATATTTCTAAATATTTTTATAGAGGAGATATGAATGAAGCATTGGAAATATTAAATAAAGCTGATAGTATTGTAGCTACAAGATTTCATGCAATGATATTAGGATTTGTTCTTAAAAAACCTGTATTTCCAATAGCGTATAGCAAAAAAATGACAAATGTTTTAGAAGATTTAGAGTTTAAGCAAAATTATGCTTCTTTAGAAAATTTACAAGGTTTAAATTTTGAAAAATTTAAAGAGAATGAGGCACTATCTCCAAACACACTTATAAGAGCAGCTCAGGATGGAGAGAGACATTTTTTAAAATTAGATGATTTTTTAAGCGAATAGAGGTTGATATGGCTAGAAATGAACTAAAAATAGGAACAGCTCTTTCAATGATGACAATAATTATAAGTTCAGTTATTCAGATTTTATATACGCCTTTATATATGAAGTATTTAGGACCAGGAGATTACGGAATAAACTCATTGGTTCAGTCAATAATGGGATATATATCTATTTTGAACTTAGGATTAGGGAATACAATGCTAAGATATACAACAAGATACAGAGCTGAAGGGAAAATAGAGGAAGAAAAATCTTTAAATGGAATGTTTTTAGTAATTTTTTCTATTTTAATGACGATAGCTTTTATTATAGGAGTATACATTTATATAAATATTGGGAAATTTTTTGGAGAGAGATTTACTTTGGTAGAACTTGAAAAAACAAAAGCGGTATTTATAATATTAGCCTTAAATGTAATTATATCATTTCCAATGGGTATTTTTTCTACTAATATAACATCTAGAG
Organism: Cetobacterium somerae; assembly: GCF_022430525.1. Lineage (NCBI taxonomy): Bacteria > Fusobacteriati > Fusobacteriota > Fusobacteriia > Fusobacteriales > Fusobacteriaceae > Cetobacterium > Cetobacterium somerae. The sequence continues at coordinate 1,593,964 of NZ_CP092519.1, read as the reverse complement.
AAAAGTTTATATACCAAAGAGGAGTAAAACTTATAACAATTATACTAAATCCTATTGTTGGAGCAATGTTAATGATAAATGGTTTTGGTTTAATAGCAGTAACTATTTCAACTGTATGTTTTGCAATACTATCTTATTTCTTTGATATGATTTATGCCTTTAAATTAGGAATGAAAATAAAAATTTCTAAATTTAATAATGATATTTTAAAAGAGATATTTGTTTACTCATTTTTTATTTTTTTAAATGTATTAATCGATCAAATTTATTGGGGAACGGATAGAGTTATAATAGGAAAGTATGTTGGAGTTCAAGGAATTGCAATATACTCTGTTGGAGCAATATTTAATACTCTTTATATGGGGTTTGCATCAGCTGTTTCAGGTGTTTTATTTCCAAGAATAAATAGGTTAATAGTAGAAGAAAAGCACCAAGAAGTAGATGATATGTTCTTAAAAATTGGAAGATTACAATATATTCTTTTAGGATTAATTTCTTCAGGCTTTATATTATTTGGAAAAGATTTTATAACTTTGTGGGTTGGAAAAGAATATATTGAAGCGTATAATATAGCGTTATGGATAATGATACCATTAACAGTTCCCTTAATTCAAAGTACTGGTGTAAGTATAATGCAGGCTAAAAATATGCATCAATTTAGATCAATAGTTTATTTTATAATAGCTATTTTAAATTTAGTTCTTAGTATTATTTTTGTAAAAAAAGTTGGAGCAATAGGATGTGCAATAGCTACGGGAATTTCTTTTATTTTAGGACAAATAATAGTTATGAATATATATTATAAAGTTTCAGTAGGATTAGATATAGTTAAATTTTGGAAAAATATTATAAAAATGTCAATACCAATAGGAATAGTAATGATATTTGGATATATTTTAAATTACTATTTAATAGAAATTAATTATTTAAATTTCTTGATAAAGATAGGACTTTATGCAACATCTTATGGAATATTACTTTGGTTTATAGGATTAAATGATTATGAAAAATCCCAAGTTTATATATGGAAAAAGTAAAAAAGTGATGTAATTAAACATCACTTTTTTTATTGGTAATATATTCCTCTGTTAAAAAATGGATTCCTAAAAATAAAATATACCATCCAAAAACAACATAAACAGCTTTATCAGTTAGTAAAGGTAATACAATGATTAAAGAACCAAATAGGAAATGTAAAAGCCCTTTTACAATAACTAAGATTTTTACTTTAGCTTTTGTATTCTCCCAAGATGTAAGTTTATTATCTCTACCTAAAATTAAAATTAAACCCTTTAGACAAAGAAGTCCACCAATATAACTTGTAAAAAATAATTGACTAGTAAAAGTGTTTAAAAGAATGATAGCTACAGATATAAGCTCGATTATTCCCTCACCTAGAACAAGTCCCCAATGGAAGTATGGACTTTTTCGATTTGTCATTGAATAGAAAACATGATATATACCATTTAAAAATAAAACAGTACTTAAAATATACTCTATATTTTGATTGAAAAATCCCATATTGCTAATTCCAAGAGCTCCTATTAAAATGTAAAAAATTCCCAATGTTAAGAAAAATGATTTAAATTTTATTGCCATTATAAATTCTCTCCTTATAAAGAATAGTTATTGATTGAATTATATCAGAGTTTAGAAAACACTTCAATTAAAAAAAACTTCACATAAATGCGATAGATTGATATAATATTAAAAAAGTTTTTTTAGGAGGGACAGATGTTTTCAAAAAATATACAAAATTTAAAAACATCTCCAGTGAGAGAGTTAATACCATATTCAAAAAAGGCTAAGGATGCTGGTGTAGATATAATACATTTAAATATAGGTCAACCAGATTTAGAAACTCCAAAGGAGTTCTTTGAAGCAATAGAGAATTTTGGAGAGAGAACAATAGCTTATTCGGACTCATCAGGGAGAAAAGAGTTAATAGACTCAATAAAAAAATATTATAATAATTTAGGAATAAATTATGAAAATGATGAAATATTAATAACTGCCGGTGGAAGTGAAGCATTATTGTTTACATTAATGACACTTTTTAATGCAGATGAAGAAGTTTTAATTCCTGAACCATATTATGCAAACTATAACAGTTTTTTTGCTATGTTAGGAATTAAAGTTGTGGGAATTCCTACAAAATTTGAGGAAAACTTCAAGCTTCCAGAAAAAAGTGTAATTGAAAATTTAATTACAGAGAAAACAAAAGCGATAATGTTTTCAAATCCAGGAAATCCTACAGGATCAGTTTACTCAAAGGACGAACTTTTAATGTTAAATGAAATTTCAAAAGATAGAAATCTATTTTTAATAAGTGATGAAGTTTATAGAGAATTTATTTACGATGGTAAAGATACAGTTAGTTGTGGAACTTTTGCAGATAATTTAGATAGAATAATACTTATAGATTCTATTTCAAAAAGATTTTCGACATGTGGTGCAAGAGTTGGAACAATATTAAATAAAAATAAAGAGTTTATGTCTTATATTTTAAAGTTATGTCAATCAAGATTATCAATATCAACTCTTGATATGGTTGGAGCAGAAGCATTATATAGATGTATGGGTAAAGATTACTACGAAGCTGTTAATAAAAAATATATGGAAAGAAGAGATTTTCTATATGAAGGATTAAATAAAATAGATGGAGTAGTATTAAATAAACCAGAAGGAGCATTTTATTGTATAGTTGAGCTTCCTGTAAAAGATGCAACAGATTTTTCTAAGTGGTTATTAGGAGAGTTTTCATATGACAATTCAACAGTTATGCTAGCACCAGCAAAAGGGTTCTATCAAAATGAAGAGTTAGGATTGAATAAAATTAGAATATCGTATGCTTTAGAATTAGATAGATTGGAAAAAGCGATAAAAATAATAGATTTAGGATTGAAAAAATATAATAATAAATAAAAAAACGCTAGAGTTCTAGCGTTTTATTTTTTTAATAGAAGTTCTCTAAATTCTTTAGCAGTCATTCGATTACTTTTAATCTCTTTTTCTATTTTGGTAGGTGCAGCTACTTTGGGAGTATATAAAGAATTAGTAAGAGAATTAATATGTGTAATAGCTACAGCAATAGCATCAGCAGCATCGTCAGGTTTAGGAATCTCTTCTAATTTTAAGATTTTTTGAACCATAAGTTGTACTTGTTTTTTATCTGCTTTACCATAACCAGTAATACCCATTTTAACTTGAAGTGGTGTATAACTTTCTATTTGCAAATTATTTTTTTTTCCAGCTAGGATTATAACGCCTCTAGCTTGTCCAACACTAATAACTGTTTTATTATTTTTAAAAAAGAAAAGTTCCTCAACCGCCATGAATTGTGGAGCATAAAAATCTATAATCTCTTCAAGTTCGTTGAAAATTTGTAAAAGTCTATCTTCCATAGGAAGATTTTTGTCTGTGAAAACACATCCGTATTTTATTAAATTAATTTTATTTTCTTTATAATCTACAATTGAATATCCAACGATTGCAGTACCTGGGTCAATCCCTAAAATTCTCAAAAAAATCACCTCTAAAATAGTTTAACATGAGATAAGAAAAAAAACTAGGAGATGTATATAAGTTCAAAAATTATGGTATAATAGAAAACATAAAAAGATAGCATAATAGGAGAGTATATATGATTTTAAAAAGAGCTATGGCAGCACAAATAATAGAAGAGTTAAAGATGCAAAATAAAAAAGTAGTTTTTACAAATGGGTGTTTTGACATTCTACATGTAGGACATTTAACATATTTAAATGAGGCTAAAAGACAAGGGGATATACTTGTTGTTGGAGTAAATTCAGATGCATCTGTAAAAAGATTAAAAGGTGAAAGTAGACCAATTAATAGTGAAGTAGATAGAGCTGAAATGCTTTGTGGTTTAAAAGCTGTAGATTATACAGTTATATTTGAAGAAGATACTCCTTGTGAGTTATTAGATGAATTAAAACCTTCAATTCATGTAAAAGGAGGAGATTATACAAAAGATGATCTTCCAGAAACAAAAATTGTAGAGAAAAATGGTGGAGAAGTTAGAATTTTAGGGTTTGTAGAAGGGAAGTCTACAACGAACATAGTTAATAAGATACAAGGGTAGGTGAATTATGAAAAAAATATTAACATTTGATGAAATCAATATATTAGCTAAAAAACTAGCAGATTATGTTTCGCCAAATACAGTGGTAGCTCTAATAGGTGATTTAGGAACAGGGAAAACAACGTTTACAAAAACTTTTGCAAAAGCTTTTGGAATAATGGACAATTTGAAAAGTCCTACATTTAATTACGTTTTAGAGTACTTGGATGGAAGATTACCTCTTTATCATTTTGATGTGTATAGATTAGGAAGTCCAGAAGAGATTTATGAAATTGGTTATGAAGATTACATAAATAATGATGGAGTAGCGCTTATAGAGTGGGCAAATATAATTGAAAGTGAGTTGCCTAAAAAATATATAAAGATAGAGTTTGAATATGCTTTAGATAAAGAAGAGCAAGAGGTTAGAAGTGTTAGTTTAGAGTATATAGGAGATAAAGTAAAAGAGGAGGAGATGTTAAAATATGTTGATTTTAGCAATTGATACATCTACAAATATAGGAACAGTAGCTATTTATGATAATAAAAAAGGCGTTGTTGGAGAAATAACTTTAAATGTAAAGCAAAATCACTCAGCAATAACAATGACAACAATAGATACATTATTTAATTTAACTGGGATAGATAAAAAAGAGATTGATAAAATTGCTGTAAGTACAGGGCCAGGTTCATTTACTGGAATAAGAATTGGAGTAGGGTTAGCTAAAGGATTAGCATATGCTTTAAAAAAGCCAATTGCTGGAATAAATGAACTGGATTTACTTGCTAATACATATAATGGTGATAAAAAAGTTATAGCAATGTTAGATGCAAGAAAGGAAAGAGTATTCTCTGGAGTATATAAAAAAAAGAATGATGCCTTTATGTTAGATGGAGAATATATGGCTGAAGAACTAGAGAATATATTAAATATTGTGGATGAAGAAACTGTATTTGTTGGAGATGGAGCATCTGCATACGAAGATATAATAAGAGAAAAACTAGGAGATAAATGTATATTTATTAAAAAATCTTTAAATATATCTAGAGCTTCTTTACTAGCTGAATTAGCTGAAAATAAAGAGGATAATTTATTTACTCTTGAGCCATACTATGTAACAAAATCTCAAGCTGAAAGAGAAAAAGAAGGTAAATAAATATCGAGGTGGGCTTATGAACTCTTTTAAATTGAAAGATGGAATCTATTGGATTGGAGCATTAAATCCAGATCTGAAAGTGTTTGATGTGATTATGGAGACTCAATTTGGGACGACGTATAACTCTTATTTAGTTAAGGGTGATAAAAAAATAGCAGTTTTCGAAACTGTAAAAGAAAATAAATTCCAAGAGTTTTTAGAAAGATTAAAAACATGTTTAGATGACATCAGTAAAATTGATTATATTGTATTAAACCATACAGAACCAGATCATTCAGGATCTGTTGGAAAATTATTAGATTTAGCACCAAATGCTAAAGTTGTTGGATCAAAAAATACAATTGAGTTTTTAAGAGGTATACTAAACAAAGATTTTCCTCATATAATTGTAGGACAAGATGACACTATCTCTTTAGGAAATAAAACGTTGAAATTTATATCAGCACCATTTTTACATTGGCCAGATTCAATGTATACTTACATAGAAGAGGATAAATATCTAGTGACATGTGATTCATTTGGGTCTCATTTTAGTTTTGATGGTATATTGTTGTCAAAAGTTCCAGTTGAAAGACATAAAGATTATATGGTTGCTTTAAGATACTATTATATGTGTATATTTTCACCTTTTAGAAAATATATGTTAGAAGGAATTGAAAAAATTAAAGATTTAAAGATTGATGCAATACTTCCAGGGCATGGTCCTGTTTTAGATATTGATATCGATAAAATGATACAAACATATAAAAATTGGTCAACAGTAAAAAATCCAAATGAATTTAAAAGTATTATAATCCCATATGCAACAGCTTATGGATATACAAGAGAGCTAGCTCAAGAAATTGAAAAAGGAATAAAAGATTACAATTCTACTATAGAAGTAAAAAGTTATGATTTAAATATAGATAACTTTGGAAAATTAGAAGGTGAGATTTTAAGAGAATTTCAATGGGCAGATGGGATACTATTTGGGAGTTGTACTATAAACGGAGATACATTGCCAGTTATTTGGAATCTTTTAACATCGTTAAATCCGATTGTTCATGGCGGAAAATATGTATCAGCTTTTGGAAGCTATGGATGGAGTGGAGAAGCTGTTCCTAATATAATTTCTAGATTAAAAGAACTTAGAATGCATGTTATAGATGGGATGAAAGTTAATTTTAGAGCATCTAGAAAAGATTTAGATACAGCATTTGAATTTGGAAAAGAGTTTGCAAAGCATATGTGTTTGAAAACACTCCCAGAAAAGGTGGTGGATACAGTTATGGAGAATTTAAATCCAGATAGAAAATTAATGAGATGGACATGTAGTGTTTGTGGAGAATCATATGTTCAAATTGATCCCCCAGAGGTTTGCCCAGCATGTGGAGTTGGAAGAGAATTCTTTGTGCCATCGCCACTAGATAAAAAAATTGAAAAAAGTGATGCTGAAGAAAAAATAGTTATAATAGGTGGAGGAGTTGCAGCTTTATCCACTGCTCAAGTAATTAGAGAAAGAAATGACAAAGCTAAGATAGTTATTTTATCTAAAGAGAAAGAGTATCCATATTATAGAACATTATTGTCTGAAATGATTGGAGAAAATATTTCAAGAGAAAAATTCTTAGTAAAACCAGAAGAGTGGTATAGAGATAAAAAAATTGAAATCTCTTTGAAAAAAACAGTGGAAGATATAGATTCTAAAAAT